>JAXDGC010000044.1:0-7131 GCA_034665245.1 Solirubrobacteraceae bacterium | reverse complement strand
GTCTGGCAGTACTACCTCGCCACGGGTGACACGGCGTGGCTGCGCAGCCACTGGCCGCTGCTCAGCGGGATCGCCGAGTTCTGGGCGGGCCGCGTGACCGCGAACCGTGACGGCACCTACTCGATCGACAATGTCGCCGGCCCCGACGAGTACTCCAACGGCGTCAATGACGGTGTCTTCACCAACGCCGGGGCGGCCACCGCGCTGCGCAACGCCACGCGCGCCGCGAAGCTCCTCGGCGAGCGCGCGCCCGCACAATGGACCACGATCGCCGACAACCTGCGCATGCCGTTCGACGCGCAGAACAACGTCTTCCTCCAGTACGACGGCTACCAGGGGACCCAGATCAAGCAGGCCGACACCGTCCTGCTGATCTACCCGATGGAGTGGCCCATGTCGACGCAGGTCGCGGCGAACACGCTCGACTACTACGCGCCGCGCACGGACCCGGACGGCCCGGCCATGACCGACGCGATCCACGCCGTCGACGCCGCCCAGATCGGCGAGCCGGGCTGCGCGACGCACACCTACCTGATGCGCTCGATCAGGCCGTTCGTGCGCGATCCCTTCGCCCAGTACACGGAGGCGCGCGGCGACAAGGCGGGCGCCCAGGACCCGCTGGCCGGATCCCCCGCCTACAACTTCCTCACGGGCTCGGGCGGCTTCTCGCAGGTCTTCACGTTCGGGCTGACCGGGCTCCGATGGCGCGAGGACCGCGTGCACCTCGACCCGATGCTGCCGCCTCAGCTCTCCGACGGGGTGACGCTCAAGGGAATGCATTGGCACGGACGAACCTTCGACGTCGCGATCGGTGCGACCGACACGACCGTGACGCTGCGCAGCGGCGGGTCCTTCACGCTCGAGTCGCCGGGCGGCACGCGGACGGTCAGCTCGTCGGCGACGATCCCCACCCGCCGCCCCGACCTCGTGGCGACGGACGACCTCGCCCGCTGCCGGGCCGCCACCGCGACCTCGGAGGAGGCCGGGATGTACGCCGAGGCGGCCGTCGACGGCAGCACCGCCACCGTCTGGTCGCCGACCGCGAGCTCCGCGAGCCTCACGGTCGACCTCGGCAAGGTGACGCGCGTCACGAGCGTCGTGACGAGCTGGTCGGTCAACCCGGCGAGCTCGCGCGTCCTGACCTCGACGGACGGAACGACGTGGACGGAGCGCAAGGTGGGCTCCACGGGCAAGCTCCAGGGCCCGGTCGACGCGCGCTACGTGCAGGTCGAGGTGACGAGCTCGGGCACGACGCATCCCGGGTTGCGCGAGGTGGAAGTGCGCTAGCCGGCCCACTAGAGTCGCCGCATGCGGCTCGCCCGCGTGACGGCTCTGATCCTGGTCGCGCTGGCCATCGCCGCGGCGCCTGCCGCGGCGCAGGTCCAGCTTCCCGCCAAACCGCAGATCGCGTCGCTGGACTCCGACGCGCCGCCCGGCTCTCCGCCGCACTGGCTGCCGAGCGAGCCGTGGGTGATGCAGCACTGGCTGCCCTACGACGAGCGGCGGCTCTACTCGCTGCTCGGCGTCGACCGCGGCGTGATCTGGCGCCAGCTGCGCGACGACACGCGCACCCTCGCCCAGCTCGCGCGGGAGCGGGGCTGGGAGCCGCAGGCGCTCGCGCACGAGCTCGTGGCGCCGTGGCGCGGTCAGCTCCGTGACCCCGGTCGCCTCGCGCTGCTCGAGAAGCGCGCGCTGCGCACGCTGACCCAGGGCCATCTCTCGCAGCACCTCTTCTTCCACTCGCTGCACCAGGAGGCGATCCCCTCCCACGCGACCCAGATCTTCGGCGTCGCGAGCCGCTCCGAGTGGTCGGCGCTGCGCCGCTCCGAGCTCAGCCCGCTGCAGATCTGCCGCCTCAACGGCCTGCCGCGCGGCCACGTGCAGGAGCAGGCGGCCGCCACGCTGCGCGAGTACGCCGCCATGGGCGTCGCCCGCCAGGCGATCCCGCCCGCGCAGGCGGCGCGCCTGCTCTCACGCCAGCTGCGCCAGCTCCCGCGCTGGCTGCAGCAGACGCGCTACAACGGGCCGCCGCCGCTCGTCTCACCGCGCTCCTCGCCCGCCACCGCGTCGAACTACTCCAACAACGCGGCGCTCTCGGGCGACGGGCGGCGCGTGGTGTTCGAGAGCTACCAGGCCAAGCTCGCGATCGCCAAGCGGCTCGGGGAGATCGCGGTGATGGCGCGCGCGGTCGGCGCCGGCGCGCCGCCCGTGCTCGCGAGCGGGCCGTCGCCGGACCCGCGCTCGAACTACAACCCCGCGCTCTCGGCCGACGGTCGCTGGGTCGCGTTCGAGTCGGCGCTCGGCAACCTCAACTTCGCCAAGCGCTACGGGCGCATGGAGATCCTCGCGCGCGACCTCCGCAGCGGCCGCACGATCCGGGTCAGCCACCCGCCCGATCTCGCGATCTCGCGCTCGGCGTACAACCCGACGATCTCCGGCGACGGCCGGCTGATCGCCTACGAGGCCTACGACCGGCCGGACGAGCCGGGCGGCGGCACGCGCGTCGTGGTGCGCGACCTCCGCAACGGCCGCGAGCACGCGGTGCCCGCGCCGGCGGGCGTGGCCGCCGAGCTCTACGAGCCGCGGCTGTCGGCCGACGGCCGCCGGCTCGCCTTCAGCGCGCTCGCGCGCGGGCCCGGGGAGCGCTCGGAGGTCTTCGTCCGCGACCTGCGCAGCGGCCGCAGCCGCCGTGTCTCCGCACCCGGCGAGGAGGCGTGGGAGCCCGTGCTCTCCGGCCGCGGCGGGGTCGTCGCCTACACGGCGGCGGGCGCCGGCGGCGAGTCCCACGTGGTCGTCCGCGACCTCGTCCGCGGGCGTCTGGCGACGATCGCCTCACCGGCGGGCTCCGGGCTCGCCTTCGAGCCGTCGCTGTCGGCAGACGGCCGCCGCGTCGCCTTCGTGGCGCGGCCCGGCGGCACGCGCCAGACCCAGGTGTTCGTGCGCGACCTGCGCTCGGCGGAGACGCAGCTCGTCTCGCGCGCCGACGGCGCCGACGGGCCGCCCGGCATGGGCAGCGCGAGCCACCCCGCGATCTCGGGCGACGGGCGCCGCGTGGCGTTCACCTCCGACGCGTGGAACCTGTCGCCTCAGAAGTGCAACAGCGCGCGCGGGATCTTCGTCCGCGACCTCGCCCGCGAGACGACGCGGCCGGCGAGCGCGGGCGACGGCGGCAACCGCTATCTCGGCCCGACGAAGGGCTCGAGCGCCCGCAGCGACGCCTTCATCACCCTCCTCTGCGCGTGACAGCCGTACCCCGGCTCCCCGGGTAGCGCCATGGCCGGGGGCCGCGCGCCCCGCCACGCTGGTGCCATGACCACCTATGCCACCAACATCACTCCATTCGCCGCACCGACTCGGAACCGAACCGGTCCGATCCTGGCGACCATCACCGGCGGCGTCGCCGCCTTTCTCGCGATCATCCTGATCGCCGGCGGGGCCGCCCTGTTCTGGGTCAGCCACGACAAGGTCGACGCCGACGGCTATTACTCGACGGCGACGCATCACTACTCATCGCCGACCCGCGCCCTGACCACCCAGAATCTCGACGTCGGCGCCAACGCGCCGGACTGGCTCTTCTCCTCCGAGACCTTCGGCCACGTCCGGATCGACCCGCGCTCGACCAGCTCCGCCAAGCCCGTCTTCGTCGGCATCGCCCGCACGAGTGACGTCACCGCCTACCTCGACCAGGTCCAGCACGACGAGATCTCCGACATCGAGTTCGATCCGTTCACGATCGACAAGAGCCGGCGCGCCGGCGAGGGTCGTCCCGCGATGCCCGCCGCCCAGACGTTCTGGGCCGCGTCCTCGGCCGACGGCCACCCCGTCGACTGGAAGGTGCGCTCGGGCAACTGGTCCGTCGTGATGATGAACGCCGACGGCTCGCCCGGCGTCAGCGTCGACGCCTCGGTCGGCGCCAATGCGCCGCTCATCCGCGACCTCGCCTGGTGGCTCACGATCCCGGGCGCCGCGCTCGGCCTGATCGCGCTGCTCCTCGTCGCGGTCGGCGTCCGCGGGCTCACCCGCTCCAACCCGCAGCCCGCGGTCGCGGCGGCGGCGTAGCCATCGAGAGGGGACCGGCGCGTGCCGGTCCCCTCAGCCCGGCGTGATGAGCCCGCTCTCGTACGCGTAGATCACGGCCTGCACCCGGTCGCGCAGGCCGAGCTTGCCGAGCAGGTTCGAGACGTGCGTCTTCACGGTCGCCTCGGAGAGCACGAGCGCCTCGGCGATCTCCGCGTTCGAGAGCCCGACCGCGAGCATGCGCAGGACCTGCTGCTCGCGGTCGGTGAGCTCGCCGAGCGCCTCCGGGGCGCGCGACATCGCGGCGGGCAGGCGGCGGCCGACCTGATCGAGCAGCTGCCGTGTGACCGCGGGGGCGAGCACCGCGTCCCCCGCCGCGACCGCGCGCACCGCGTCGACGACCTCCTGCGTGGGCGCGTCCTTGAGCAGGAAGCCGCTGGCCCCGGCGCGCAGCGCCTCGATGATGTACTCGTCGAGGCCGAAGGTGGTGAGGATGAGCACGCGGTGGCCGGGCAGGCGCCGCGTCGCCTCGATGCCGTCGAGGCCGGGCATGCGGATGTCCATGAGGACGACGTCGGGGTCGTGGCGGCGGGCGGCCATCACCGCCTCCTCGCCGGTCCCGGCCTCGGCCACGACCTCGATGCCGCCGGTCGCCTCGAGCACGGCCTTGAAGCCGGCGCGCATCATCGGCTGGTCGTCGGCGATGACGACCCGCAGCCGGTTCATGCGGGCTCGCCGTCGTAGGGCAGCGAGGCGCGCACCTCGAAGCCGTGGCCGTCGCGCGGGCCGGCGCTGAGTGTGCCGCCGAACAGCGCCGCGCGCTCGCGCATCCCGACGAGGCCGTGGCCGCCGGCGCTCGGGCGCGGCGGTGCCTGGCCGCGGTCGGCGATCGTCAGCTCGAGCGCGTCGGGGCGGTAGCCGAGCGTCACGGTGGTGTGCGCGCGGCCGGCGTGCTTGACGACGTTCGTCAGCGCCTCCTGCACGATCCGGTAGGCCGACAGGTCGACGCTCTGCGGCAGCGGCCGCGGCTCGCCCTCGACGGCCAGGTCGATGCCGACGCCGGCGCCGCGCGCTCGCTCGAGCAGACCGTCGAGCTCGCCGAGCCCCGGCTGCGGCGCGAGCGCCGGGTCGCCGCCCTCGCCGGCGCGCAGCAGCTTGAGCGTGCGGTGCATCTCGGCCATCGCCTCGCGGCCGAGGTCGGCGATCCCGTCGGTCGCCTCGCTGACGCGCGGGTCGCCGGCCGTCGCGCCGAGCGCCTGCGCCTGGACGACGATCAGGCTGACGTTGTGGGCGACGACGTCGTGGAGCTCCTGCGCGATCCGCACGCGCTCCTCGGACACCGCGCGCTCGGCGAGCAGCTCGCGCTCGCGGTCGAGCAGCTCGGCGCGCTCGCGCAGGCGGTCCATGTTCGCCCGCCGGTTGCCGACGTAGAGGCCGAGGCCGGCCGAGACGGCGCAGATGAGCGCCAGTCCGACGAGGTCGGCGGAGCTGAACTGCGGCCCTCCCGCGAGCCGGTAGACGAAGCCGACGGCGACGACGGCGACCGCCGCGGCGATCGTCGTCTCGCCCGAGTGCCGCGAGCCGATCGTGTAGAGCGCGACCATGAGCGGGATCGAGACCGGGCCGTCGACCGGGATCGCCACGGTGACGGCGACGACGGCGGCGAGCACGGCGAACGGGTGCGAGCGCCGGAACAGCAGCGCCAGCACTCCGACCGCGGCCAGCATCGTCGCCTCGAGCAGCTTGTCGCCCTTGGAGGCCTGCGCGACCACCGCGGGCACGACCAGGATCGCCACCGCGATGACGAGCAGCACGTCGCGCGTCCGCGGCGACGGCGAGCGCAGCCACGACGGAAGGGCCGGAGACACGCGCGGAGCGTATCCCCGGCCCTGAGTGCGCACTAGATCTCGCGCGACTTGGTGCGCCATGCGCCGGCCACGAGGGCGGCCGCGATCCACGCCGCGACGACGGCGACGGCGGTGCCGAGCGCGAGCTTGTAGTCCATCCCGCTCGACGCGTGGTCGCCGATGCGGTCGATCGCGGAGACCGGGATCGCCTTCCGTGCGTCGCCGAGGAAGCCCGCGCCCTGGAGCTGGGGCTCGAACACGACGTGCGCGGCGATCAGGATTCCGATCACGGGCCCGCGCGAGCCGAACAACGCGGCGAGCCCGACGGCCAGGGCCGCGCCGAGCGCGCCCGCGGCGAGCGTCATCGCGACGGCCTGGCCGATGTCGCCCGCCCCCGGCGTCGCGGTGCCGTCGGCGAACGCGAAGGCGCCGGCGACGTCGAGGGCGAGCGTGACCGCGAGGATCGACAGGACGACGACCCAGGCCCCGCCGACGCGGGCCAGGAACAACGCCGTGCGCGAGCGGCCGGTGGCGGCCAGATCACGGAAGACCCCCGTGTCGATGTCCTGGGATCCGGCGGTGGAGCCGATGATCGCGGCCATGACGAAGCCCACGACCGAGAGGAACGCGAGGCTGTCCTCGAAGCCCTTCAGCCCGCCGGCAGGACCGTACTTGCCAGGATTGCCGCCGTGCTGGATGGCCGTGACGAGGTACGCGACGGCCATCAACCCGAGCGTCAGCCCGACGGCGACGGCGAGCATGCCGCGGCGGCGGCGGAGCTTGAGCACCTCGGCTTGGATGAGTCGGAGGTTCGGCATCAGGATCGGTCCTCGAGGCGGGTGGTCATGGTCAGGAAGCGGTCCTCGAGCGAGGACCGGACGGGGGCGACGCGTTCGACGTCGACGCCGTGGTCGAGCAGGCGCCGCAGCAGCGCGGTGACGATCTCGCGATCGACGGGCGCCTCGGGGCTGAGGGTCACGCGCAGGCCGCCCTCGTGGTCGGTCGCGCGCAGCACACCCGGCACGGCGGCGAGCAGCGTGGCGGCCTCCACGGCGTTGTGGGCGACGATGTCGATGGCGCGCTGGCCGCCGCGGGTGATCTCGTGGATCGACCCCTGGGCGACGACGCGGCCGTCGTCGACGATCGCGACGATGTCGCAGGTCTTCTCGACCTCGTCGAGCAGGTGCGAGGAGAGCAGCACGGTGCGGCCCTCGGCGACGAGCTCGCGGATCAGGTGGCGGAACTCGAGGATGCCGGCCGGGTCGAG
>JAXDGC010000043.1:0-4329 GCA_034665245.1 Solirubrobacteraceae bacterium | reverse complement strand
TCAACAAGGCCGACCTGCTCGACGAGGAGCGCCGCCGCGAGCTGTCCTTCCGCCACCCCGAGGGCTTCCTCGTCTCCGCCGTCACCGGCGAGGGCCTCGAGGAGCTCGGCGAGGCGGTCGCGGACGCGTTCGAGCGCTCGCTGCAGGACGTCGAGCTGCTCGTGCCGTTCTCCGAGGGCCAGACGCTCTCCGAGCTCCACGACGTCGCCGGCGACCTCGAGCGCGAGGACACCGCCGACGGCGTGCGCGTGACCGTCCGCCTGCCCGCCGTCGTGGCCGAGCGCTACGACCGCTACGCGTTCAACGGCGCCGGCTAGCGGCCCGAGGACCCGAAGCCGTTGGCGCCGCGGTCGTCCGCGGACGCGGGCAGCGTCTCGACCACGCGCGTGGCGGGCGCCACGAACGGCACGAGCAGCAGCTGCGCGATCCGGTCGCCGGCCGCGCCCTTATAGCGCTCCTGGCCGAGGTTCACGAGCACGACGCGGATCTCACCGCGGTAGGTGGGGTCGATCAGGCCGGGCCCGTTGACCACCGAGAGCCCGTGGCGCGCGGCGAGGCCCGAGCGCGGGACGACGAGCCCCGCGACGCCCTCGGGCAGCGCGACCGCGACGCCGGTCGGCACGACCGCGCGCTCGCCCGGAGCGAGCGCGAACGGCTCGACGCAGCGCAGGTCGAAGCCCGCGTCGCCGGGGCGCGTGCGCGCCGGCGGCTGGGCGTCGGGGTGCAGGAGTTGGACGTCAAGGTCGTGGGTGGCGATGGCCATCGCAGCGACGGTACCGGTCGCCCCCGATGGCCCGGAGCCGCAACTCGCACGCTGCGGGCGATTCAGCTTGGCGGGGGCCACGAAACTCCCGGCAGGCGCCGCCGAACGTCACCGGCGGCTGGGTAGGGGTGGGTTTCGGCCTCCGGTTTTCGGCCCGGTGTGGTCACTTCACCCGAACTATTGGGGTCAAATGACCACACCCCCTTCGGGCTCACCCTCGTTGAGCAGTTGACGTTCGTCGCGGGCGCCACGTCTCGACCGCCCGTCTAGAGCGCGCGCTCCGGCTCGAGCGTCCAATCCGCCGCGGCGCGCCACAACCAGACGGGCGGGTCGACCGGGTCGCCGTGCTCGTCGAAGGGCCCGAGCGCGCGCAGCGCGGTCAGCAGCGACGCCCGGTCGCCCGCGCCTCCACGCAGCGCCTCGGCGACGAGCGAAGCCGCCCGGCTCGCCGCCGTGGTGCCGGCGTGGTCGTCGCCGGGCGCGAACGGCAGCGCGAGCCGCAGGTCGGGCAGCGGTGGGCCGCCCTGGACGCCGTCGAAGGCGACCACGGGCAGACCGGCCGCGCCCGCGCGCCGGACCTCGGCCCGTCCGCCAGCCCGCACAGCACGACCAGGTCGGCGGTCGCGGCGTCATCCGCGCGCGGCAGGCCGACGAGCCGCAGCTGCCCGTCGAGCTGGACGCCGTACTCGTGCTCGCCCGCAACCACGAGCGCGCGCTGCCCGGCCGCCCGCACGTCGGCCGCGAGCCGCGCCGCGACCTCGGTGTCGCGCGCGAGCATCCGGAGGACGGTCCCGCGGTGACGCGCCGGGTCGTCGTCGCAGCCCGGCTCGTCGTCGCGCGTCACGCCCGCCCAGGTCGCGGCCGGGGCGAGCAGCGGCAGGCCGGCGGGCGCCGTCGCCTCGACCACCTCGGCGACCTCCCGGGAGCGGAAGGGGCCCAGCAGCGCGACCGCGTCCGCGTCGGCTGCCGCGGCCTCGGCGGCGCGCATCGAGTCGGCGTCGCCGTGGGCGACGTGGCCGACCCCGCCCAGCGCGGCGTCGACCGCCGCCGTCAGCGCGTCGGGAAGGGAGGAGTGGACCTGCAGCACCGCCGCTTCAGCCGGCCGCCGGGGCGACGTAGCCGAACTGCTCGAGGTAGGCGCGGGCGACCGCGGCCGGCTTCTCCTTGTCGAGGTCGACGCGCGAGTTGAGCTCCTGCATGACCTTGGTGGAGAGGTCCTGCTGCACCTGCGCGACGATCTTCGGGAGGTCGGGGCCCGCGGCCTTGGCGGCCTTGTCGTTGACGATCAGCGAGACGTTGTAGGGCGGGAAGAGCTTGCGGTCGTCCTCCAGCACGAGCAGATTGTCGGCGGCGATCTGGCCGTCGGTGGAGAACACGATCGAGACGTCGGCGCGGCCGTTCGTGAGCACCGAGTGGCGGTCGGCGAGCTCGGTCGTCAGATAGCGCCTGAACTTCAGGCCGTAGACCTTCTCGAGCCCGAGCTTGCAGTCCGTGCGCGTGCGGCACTCCTTCGAGCCCGACAACGTCAGGCGGGACGCCTTGCCCTTGAGGTCGGAGATCGTCTTGATGCCGAGCTCCTGCGCGCGCGCCTGGGTCATGCCGACGGCGTTGGAGTCGGTGAACGGCGTCGGGGGCAGCGCGGTCAGATGCTCCTCGGCGAAGCTCTTGCGCGCCTGGTCGTAGGCCCGCTGCTCGTCCTTGGGTATCTCGTCCGTCTGGACCCCGAAGAACGTCGTGAGCGCGGTGCCGGTGTACTCCGGGTAGGCATCGACCTTGCCGGCCTTGAGCGCGGCGAAGGCGACCTTCTCCGACCCCAGGTCGAGCCGCTTGTGGATCTTGTAGCCCCCGGCCGCCAGCGCCTGGGCATAGATCTCGCCGAGGATGAACTCCTCGGTGAAGTTCTTCGACGCGATGGTCAGCGTCGTCGCGGCGTTGGCGGGGTCGCGGTCGATCGCCTTGGCGACGGCCGGGTCCTCGCGCGCGGCCGGCGTCGACTCGGGATCGCCCGAGCCGCCGCAGCCCGCCAGCAGGAGGGCAAGGAGAAGCGGTGCTGCAACGCGGGCGAGCATGCAGCGGCGATTATCCCGCGCCCGCCAGACAGCGGGCGCGGGAACACGCCGGCTACTTGGTGAAGCCGGCCTGCTGCAGGTAGCTCTTGGCGACCTCGGCGGGCTTCTTCTTGTCGATGTCCACGCGAGCGTTGAGCTCCTGCATCACCTTCTCGGTGAGCGGCTTCTGGACGTCCTCGATGACCTTCTGGCCGTCGGCGCCGAGATTCTTCAGCGCGTCGTTGCGCACATTGAACGTGACGTTGTAGGGAGGGAAGAACATCTTGTCGTCGTCGAGGATCACGTACTTGCCGCCGGCCAGGTCGCCGTCGGTGGTGAAGATGAACGCGACGTCAGCGTCACCGGAGTCGAGCACCTGGTACTTCTGCTCGCTGGAGACGAACTTCCCGAACTTCAGGCCGTAGGTGTCCTGCACGCCGAGCAGGCAGTCCTGGCGCTGCTTGCACTCGGGGAAGCCGGTGATCGAGAGCTTGGACTCCTTGCCCTTGAGGTCGGAGATGGTCTTCGGGTTGCCGATCTTCGCGGCCCCGGCCTTGGTCATGCCGAGGCGGTAGGTGTTCTCGAACGGCGTCGGGGCGAGCGCGGTGATGTTCTCCTTCGCGAACCCGGCCTTCGTGTCCTCGTAGGCCTTGTTCGCGTCCTTCGGGACGTCGGCGGTCTTGACGCCGAAGAACGAGGTCAGCGCCGTGCCGGTGTACTCCGGGTAGGCGTCGATCTTGCCCGCCTTCAGCGCCTTGTGGGCGATCAGCTCGGAGCCGAGGTTGAGCTGCTTCTTGACCTTGAACCCGGCCGCTTCGAGCGCCTGCGAGTAGATCTCGCCGAGCACGAACTGCTCGGTGAAGTTCTTCGAGCCGACGGTGATGGCCGGCTTGGACGACGCGCCGGCGACCTTCTGGATCTGGTTGCCCGGCGCCTTCGAGCCGCTCGAGCCCGACGACGTCGTCGACTTCTCGTTGCTGCTGCCGCCACAGGCGGCGACAGCGAGCCCCAGCCACAGGACGGCGAGCAGGGCGAGCAGGGGATGGGTGCGTTTCACGATGTCTGAATGCTCCTCTTGGATGACAGGAAGGCGAGGCGTCGGCCGGCCGGCCGGCCCCGTTCGGCAAGCTTGAGGCCCTCGGGCGTCACGGCACGCTGCAATGCGGCGAAAGCGAAGTCAGCCGCGAACGTGACGAGCGCGACGACGATGCACGCGGCGAGCTGGCCCGCGGTGCCGTAGACGTTCGGGCTGATGATCGGCCGCCCGAGCGTGTCGACGTTGGCCAGCGGCGCGATCGTCGCGGTGGCGATGACCGACACCAGCGAGATGCGGATCCCGCCCATGATGGTGGGGAGCGCCATCGGCAGCTCGACCTGGAGGGCGATCTGGCGCTCCGTCAGCCCGTTGCCGCGGGCGGCGTCGACCGTCTCCGGGTCGACCCCCCGGATCCCGACGTAGGAGTTGGTGATGATCGGCGGGATCGCGAGCAGGACGAGGGCGACGCAGACGTTGAGGAA
>JAXDGC010000042.1:0-12406 GCA_034665245.1 Solirubrobacteraceae bacterium | reverse complement strand
GCCGGTACGGGCCTGCTCTACGCGGCGGTCTCCGTCGGGGCGACCGTCGCCGCGCTGACGACCGGCTGGCTCGCGCACGCGCGCCGGCTCGGGCGGATCGTGATCTGGGCGGTCGCGGCCTGGGGTGCGGCGATCGCGCTGGCCGGGCTGATGCCCGCGCTGTGGCCGGCTGCCGTGCTGCTCGCAGTCGCGGGCGCGGCCGACAGCGTCAGCGCGGTCTGCCGCTCGACGATCAACCAGACGGTGACCCCGGACCACATGCGCGGGCGGATGTCCTCGACGTTCTCGCTCGTCGTCACCAGCGGCCCGCGGCTCGGCGACGTCGAGGCCGGCGGCGTGGCCGCGCTGGCGGGAGCGCGCTTCTCGGTCGTCTCCGGGGGGATCGCCTGCGTCGCGGGGGCGGCGCTGATCGCGATCGCCGTCCCCGCGCTCCTGCACTACGACGCGGAGGCGCTCGCGGCGTGAGGCGCTAGCCGACCTTGACCATGTCGATGATGAAGCGCAGGCACTCGTTCGGCCCGATCTTCGGCGGCGAGCCCTGCGCGCCGTAGCCCAGCTCGGCCGGGATCGTCAGCTGCCGCCGCCCGCCCTTGCGCATGCCCGGCACGCCCTGGTCCCAGCCCGGGATGACCTTGCCCTGGCCGAGCGTGAACGTGAACGGCTGGCCCCGGTCCCAGGACGCGTCGAACTCGACGCTCGTGCTCCACGTCAAGCCGACGTACTGCACGGTGACCTTGTCGCCCTTCTTCGCCGGCGGGCCCTTGCCCTTGACGATGTCCTCGATCTGGAGCTTGTCCGGGGGCAGCTCGTCGGGCACGGTCACCGTCGGCTTCTTCGTGACGTCGGTGTTGTCCGGCGTGGCGGTCGCCTTCGGCGTCGCCGTGGCGGCGGTCTCGCCCTTGTCGCCGCCGCCGCAGCCGGCGACGGCGAGCATCAGGACCAGGATGACGAGAAGCGTGCGATGCGTCACAGCCCGCGGCAGGGTAGCGGCCGCGGGCGTACGATCAGCCGGGTGACCGCTGCGACGCTGCCGCGCGGGCCCGGGCCGGCCCCGCTGAACATGCTCGGCTGGGTCGTGCGCCCGATCCCGTTCATGGAGCACGCGCGCCGCCGCTTCGGCGACCGCTTCACGGTCGACATGGGCCCGCCCGAGGGCAAGTGGATCTTCATCACGCAGCCCGACGAGATCCGTGAGGTCTTCACCGCGCCGGCCGACGTGCTGCACCCGGGCGAGGGCGCGCGCGTGCTCGAGCCGATGGTCGGCTCGCGCTCGGTGCTGCTGCTCGACGGGCGCGAGCACCTGACGCAGCGCAAGCTCATGCTGCCCGCCTTCCACGGCGAGCGGATGCGGGCGCTCGTCGGCGTGATGGAGGAGGTCGCCGCCCGCGAGGTCGACGGCTGGCGCCCCGACGAGACGTTCGTCCTGCACGAGCGCACGCAGGCGCTGACGCTCGAGATCGTCCTGCGCGCGGTCTTCGGCCTCGCTGCCGGGCCGCGGCTCGACGAGCTGCGCGTCACGCTCAAGCAGCTGCTCGACCTCGGCGCCTCGCCGCTGACGCTGCTGCCGCCGTTCCGCCGCCGCCTCGGGCCGCTGACGACGTGGGCGCGCTTCGTCGACGTGCGCGACCGTGCCGACGCGCTGATCCTCGCCCTGGTCGACGAGCGCCGCCGTGCGGGCGAGGAGACCGACGACGTGCTCTCGATGCTGCTCGCGGCCCGCGACGAGGACGGCCGGCCGATGACCGATCGCGATCTGCGGGACGAGCTCGTGACGCTGCTCGTGGCGGGGCACGAGACCACCGCCTCAGCGCTCTCGTGGGGCTTCGAGCAGCTCGTGCGCGCGCCTGAGGTCCTCGCGCGCGTCACCCAGGCGGCGGTCGCCGGCGAGGAGGACTACCTCGAGGCCACGGTCAAGGAGATCCTGCGCCGCCGCCCCGTGCTGCCGATCGCGCAGCCGCGCCGGATCAAGCAGCCGATCGAGATCGGCGGGCGCTCATATCCCGCGGGCCCGGCCTTCGCGGTCTGCATCTACCTCGTCCATCACGACGAGCGGATCTACCCCGACCCCTACGCCTTCCGCCCGCAGCGCTTCCTCGAGGCGGCGCCCGGCACGTACAGCTGGATCCCGTTCGGTGGCGGCGTGCGCCGCTGCCTCGGCGCCTCGTTCGCGCAGCTCGAGATGCGGATCGCGCTGCGCGCGATCCTCTCCGAGGTCGAGGTCGCCTCCGCGCTGGCGGGGCGCGAGGGCGTCGGCCGGCGCTCGATCACGCTCAGCCCGCGCCGCGGCACGCCGATCTCGGTGCGCCCGCGCGTGCGCGAGCCGCAGGTCGCTCTCAGCACCTGATTCGGAAGGCGCAAGTTTCGCCACGCCGCCGCGTTGCGGGGGGGTAGCCGTGCTCACTTGAAGGCTCCGGGCAGGGGCCCGCGACCGGGCCGTGCTCCCCGACCTGCCTCGGGGGGCGCGGCCCGGCTGCGATGATCATCCGCGTGACGCGGTGGGCTCTTCTCCTCGCGGGTCTGGCGCTCCTCACGACCGCATGCGGATCGGCTCGTCACGTGGTGACAACGCCGCCGCCGCCGAAGCGAGACGCCACGCCGACGCCGCCCCCGGTGCCTCAGCGCAAGCCGGCCGCCGCGCGCGACGTCGCCGTCATCCGCGGCTGGGCGGACGCGTTGCGCCACGGCCACCTCGAGCGCGCGGTGCGCTACTTCGCGCTCCCGAGTGTCGTGTCCAACGGCACCGCGCCGATCCGGCTCACGAGCCGCGACGACGTGCGCTTCTTCAACCGCACGCTGCCGTGCGGGGCGAAGGTCCTGAGGGTCGAGGACACGGGCGCGTTCCTGGTCGCGAGGTTCCGGCTCACCGAACGTCCCGGGCCGGGCCGCTGCGGCGCGGGCGTCGGGGGCGAGGCCAGCACCGCCTTCCTGATCCGCCGCCACCGGATCGTGCAGTGGCGGAGGGTTGTCGACGGGCCGGCGCCCGATGCGACGCCGTCCGGCGCCGAGAGCTGACGGCTCAGCCGAAGAAGATGCGGCGGCGGATGCGGATCGACTCCGTGACGCGCCCGGCCGCCACGAGGGACGACCCTTTGTAGCTGTAGCGGAGCCGGTAGACGCCGGTCTTGCGCACCTTGAAGCGCTTGGTGAAGCGACCCTTGGAGCTGATCTTCGCCTTGCCGAGGCGGTGGAATTTGCCCTTCTTGCGACCCTTGGCGATCGAGACTGTGACCTTGCCGCGCGCGGCAAGCTCGCGGATCTGCCCACGCACCTTGTAGCTCGGGCCGCGGGCGTCGGGGAACGAGGTGCGCTCGAGGTCGAACGGCGCGACCGCATTGACGAACACGGGCACGCTCCACGGGGTGAAGAAGCTGCCGCCCTTGACGCGGGCGACGATCACCCAGCGGCCGGGCCGGTCGAAGCGGAAGTCGGCGAGCCCCGTGGCGCGGTCCACGAACGTCTCGGCCGAAGGCCCGGAGATCCCTCCGTCGGGGCCGATGACGCCGCCGAGCGCGTAGCGGACCTCGTAGGTCGACGCGCCCGGGTTGGTCGTGACGGGGAGCTGGCGGACGTTCGTGACGAACGAGTTCGCGGCGCGCGTGAGCACGCGGCCGGGAGGAGCGCCGACCGCCGTGCCCGCGTTGATCGTGAACTGGAAGCGCTTCTCCTGCGAAGGCGTGCGCGCACACGTGCTGTCCGTGGACCGGAAATAGCGCACGAGCACGGTGTAGGTCCCGTTGCCGTGGTAGTCGAGGAATCCGGTGGACTTGATGCCGGGGTCGCGGCAGCTGCTGAGGCTCGTGGCGGGTGCGCCCGCGGCGTCGAACACCTGGGCGTTGTAGAACGCCGTCTCGCTCGCCGGCACGCTGACGTCGACCTGGACGTCCAGCTGGCGAATGGGGACGGGCGCGGCGGAGTTGAGCGGCGTCGGATTCCCGTCGTCGCCGGTGACGGTGACGGCGGGCGCGGCGAGGGCGCTCGCGGGCAGCAACGCGAAGAGGACGGCGGCGACGGGAAGGATCTTGCGCAGCGACATGCGCCGTAGCGAAGCACAGGCGCACGCGACCCGAAAGGCCCACGGCGGGAGTTGAGCCGCAGGGCCCAGGCCGAGCCCGCGCCAACGTCCGGACGCTTACGCGGCGTCGGCAGCCGCGGTCCATCCCAGCGCCCGCCCTCGGATTCGAACCGAGATCCCCTTCATTACAAGTGAAGTGCTCGACCGGTTGAGCTAAGCGGGCAGCTCATGGTCGGCCGCCCACCGGATCCCCTTCAGCTGGTTGTTGGCCGGCGCGCGGACGCGCAGACTCGCCGCCTTGAGGACCCCGGAGTCGCCGACCGCGACAGCATAGATGCGGTCCGTCTCCGGGCAGTGGACGAGGAACACGTCCGCCTCCTCCCGGCTGTAGGACCGTACGTACGGCACGACTTGCGAGCCTATGTTGCGCCGTCGCCCGCCTGGCGGATTGGCACACTCTTGTGACATTCGGCGCGCTGTAGCGCGTCGGCAGGCCGGATCAGTCCGCGCCGGTCTCGTCCTCGAAGAGGAGGAAGCCGGCGGCCTCGAGGACGGCGCGGTCGCGGAGGCGGCGCAGCCGGTCGACGACGTCGTCGGTGGGCGCCCAGGCCACGACGACGCCGTGGTCGGGCAGCGGCTTCAGGCCGTGCGGCTCCGGGTCGTCGACGGCGACACGGAGCCACGCCAGGTCGTCGGTCACGCGGCGTGGGCGATCCGTCCCGGCCTGCCGCCAGGGGTCCTCGTCGTTTCGGCGCTCCGGCACGCCGGTCGGGCGGGCGAGGGCCACGGAAAGTGCACCCCGCCAGTCAGGGCTGATGTGGACCAACTCCAGCATTCAAGAACTCTATAGGTGGCTTGACACGGTGTAAACCGGCGTGCGTGCCGCGGCGGCGGGCTACTCGTGCAACCGTTCGGGCGCACGCCCGGCGCGGATCTCCTCCGTCCACCACGCCACGGTGTCGGCGAGCGTCTGCTCGAGCGGGATCCGGGGCTCCCAGCCCGTGGCGGCGTGCAGTCGCGCGGAGGAGCCGCGGACCTCCATCACCTCGTTGGCCCGTCGCAGCGACGGGTCGACGACGTGGTCGACCTCGACGCCGGCGGCGTGTCCGAGCGCGGCGACCAGCTCGGCGGCGGAGGCCGTGCGGCCCGAGCAGACGTTGTAGACGCCGGGCTCGGCCGCGTCGGCCAGCGCCCGGTACGCGCGCACGACGTCGCGGACGTCGGTGTAGTCGCGGCGCGCGTCCGGGTTGCCGGTCACGACGCGGACCGGGTCCTCCCCGGCGACCAGCCCGGCGGCGATCTGGCGTGCGAAGGAGGCGATCGCATAGATCGGCTCCTGGCCGGGGCCGGCGTGGTTGAACGGGCGCGCGCGGAGGACCCGCAGACCGTGGGCGTCGGCGAAGAAGCCGGCCAGCAGGTCGGCGCTCGCCTTCGACACGGCGTAGGGGTTCTGCGGCCGCAGCGGGGCGGACTCGTCCACCGGCAGCCGCGCGGGCGGCCCGTAGACCTCGGAGCTGGATGCCACCACGACGGGCACGCCGGGCGCCTCTTCGCGCACCGCGTCGAGCAGGTGGAACGCCATCGCGGCGTTCTCGCGCAGGTAGGCCTCGGGCTCGCGCCACGATTCGCCGACGTGCGCCCGCGCCGCGAGGTGGTGGACGACGTCGGGCGCCGCCTTGCGCACGGCTTCGCGCACCGCGGCCGCGTCGAGCAGGTCGACCCCGAGCCCGCTCGAGCGCGAGAGGTCGACCACATCGTCGCCCGCGTCCGCGCACGCGCGCGCGAGATGACCGCCGGCGAACCCGGACGCACCCGTGATCAGGACGCGACGACTCACCCGGGCATCCCGGGAGGCAGGTCGGCGGCGCTCAGACCGGCTCGACGGTGACGAGGTGCTCCGCCGAGCCGTGGCCGTTGGAGGCGACGTCGGCGTCGTCGATCGGCACCGGGCTGTCGGCCGGCGGGTTGAGCCGCCGCTCGAGCTCGCCCATCACGAAGCCGAACAGCGCGTGGCGCCACGTCGCCTGCGCGAGCGCGCGCGGATCGCCCCACAGCGTCGGGAAGTCCCCGGCGGCTGGATGCAGCCGTTCGATCAGCAGCGTCGCCGGCCAGGTCGCGAAGTTCTCGACGAGGCCCGCGATCGGGCCCCGGACGGCGCGGGGGCCGGGGAGGCTCGGCGCGACGTTGGCGTAGAGCGCGCCGAACAGCGCGCCGTTGCCGACGTGCGCCGCGAGGCCGATCGGCAGCCACGCGGGATCGCGCGTGAAGAGCTTCCCGAGCAGCTCGACGTCGTCATAGTCGACCCCGAAGACGCGCTTGTCGAGCGGTGACTGGGCGGCCCACACGGCCGCGCCGGCCGCGCCGGCGAGGGCGCCGCGAAGGGTGCGGGTGCCGTTGAGCGCCATGGGCGAGAACTGTAACGAGCCGGCACGGATCGGGTACGGCTGGCATGGAGCACGCCGCTTTGCACGCCCGCGCCCGCGACAAGGGCGCCAACCCGCTCATCTACTGGCTGGTGCGAGCGGTGTTGCAGCCGTTCTTCCACCTCTACTTCCGGCTCTCGCGGATCGGGCGCGAGCACGTCCCCGACGGCCCGGTGATCCTCGCGTCCAACCACCGGTCCTTCCTCGACCCGTTCGTGATCGCCACGATCGCGCGGCGCCCGCTCTACTACGTCGCCAAGGAGGAGCTGTTCCGCAACCGCCTCAACGGGTGGCTGCTCAACCATCTCGGCGCGTTCCCGGTCCGCCGCGGCGAGAGCGACTCGGACATGATCGATACCGCGAAGGCGATCCTCGCGCGCGGCGACGCCGTCCTGATCTTCGTCGAGGGCACCCGCATCCGCCCGGGTGCGCTCGGCCGCCCGCGCCGCGGCGTCGGCCGGCTCGCGCTCGAGACCGGCGCGCCGGTCGTCCCGGTCGCCGTGATCGGGACCGAGGCGATCCGCAAGGGCTGGCGCATCCGCCCGCACAAGGTCCGCATCCGCGTCGGCGCCCCGCTGACCTTCCCGAAGGTGCAGGCGCCGTCGCGCGCGCTGGCCTCGGCCGTCACCGACCGCATCTGGCCGTGCGTGATGCTGCAGTGGGAGTGGCTCGGCGGCCTGCCGCCGCTGCGCCGCGCCGCCGTCGTCGGCGCCGGCTCCTGGGGCACCGCGGTCGCGACCATGCTCGCCCGCGCCGGGCTCGAGGTCGACCTCGGCTGCCGCACCGCGGACCAGGCCGCGGAGATCGAGCAGTCGCACACCAACGAGGACTATCTGCCCGGAGTCGAGCTGTCCGCGGCGATCAATGTCATGCGCGCCTCCGAGCTCGAGCTCTCGCGTCATGACCTCGTGTGCTTCGCCGTGCCGGCCGCGGCGCTGCCCGGCGCCCTCGCGGCCCACGGCGGAGCAATCCCCCACCGCACGGGCGTGCTGGTGATGTCGAAGGGCCTCGTGCCCCCGCTCGGGATGCTGCCCTCGGCGTTCGTCGCCGAGCGCGTCAACTCGTGGGCCGTCGGCGCCCTCGCCGGGCCCGCGCACGCCGCCGGCGCGATCAGCGACGGCGCCGCGCTCGTGGTCGGGGCGAGCGACGCGGCCTTCGGCCGCCAGGTCACCGACGCGCTGACCGCCGCCGGCTTCGACGCGGGCTACACCCGCGACGTGGTCGGCGTCGAGCTCGCGGGCTGCGCCAAGAACGTCGCCGCGCTGGCCGCGGCGGCGGCTTCGCCCGCCGGCCCCAACGCGTCCGGCGCGGCCGCCGGCAAGGTCTTCGCCGAGGTCGACGCGCTCGCGCGCCACGAGGGCTCGCAGCCCGAGACGTTCGCCGGGCTGGCCGGCGCCGGCGACCTCGTCGCCACCGTGCTCGCCGACGGCTCGCGCAACCGCCGCGCCGGGGAGCTGCTCGCGAGCGGCATGCCGGCCGGCGACATCGACTCCGCGCTCGGGCACACGGCCGAGGGGGTCGCCTGCGTGCCGATGCTCGCCCAGCGCATGCTGGAGGCCGGCGTCGACGCTCCCGCCCTGCGCGGGCTGGCCGGCGTGATCGAGGGCGAGGTCGCAGCGGCGAGCTGGACCGAGTCGCTGACTGCGCCACGCCCCGCGCCCAAGCGGCGCCAGAAGGTCCGCGCGGCGTAGCCTCCCATGCATGGCCCCGGCACCGGACCCACCCTCCGCGGCCAACAAGGCCAGGCTCGACGCCGAGTTCTCGGAGCTCTACAAGGCACACCTGCGCGACGTCTACTCGTACTCGTACTACCGGGTGGGCAACCACCACGACGCCGAGGACCTGACCGAGCAGACGTTCCTGCAGGCCTACCGGCACTTCGAGCGCGCGCAGCGCGAGTCGCAGGGCCGGCCGCTGCGGCCGTGGCTGATCCGCATCGCGCACAACCTCGCGGCCAACTACTACCGCGACCGCTCGCGCAAGCCGCAGACGCCGATCGACGACGCCAGCACGATCTCGGCGACCCACACGACGGAGGCGCTGGTCGAGGACCGCGACGACCTCAAGCGGATCCTCGAGGAGGTCCAGCACCTGCCCGACGATCGCCGCGAGGCGTTGATCATGCGCTTCGCGCTCGGCATGGACAACCGCGAGATCGCACGCGCGCTCGGCCGCACCGACGGCGCGACCAAGGTGTTGCTGCACCGAGCCATCCGCCAGCTCGAGGAGCTCGTGAAGAAGGCGGAAGGACCAACCGGTTGACATGAACGAAGGCACCTTCGACATCGAGACCATGCTCCGGCAGGCGCTTGCGCCGGTCGATCCGCCCGTGGAGCTGCAGCTGCGGCTCGAGAACACGCTCGGGTCGCTGATCGAGATGGCGGCCGACGAGCTCGAGTCGTGGGAGCTGTCGACGCTCGGCGATCCCAAGAACTGGGCCCGGCTCGGCCGCCCCGCGCTCGCCGCGGTGGTCGGCTCGGGCGCCGCCGTCGGGCTCGTGGTCCTGCGGACGCGGCGCCAGCGGCACCGCCGGCGCGCCCAGTCGGCGAACGTGGGGGAGCTCGCGCTGCGGACGCTGCGCGACGGTGGACGCGAGGCGCGGCGCCTCCTCGACGACCTGCGCTGATCCGATCGCGCCCCGGTGGCGTAGGAACACAACGCATGCCCGAGACCCGCGACCTGCGCACGCTTGCCGACGAGGATCTGATGCAGCTGTTGCGGCGAGGCGACCCGCGCGCGTTCGAGGCGGTCTACGAGCGTCACTCGGGCGCGGCGTTCTCGCTCGCCTACCGGATGGTCGGCCGCGGCAACGTCGCCGAGGACGTCGTGCAGGAGGCGTTCCTCTCGATCTGGCGCTCGGGCGCCCGTTACGAGCGCGCCCGCGGCTCCGTGCGCACCTGGGTGCTGGGGATCGTGCACCACCGCGCGATCGACCAGCTCCGGCGCTCGTCGGTCCACGACAAGCGGCGCGCGAGCGACGAGGGCATCGAGGAGCGGCTCGAGTCCGGCGAGCGCACCGACGTCGAGGTCGCCCGCCGCGACGAGGCCGAGACGATCCGCTCGGCGATGGAGACGCTGCCGCCCGAGCAGTCGCATGTGATCGAGCTCGCCTACTTCGGCGGCTTCACCCACACCGAGATCGCCGACATTCTCGAGACGCCCGTGGGTACCGTGAAGGGCCGCATGCGCCTGGGGCTCGAGAAGCTGCGCGACCGCCTGCGGCTCCTGGAGGTGCAGCCGCGATGAGCGCCGCGACCGACCACGATCGCTGGGCCGACTCGCTCGGCGCATGGCTGCTGGACGCGCTGCCCGAGAACGAGGCGGAGGGCTTCCGCACGCATCTGGCCGATTGCGCGATCTGCCGCGCCGACGCGGAGTCGCTGCGCGTCGCGGTCGACGCGCTGCCCGCCTCCGCGCCGCCGGCGACGCCGCCGCCCGCGCTCAAGGGGCGCGTGATGGCGGTCGTCGAGCGCGAGGCCGCGCTGCTGCACGCCGCCGGGCCGGAGGCCGACCGCGCGAACGCGCCCCGCCGGCGCCGGCGCCTCCCGCGCCTCTCGGGGCTCGCGATGCGCCCTGCGCTCGCGCTGCCGCTCGTGCTGCTGCTGCTCGTCCTCGGCGGGGGCGCGGCGCTGCTCGGCCGCCAGGCCTTCGACAGCGGATCCCGCGTCGTCGTCGCGCGCGTGAACCCGGAGCTGAACGGCGCCCGGGCCTCCCTCGAGATCGACGGAAACCGCGCCCGCATCGTCGGCAAGAAGCTCCCGGCCCCGCCCCCGGGCCACATCTACCAGGTGTGGCTGGACCGCGGCGGCGCCTCGCCGGTGCCGACCTCGGCGCTCTTCTCGACGCGGGCGGACGGCTCCGCCTCGGTCGACGTCCCGGGCTCGCTCCACGGCGTCCGTGCCGTGATGGTGACCGCCGAGCCCTCGGGCGGCTCGCAGAAGCCGACGGGTCACATCATCATCACCGCCTCGCCCTCCTAGCGCGCCTTAGAGGCCCGCAAGACGCCCCTGCTAGCGTCGCGCCGCGCCATGGCCACGTGCTATCGCCATCCCAACCGGGAGACCGGCGTCTCGTGCTCGAACTGCGGTCGGCCGATCTGCCCGGACTGCATGACGCCCACCCCGGTCGGCATGCGCTGCCCCGAATGCTCGCGCGATCGCACGCCGGTGCGCACGATGGCCTCGCTCCACGGCGACCCGGTGCTGACGTACATCCTGATCGGGATCAACGTCCTGATGTTCTTCGGCTCGCGCAGCAACCTGAACACCTACGGCGACCTCGTGCTGGCCGCCGGCCCCGTCGCCAACGGCGATCTCTGGCGGCCGATCACCGGAGGCTTCCTCCACGCCCTGGGCTCGTTCGGCTACATCCACATCGGCTTCAACATGTACCTGCTCTACATCCTCGGGCAGCTGCTCGAGCCGAGCCTCGGCAAGTGGCGCTTCGGCGGCCTCTACTTCGCCTCGCTGCTGACGGGCGCGTTCGGCGCGATCCTGCTCTCGAGCGCGAACACCTACACCGTCGGCGCGTCGGGCGCCGTGTTCGGGCTGATGGGCGCGGGCGTCGTGTTCCTGCGCGCCCGCGGCGTCGACCCCATGCAGTCGGGGCTCGGCCCGACGATCCTCATCAACCTCGCCTTCCCGTTCCTGTTCCCCGGCCTCAACGTGTCGATCGGCGGCCATCTCGGCGGCCTCGCCGGCGGCGCGCTCGCGGGCTACGCCGTGACGAAGCTGAGCGAGCGCCGCTCCTCGCCCGTCCTGCCCGTGCTCGCCTGCGTCGCCATCGGCCTCGTCGGGCTCGCGGCGACCTACTTCGAGGCGCGCATGAAGGTCGGCCTCTAGAGGACCACCTCGAGCGCCGCGGCGCTCGGCTCCGGCACCCGATCGGGATGCAGGATGTGCGCGAGCAGCTCGAGCCCGTCGACCAGGCGCGGGCCGGGGCGCGAGAAGTAGGCGGCGGCATCGACGGCCACGACGCGCCGCGCGCCGAGCTCGGCGAGCTCGTCCTGGAAGTCGTAGGCCTCGTCGAGCGCGCGCTCGGCGTCGTATCCGCACGGCATCACGACGACGACGTCGGGCGCCGCCGCGCGCACCTCCTCCCACGAGCGCACCTCGGAGTTCTCGCCGGTCAGGCCGAGCACGTCGATGCCCCCCGCGTACTCGATCAGCTGCGGGGTCCAGTGGCCGGCGACGAAGACGGGATCGAGCCACTCGAGCGCGGCGACGGGCACCGGCGGCGCGCCGCGCACCGCGAGCCGTACGCGGTCGATCCGGGTCGCGGCGTCCTGGACGAGGTCGACGCCGGCGTCCCTGCTGCCGGTCGCCTCGGCCAGCACGCGGACGTCGCCGAGCATCTCGCCGATCGTGTGCGGGTCGAGCGAGATCACCTTCGGCTCGGAGTCCAGCCGCTCCGCGACCGCCTTGACGTCCTCGAACGAGACCGCGCACACGGCGCACAGCGCCTGCGTGACGATCAGGTCGGGCTGCAGGTCGCGCAGCGCCGCCTCGTCGAGCTCATAGATCGCGCGGCCCTCCTCGGTCAGCTCGCGTACCGCCCGGTCGATCTCGGCCGGCCCGAGCCCGAGCCCGATCACGTCGCGCGTGACCTTCGGCAGCTCGAGCACCTGAGGAGGGTGGTCGCACTCGTGGGTGACGGCGGTAACCTCGTCGCCGAGGCCGAGCGCGAACAGGATCTCGGTGGCGGAGGGCACGAGAGAGACGATGCGCACCAGGAGCAGGATATGAGCGAGTGGCGGGAAGAGGGCACGGCCCTCGTCAAGGACTTCGAGTTCAAGGACTTCGCGACCGCGATGGGGTTCGTCAACCAGGTCGCGGAGATGGCCGAGGGGGCCAACCACCATCCGGACATCCTCGTGCACGGCTGGAACAAGGTCCGCCTCACGCTCTCGACGCACTCGGCCGGCGCCGTGACGCAGGCCGACCACGACCTCGCGGCCGGGATTGACGGCCTT
>JAXDGC010000041.1:0-17917 GCA_034665245.1 Solirubrobacteraceae bacterium | reverse complement strand
GGGCGGTCCGCAGCGGCAAGCTGCCGGCGGGATTCGCGGGCCTCCCCGACGGGACGAAGCCCCCGAGGCGCGCCGGGGTGCGCGCCTTCCCACCGCGGCAGCCGGGCGCTCCGGCGTTGCCGTCGCCCGTGGCGCCCACGCCCGCGCCGGACACGCGAGCCGACACGACCCTGTCGCTTTCGTGCCCGAGCGTCGTCGCGCCCAAGCCGCTCGAGGTCTCGGGCAACCTCTCCCCCACGGTCGCGGGCGCGACGGTCCACGTCTCCTACTCCTCGCCCAAGACCGGGACGACGAAGCACGACGCGACCACGGACGTCAACGGCGACTACCACGACGCACTCTCGCCGACCACCGCCGACAACTACACGGTGCAGGCGTCCTGGGACGGCGACGGCGCTCACAAACCGGCCAGCGCGCCGGGCTGCGCGGTGATCGTCGGGTCTTGACGGGCTCGGCGGTTGCCATGATGGATGGGCATGCCGGACCCCTTCTTCATCGTGGGCAACGACCGCTCCGGCACGACGATGCTGCGGTTGATCCTCGATCGGGGACCGGACGTGGCGATCCCGCCGGAATCCATGTTCCTCACGGACTTCGCGGCTGCCTTCGAGCGCGGCGAGCCACGGGACGCCGAAGCGGCCGAGCGCTTCATGGACGAGGTCTGGAACCATCCGAAGGTACGGCTCTGGGAGCTCCCGGCGGAGCCCCCGGCGGTGCCGCCGGCCCTCCGAGGGGCCGAGGCCTACCGCTTCGTGGTCGAGGCGCCGTTCAATGCCTACGCCGCGAAGCACCGGAAGGCACGCTGGGGCGACAAGACGCCGCACTACGTCCATCACGTCGATCACCTGCTCGAGCTCTGGCCCGGGGCGCGGTTCGTGGTGCTCGTCCGCGACGGCCGCGACGTCGCGCTCTCCCTGCGCAAGATGCCCTTCGGGCCGAACAACGCGTGGGCGGCGGCGCCGTGGTGGGCGCGCGGCATCCGAGCCGGCGAGGAGGCGCAACGCGCGCATCCGGACGCGGTGCAGACGGTCCGCTACGAGGACCTCGCCCGAGACCCTCGGGCGATCGTGCCGCAGATCTGCGCGTTCCTCGGCCTGGACTACTCCGACGAGATGCTCGCGATCGAGAAGGCCGACCGGGACAAGATCGTGCGCGACCAGGCCTCCTGGTTCCCGACGCTGTTCGACGGCATCAACACGACGGCCGTCGCACGCTGGGAGCGCGAGATGAGCGTGCGCGACCAGCGCGTGTTCGCGGCTCAGGCCGGAGCGGAGCTCGCGCGGCACGGCTACGACGTCGCCTCCGACGGGCACAACGGCGTCACGCCGCTGCAGGAGCGCTGGTACCGGTACCAGAACGAGTTCCTGCGCAACGTGAACTTCCTCCGGCTGCGGCTGGTTCAGGAGCGCGGTCGCGAACTGCGCTTCGCGCTCGCGCGCCGGCTCCGTGGCTAGCGTGCCGCGCGATAGGCGGGGAAGAACGCGTCCCAGTCGACCGCGTCGCCGCCCCCCAGCCGCAGATAGCCGGCCTCGTCGTGGACGGCCTTGCCGACGGATGCGCCCACGAGCCCGTCCGGTGCAAAGCGCCGCTTGAACCCGAGCAGCGTGTCGTCGCGCCCGCCGACGCCGCCACCGAGGTGCAGCGTCCGGTACCCGTGCTCCTGCCCCCAGACCGCGAGGCTGTAGAGCGCGAGGTGGCTCGCGCCCGTCGAGACGCCCTCGTCGGTGGTGCCGCCGAGGTGATAGTGCAGCCACGGCGGCTCCCCCATGCCGAGCACGCTCGCGACGAGCCTGTCCCCCTGCCGCACGTCGACCTGCACGAGCGGCACGTCGCTCCCGAGCGCCTGCCAGTAGGTCTCGGGGAAGAAATAGAACGGCGAGGCAGCCGTCCTGCGCATCGTCTGCTCATAGACGGCGACGAACCTGCCGAGCTCCGCCGGCGGCCGCTCGATGGCGACCTCCAGGCCGTCGGCGCGCGCCCGCCGGACCACCCGCCGGTGATGCTTGTGCATCGTGCCGAACAGGTCACGGTCCTCGAGCGGCCATGCGATGGTGCCGGCCAGCGCGCTGCGATGGAACCCCGCGGCCACCTCTGACGCGTCATTGGCGAACAGCGGATGGAACACGACGAAGCTCGAGACGACCCCCCGCTGCTCACACCACGCTTGGTAGCCGGCTGCGAACTCGGCCAGCGGCGGAGCGTCGCCGACGCCGAGCGGGCCGCCGTAGCCGTAGGGCGTCACCACATCCACGGGGTCCTGGCGCACGACGCACGGGAACAGCACATGCCCTTCCTCGCCGGGCAGATCCAGCAACGCCACCGTGCCGCCGGCCAGGCCCGCCGACGCGTCGATGAAGCCGCGCGAGTAATAGACGTCCGAGACGCCGAGCCCCTGCACGAGCGCGTCCCAGCGTGCCGGCTCGACCTCCACGAGTTCGGGCGCAGACACCGACGGCACTATCGCACTCGCCTCGAGGGTACGTTCGCGACGATCCGATCAACCCGCGGGAGGAGCTGACATGGCTGAGGAAGACGAGCGGTCCGGCGAAGAGATCGAGGCGCCGGTGCAGAAGGAAGGCGCCGGGGACGAGGGACTGGGAACGCGGACGGGCGCGGCGGACGGCCCACAGGAGGGCGGCACCGGGCTCGGCAAGGAGGAAGGCACCGGCGGCGAGTCCGACATCGGCGAATCGGGCCGCGGCCGCCACTGAGGCGCTCGCCGCTCAGGCGGGCCGGGGGGCGCACATCACGCACGCGCGAATGCGTGCGAGGCGCCCACCAACCGTTCGATGATGTCCAGCTCGGCCTCGTCGCGCGGGGCGTAGAGCATCACCGCGGTGGGAGGAATGAGCCCTCGCAGGGCGACCGGATGGGGCTCCGCCCAGCCGGTGGCGACGGCCTCGGTCACCACGTCCACAGGAAGCATCGCGTGCAGGCTGTGGTCGGGGGCCGGATGAAGATGCGCGAACTCGCGATCGATCAGGAACGCCTCGGGAGGCCCGATCGCCTCGCCCGGCGCCAGCACGAGCGCCCGCGCGCCCGGAACCGAGATGCGGCTGGGCTCCTCGACGACACCGGGCAGCGCGAACACCCGGCGGGCCAGTTCGTCCGTCCAGCGGGAGTCGATCGGCTGCTGATCGAGCTGCGTGTGTGGATTCGTCGGTGTCGTGCGCGGGCGCTCACCGGCGCGGATCGGAAGCGACGAAGGCATCGCCTCAGTCTAGGTACGCCTTTGCCAGCCGCTTCGGCGCGCGGGCGAGCCACGCCTCGGTGACCACCTCGTCGAGGTCCTCGAGCACGACGAGGTCGAGGCGCACGAGCACCGCCGCGTAGCCGTCGAAGTGCGGGGTGGTGAAGAAGACGCCCGAGTCGCCGGCGAGCAGCGACTCCTTGGCGCCGAGGTGCTCGACGCGCGCACCCAGGATCGGCCCGCCGGGCGCGGCGTCGCCGAGCGCATCGAGATCGGCGCGGCGAAGCGGGCGCTCCCAGACGAACAGCCGGTCCTTCACACGCCACTGGCGCAACCCGCGCGAGATCCGCTCGGTGGTCTCGGGCAACGCGAGCGCCAGTCGGCGCACATCGTCCCAGTCAGCCACGGCCACACCATACGGAGCGCGTGTCGGCGCGCGTACGTCCCGGCGCCGACGTCCGATGTTGACGCCGGCCCCGGCGCGGGAACACTCCCCTCCCGACCCGCTACCGAAAGGGTGAGCGCTCCATGAGCATCATCACGATCCTGATCATCGTCGTCGTCGTCCTGCTGGTGCTCGGCTTCCTCGGCCGCGGCCGCTTCTGACATGACACCATTGGCGCCGTGGTCCGCATCAACCATGTGAGCGTCAATGCCAAGGATCTGGACGCGTCCGTCGAGTTCTACGTGGACGTCTTCGGGGCGGAGCCCCTTCCGACGCCGAACTTCGGCCTGCGCGTCCAGTGGCTCGGGCTCGGCGAGTCGCAGCTGCACCTCTTCGAGGTCGACGTGGATCCGCTCAGCCACCACCATTTCGCCGTGACCGTGGAGGACCTCGAGCCGGTCTACCGCCGCCTCGAGGCCCGCGGCGCGTTCGACCACGAGGCGTTCGGCAACCACCTCATCGAGCTGCCGGGGGACATGGTCCAGACCTACCTGCGCGACCCGGCGGGGAACCTCGTCGAGATCGACACGCCGGGCGCCGGGCGCCTCCCGGAGGAGCTGCGCTCGCAGCTCAAGCGCCTCGAGGACATCCGCCCGCAGAGCGCGGAGAACATGGCGGGGCGGCTGTACGCCTAGTCGTCGCGCGCGGCCGCGTCGAGCAGTGAGGGCGCGAGGATCGAATCCACTCCGCCGGTGACCCGCAGCCCGACGAGCCGGCCGTAGTGGTCGAAGTCCAGCTCGATGCCGTCGAGCGAAGGGATCTGGTCGGCCGCCTCCAGCGCGTCGAGCGCCACCGAGTCGCGCACCTCGGGCGGCGCGCCGACGACCAGCGCCACGTACGCCTCACCGGAGGCCTTCACCGTGACCGCGATCTCCGCCATGCGCGGATGCTCGCAGGTTCCCTGCCGTTCAGGTGACGAAGCGGTGGAACGAGAGGCGGGGCTACGAGATCGTGTAGCCGAGCTTGACCGTCGCGCCCTGGCAGGCGTTCTGGTCGACGCCGGGCTTGTTGTTGAAGGCGATGCTGCCCCCGGTCCATGCGCCGGTCCCGCGCCCGCTGGGCACGTCGGCGGCGACCGTGATCACGCGGTGGTCGAGCGTGAAGTCGCCGGCGTCGCAGCTCCCCGCGGTGGCGCCGGGCGCCTTGGTGACGGAGGCGATCGAGACGCGGACGGTCGAGACGCGCATCGGCTGGCCGTTGAGGTTGTCGAAGGTGCCGCTGAGGGTCTGCGCGGGGCTGCCGGGGCCGACCACCGCGAGGTCGGCGGTCTGGTTGACACGCAGCGGCATCGCGACCCGCGCGTCGCCGGTGCCGGTGCCGCCGGACTGCCAGTAGGCGGCGGCCACGTCGGCGTGCGTCGAGCCGACGAGCAGGCCGAGGAAGAGCGCACCGCGGCAGATCGTTCTCAGCATTGGCTTCGCTCCGCTCATGCCTCCGGTTTCGACGCCGCAGGGCTCGGCGGCGAGCCGTTGGGCCGTTTGCCCGTCGCCGCGGCAGGTTGTGAGAGCTTCGCGGCGCTGCGTGAGAGTTTTCGCGCTAGGCGACGGCGGCGAGCTCGAGGCTGAGGAAGGCCTCGAGGACGGTCGGGTCGAAGTGGCGCCCGGCCTGGTCTGCCATCTCGGCGAGCGCGTCGGCGGTGCTCCATGCCGGCTTGTAGGGGCGCTCGTGGGTGAGCGCGTCGAAGACGTCGGCGACGGCGACGATGCGTCCGGCGATCGGGATCGCGTCGCCGGCCAGGCCGGCGGGGTAGCCGCTGCCATCCCATTTCTCGTGGTGGGTCAGCGCGATCTGCTCGCTCAGCTCGAGGAGCGCGAACCCGCTGCCCGCGAGCATCTGCGCGCCGACGCTGGTGTGCGTCTTCATCTGGTCGAACTCCGCAGTGGTGAGCTTGCCGGGCTTGCCGAGCACAGCATCCGGAATCGCGATCTTGCCGACGTCGTGCAACGGCGCGGCGAGCCGCAGCAGGTCGAGCTGGGCAGTGGGCAGCCCCAGCCGTTCGCCGATCGCGACCGACAGGTCGCCGACGCGGCGCGTGTGCCGGCCCGTGTCGTCGTCGCGGAACTCCGCGACCGCGGCGAGACGCGCGAGCATCTCGACCTGCGCCTGCTGGAGCTCGCGGCTCGTCCGTCGCGCGTCGGTCACGTCCTCGATCTGAGCGAAGATCTGCGCGACCTCGCCTTCATCGTCACGGATCGCGGTGGCCGCGACGCGCGCGTCGACGATGCGGCCGTCGGCGTGCACGTAGCGCTTCTCGAAGCGATGGGTGGCGTCGCCGTTGTGCGCGACGATCCCGACCACGCGTTGGCTCTCCGGGCGGTCGTCGGGATGGGTGAGCGCCACGAAGTTCGTGCCGATCAGCTCACCGGCGGCGTACCCGATCATCTTGCAGAACGCCTGGTTCACCCGCTCGATCTGCCCGACCTGGCTGGTGATGACGCTACCGATCGGCGCCTCGTCGAAGGCGGCCCGGTCACGCTGGACCTCACGGTGCAGCGCCTGCGCGCGCCGGCGCTCCTCGTCGGCTCGCGCAGTGCGCTCCGAGATGTCGCGGATGGACGCGATCGTGACCGTGCGCTCACCGACCTGGACCTCGCTCATGTCCATCTCGATGGGGAAGCACGAACCGTCCCTGCGGCGCCCGACGGGCTCCGCGTCCACGTCGCCGGGATCGGCGGTCGTGATGATGAGCTTCATAGGCCGGCCGAGCACCTCCGCCTCCGTGTAGCCGAACAGACGGCGAGCCGATCGATTGAACGATCCGATCGCACCGTCCTCGCCGGCCGTGACGATCGCGTCCGCCACGTTCTGCAACACGCCGTCCGCCAACGCGTGTGCGTCATGCAGCGCCGCGTTGAGCGCCGTGCGCCGCCGTCTGAAGCGCTCGAGAATTGTGATCTTTCGCACTAGGGATCGGCATCGGCCCTCCCGCGGGCTCCCTTGAGCGGCGCGGCGCTGCCGGTGAGGAGGTCGCCGACCGCCGCGATCCCGCGTTCGATCGCCGCCTCGCTGAGGTTGCCGAAGCCGAGGACGAGCTCGGGCGGGTGATCCTCCGCCTGCCGGGTGCGGTACGCGCTCATCGGGTACAGCCCGATCGAGCGCGCGGCGGCCTGCTCGACCACCTCCTCCACGTCGGCGCCCGCGGGCAGGCGGGCGACCGCGTGGAAGCCCGCGGCCAGGCCGCGGAGCTCGACGCCGGGGGCGTGGCGCGCGAGGGCGTCGATCAGCGCCTGGCGCTTCGCCGCGTAGACGCGGCGCATCCGGCGCAGGTGGCGGTCGTAGCGGCCGGAGCGCATCAGCGTGGCGAGGGCCAGCTGGTCGAGGGCGGGCGAGCCGCGGTCGGTCAGCTCCTTCTCCTGCGCGATCGGCTCGACGAGGCGGGCGGGGCACACGACCCACCCGAGGCGCACCGCGGGGGCGAGCGACTTGCTGACCGTGCCGAGCATCGCGACGCGCTCGGGCGCGAGCCCCTGCAACGCGCCGACGGGATCGCGGTCGTAGCGGAACTCGGCGTCGTAGTCGTCCTCGATGATCGTGGCCCGCCGCTCGGTCGCCCAGTCGACGAGCTCCTGGCGGCGGCCGGGCCCCAGGACGCCGCCGGTGGGCGACTGGTGGGCCGGCGTGAGCAGGGCGGCGCGCGCGGACGTCGCCGCCAGCGCGTCGACCACCACGCCCTGTTCGTCGACCGGCACCGCCACGGCCTCCAGGCTCGCGCGCCGCGCCACCGCCTGCTGGTCCACGTCGCCGGGGTCCTCGACCGCCACCGTGCGCACCCCGTCCGTCGCGAGCGCGCGCAGGACGAGCGTGATGCCCTGGGCGAAGCCGGTGCAGATGACGATCCGCTCCGGGTCGACGACGGCGCCACGGACCCGCCGGAGGTACGCCGCCAGCACCTCGCGGAGCTCGACGACCCCGCGCGGATCCCCATAGCCGAGCGCGTCCGCCGGCGCGGTCCGGCTCACCTCGCGCAGCGCCCACAGCCAGTCCTGCCGCGGGAACGTCGTCAGGTCGGGCCGCCCGGCCTGGAAGTCGACGAGCAGCCGCCGGGCCGACGGCGTGCCGCGGGGCGCCGGGCCGGCGGCGTCGCGCGCCACTGACGCGACGCGCGTCGCCGATCCGGTGGTGGCGCTGAGGTAGCCCTCGGCCTGCAGCTGCGCGTAGCACTCCTGGACCAGGCCGCGGGAGACCGCGAGCTCGCGCGCGAGGCCGCGTGAGGACGGGAGCCGCTCGCCGGCGCTCAGCCGCCCCGAGCGGATGGCCTCGCGCAGCTCGCGCTCGAGCTGCGCACCGAGCGGCTCCGCCGCCTCGCGGTCGAGCCGGAGCAGCAGCTCCGGGCCCAAACCGGACCATTGAACCGACACGGAATTGGATCTTACCGGGGGGCCGGTTCGCCCGTACGGTGCTGGCCATGACCGCACTCGCCGCCACCCCGGGCGCCCGGCGCCTCATCGTGCTCTCGATCCTCGCGCGGCTGCCGCTGACGATGGTCAGCATCGGGCTGCTGCTCCATGCGAAGCACCTGACCGGCTCGTTCGCCGCCGCCGGCGCCGTCGACGCCGCCTACGCGATCGCGCTCGGCCTCGGCGCCCCGCTCGTCGGGCGCGCCGTCGACCGCCGCGGGCAGACCACCGTCCTGCTGGCGAGCTGCGTCGCGGCCGCCGCGATGCTCGGCGTCGTCGCCGCGCTGCCCGTCGGCACCTCGCTGCCGGTGCTGATCGTGCCGGCCTGCGCGATCGGCTGTGCGATGCCGCCGGTCGGCGCGTGCCTGCGCGCGCTCGTACCGGGGCTCATGCCCGACCCGGGCGCCGCGCGGGCGTTCTACGCGATCGACGCCACCGCGGTCGAGCTCACCTGGATCACCGGGCCCGCGCTGGCCGTGACGCTGGGCGCGGCGTGCTCCACCGGGTTCGCGCTCGCCGTGGCCGCGGCGGTGTCGCTGGTCGGCACCGCGGCGTTCGCCGCGCACCCGGCGTCGCGCGGCTGGCGGCCCGCCGGCGGCGCCTCCCACGACCGCTCGCGGCCCGGTCGCTCGCCCGGGCTGCGCACGCTCATCCTCGTGATGGGCGCGCTCGGTGTGGTCTTCAGCGCGGTCCAGGTCGGCGTCGCCGCGGCCGCCTCGGAGCTCGGAGCCGCCGGCGCGGCCGGCCCCCTGCTCGCCGTCTGGGGCGCCGGCTCGCTGCTCGGCGGCCTGATCGCCACCCGACTGGGCGGCGGCGCCCGCAGCGCCACCGGCGTCTCGCTGCTGCTGGCCGCGCTGACCGTCGGGCACGCCTCGCTCGCCCTGGTGGCGACGAGCACGCTCGGGATGGGCGCAGCGCTCCTCCTCGCCGGCGCGACGATCGCCCCGACCGAGGCGAGCGTGTACTCGATCGTCGACGGCGTCGCGCCCGCGGGCACGCTGACCGAATCGTTCTCGTGGCTGGCCACCGCGGCGGCCGTCGGCGCAGCCCTCGGCGCCGCCGCCGGCGGTTCGCTCGTGGCGAACGCCGGCCCGGTCGGCGCCTTCGCCCTCGCGGGCGCCGCCGGCGTGGTCGCCGTTGTGACCGCGGCGCTGCGCGGCAAGACGCTCCCTGTCTGCGCGGTCGCTGCCCCGGCATGAGGCCGCGGCGCGGTCGACCGCTCGGGGGCACTGAGCGCTCAACGAATCTGCTTCGTTGTCTCGCTGGAGAGGAGTAGCGTCCCCTGAAGCTGGCCCTGCGGCCAACACTCATGGTCCGGGATGGCGACGGTCGAACCCGCACGGATGCGACGGCAACGCCGCCCTCGGACGAAGGGGGGCGACTGCGGGGCCAGTCCGTGAGAGGCTTACGCGCCCGGCCAGCCGAGGTTCGCCGCAGCGGTCCGGACCGCCCCGAGCAGGGCATGGACGGACGGCCGCGCGGCATCGGCGGCCCGCGTCGCGGTGAAGATGGTCCGGTGCACGGGGCCGTCGGCGATCGTGCGCACGGCGATCCCCGGATGGGCCTCGGGGAGCACGAGCTCGGGGAGCAGCGCGACGGACTGGCCGTGGGCGACGACGGCGAGGCAGGTGACGCTGTCGTTGGTGCGGTGGCGGATGTCGGGGTCGAAGCCGGCGAGCTCGCGGCAGGTCCGGTTGGTCATCCCCTCCCAGCCGCTCCCCTCGTGGCCGGTCGTCCAGGCGTCGCCGGCGAGCTCGGCGAGCGGCACCGCGTCGCGGTGGCGCCGCGCGGCCGGGTGGTCCGCGGACAGGAGGACGTGGACCGGGTCGCGGTGGAGGTCCTGCCGGTCGACGCCCGCCGGCCGCGAGTGGGGCATGTGCTGCCACTCGTCGGCCAGGACGAGGTCGAAGTCACCGAGCGCGAGCGCGGGCAGCGACTGCTCGGGCTCGGCCTCGACGAGCTCGCAGCGCAGGGCCGGCGCGTCGCGCGCGAGCGCCCGCATCGCGGGGATCGCGAGCCGGATCGCCACCGACTGGAACGAGGCGACCCTCCCCCGCCCGGCGACGGTGCCCGCCGCCGCCGCGAGCTCGGCCTCCGCGCGGTCGGCCCGCTCGAGCAGCGCCTCGGCATGACGGACGAGCACGATCGCGGGATCGGTCAGCCGGACCCCTCGCCCGGCGCGCTCGAGCAGTGCCACGCCCGCCTCGCGCTCGAGCACGGCGAGCTGCTGTGAGACGGCCGAGGGCGTGAACTGGAGCGCGTCGGCGACCGCGGCGATCGTCCCCCGCGCGTGCAGTTCGTGCAGCAGGCGCAGGCGCTGGAGCATCAGCATTCATAAGGAACGCTACTGATTCATCACAAGGAATCAAGGTCGCTTCTGCTCGGTCGATGGGCGACCATCGCCGCATGCCCTCCGCCGGCGCCCTCCTGTGTCTCGCCTCCGCGGCCTCGTTCGGCGCGATGGGGATCTTCGGCAAGCTCGCCTACGACGAGGGCGCGAGCGTCGGCACGCTCCTCGCCGTCCGGTTCGTGCTCGCCGCCGCGCTCTTCTGGCTGCTGCTGGCCGGCGCCGGAGGCGTCCGCGGCCTGCGCGCGCTCCCGCGCCGCGACGTGACGATCGGCCTGGCCCTCGGCGCCGTCGGCTACAGCGCCCAGGCGGGCGCCTACTTCGCCGCCCTCGACCGGCTCGACGCCTCGCTGCTCTCGCTGCTCGTGTACACGTTTCCCTCGATCGTCGCGGTGGCCGCGATCGCGCTCGGGCGCGAACGCGCGCGCCGGCGGACGGCCGTCGCGCTCGCGCTCGCCTCGACCGGCCTCGTGCTGGTCCTCGCGGGAGCCACCGCGGGAGCGCTGGATCCGCTCGGAACGGCGCTCGGGCTGAGCGCCGCGGTCGTCTACAGCGCGTACATCCTCAGCTCGGAGGGAATCGCCGCGCGCCTCGGCCCGCTCGCCCTCAGCACGCTGGTGTGCACCGGTGCGGCGACGACGCTCACGCTCGGCGGCCTCGTCAGCGGCAGCCTCGACCCGGGCGCCGTCAGCGCGACGGGCTACGGCTGGCTGGCGGGCATCGCCGTGGTCTCGACGGTCGGGGCCGTCGGCCTCTTCTTCGCGGGCCTGCGGCGCGTCGGCCCGACGGCCGCTTCGATCCTGTCGACGCTCGAGCCGGTCGTCACCGTCGGGCTCGCGTTCCTCGTGTTCGGCGAGTCGCTCGGCCCCGCGCAGCTGGCCGGCGGAGCGCTCGTCCTGCTGGCGGTGCTCGCGGTACGGACCCCGGTCCGCGTCACCATCGCTCCGCATCCGGCGGCGTCCGAGGCCGGAGCCTAGTGCCGGGACCGCTGACCGGGAAGGTGGCGCTCGTGGCGGGCGCGACCCGCGGCGCCGGGCGCGGCACCGCCGTCTCGCTGGGCGAGGCCGGCGCGACCGTCTACTGCACGGGTCGCACGACCCGGGAGCGGCGGTCCGAGTACGACCGGCCGGAGACGATCGAGGCGACGGCCGAGCTCGTCGCCGCCGCCGGCGGCGAGGGGATCGCGGTCGCGGTCGACCACCTGGAGGCGCCGCAGGTCGAGGCGCTCGTGCGGCGCATCGACGCCGAGCAGGGCCGTCTCGACGTCCTCGTCAACGACATCTGGGGCGGCGAGCGGCTGGCGGAGTGGAACACGCCGGTCTGGGAGCACGACCTCGAGGCCGGCCTGCGGATGCTGCGCCTGGCGATCGACACCCACCTGATCACCAGCCACTATGCGCTGGCGCTGCTGATCCGCCGGCCCGGAGGCCTCGTGGTCGAGATGACCGACGGCACGGCCGAGTACAACGCGGACCACTACCGGCTCTCGACCTTCTACGACCTGGCCAAGACCGCGGTGATCCGGCTCGCGTTCGCGCAGGCCAAGGAGCTCGCGCCCCACGGCGGCACCGCCGTGGCGCTGACACCGGGCTGGATGCGGTCGGAGATGATGCTCGACCACTACTCCGTCACCGAGGACACCTGGCGCGACGCGGCGGGCGGCAACCCCCACTTCAGGGCGATCTCGGAGTCGCCGCGCTTCGTCGGCCGCGCGGTCGCCGCGCTCGCGGCCGACCCGGACCTCGCGCGCCGCAGCGGCGGGTCGTTCTCCTCCGGCGGCCTGGCGCGCGAATACGGCTTCACCGACCTCGACGGCTCCCAGCCCGACTGCTGGCGCTACATGGTCGAGGTGCAGGACAAGGGCCTGCCGCCCGACCCGACCGGCTACCGCTGACGCTACGCCGCGGAGCGAAGCTAGCCTGCCCCGCCACCTGTGGATCCGCTCATCGTGCTGTTCGGGCTCGCCGTCGGCGTCCTCATCGGGCTCACCGGCGTCGGGGGCGGCTCGTTGATGACGCCGCTGCTCCTGCTCGTCGGGGGCTATAGCCCGGTGGTGACGATCGGCACCGACCTCGCCTACGGGGCGATCACGAAGACCTTCGGCGGCTGGCGCCACCTGCGGGCCGGGCACGTCGACCTGCGGCTGTCCTGGTGGCTCGCCGTGGGCTCGGTGCCGGGCGCGCTGGCGGGCGTCGTGACGCTCAACCGGCTCGACAGCGCCTACGGGAAGACGTTCGAGCCGTACCTGCTCGGCGCGGTCGCGGCGGCGCTCATGCTCGCCGCCTCGGCGACGCTGTTCCGGGCGCTGTTCCGCCCTGAGCTCGTGAAGCGCGAACGGGCGTCGGCCGGGCTGCGGCGGACGCGGAGCAAGGTGGCGACCGTGGGCATCGGGCTCGTGCTCGGGTTCATCCTCGGCCTCACGTCGGTCGGCTCGGGTGCGCTCGTGGGCCTCGCGCTGATCCTGCTCTACCGGCTCGCGCCACGGCGCGTCGTCGGCACCGATGTCTTCCACGCCGCCATCCTGCTGTGGAGCGCCGGGCTCGCCCATCTCGCGAGCGGCAACGTCGACCTCGGGCTGATGGCCAACATCCTCGTCGGCTCGCTGCCGGGCGTGTGGATCGGCACGTCGCTGCTGCCGTACGTGCCGGTCACGGGACTGCGCCACGCGCTCGGGATCATCCTCGCCGCCGCCTCCCTCGGCGTGCTCACCAAGGCGGGCGTGCCGCTCTCGCCCGCCGCGCTCGTGGGGATCCCGGCCGCGCTCGCCGTCGTCTCCGTCGTCGTCCACCGCCGTCGCGCGGGCTGACAAGATCGCACCGATGGCGGCCACCCTCGCCTGCCTGCATCACCTCGAGCAGCCCTTCCTCGGCCTGGCCGAGCGGCCGCTGCGCGCGGCCGGCGTCGTGCTCGACGAGCGCCGTCCCGCCGCCGGTGACGCGCTCCCGGCGCTCGCGGACGTCGACGGCATCCTCACCTTCGGCGGCAGCCAGTCGGTCCTCGACCTGGAGCGCGATCCCGCCCTGGCCGCCGAGCGCGAGCTGCTCCGCGACGCGGTCGCCGGCGGCGTGCCGGTCCTCGGCATCTGCCTGGGCGCCCAGCTGCTCGCCCACGCGCTCGGCGCGCCGGTCGAGCGGGCTCCGCGCCGGTTCGTGGCGTGGCTGGAGTTGACCGCGCTCCCGGCGGCCGCCGAGGACCCGCTGTTCGCGGGGCTCGGCTCGCCGATCCGGGGCCTGCAATGGAACGAGGACGTCTTCGCGCTCCCGCCCGGCGCGACCCAGCTCGTGACCGGAGCGCCGGTCGGCGTCGCCGCGTTCCGCGCCGGTCGCTCTGCGTGGGGCGTCCAGTTCCATCCCGAGGTCGACGGCTCGACGCTCGACGGCTGGTACGCCGACTACGGCGCATGGCTGGGCCAGGCCGGGGTATCCGAACCGGATGCGCGTGCCGCCGACGTCCGTCACCTACCGGAGCAGGCAGAGCTCGCAGAACGGTTGTTCGGAGCCTTCGCGCGCGTGGTCGAGGGGTTCGCGGCCGCAAGTTCGGAGGCCCGGCTGCGTTGAGGCCCGCATGAGGTCATTCCGCGTCTGCCTGCTCACCACGCTCGCCGTGCTCGCCACGGCCGTCCCCGCGTCCGCCGTCGTGCCACCGCTGTCCGACGCGGTGATGTCCCCGAACGTGGAGTACCTCGGCTCGATCAAGGAGGACGTCGGCCTGACCACCGGCGCCAAGGTCGTCGGCGACCGCATGTTCGTCACCTCCGGCAAGAACATCTCGATCTACGACATCTCGGACCCGGCGTCGCCGCAGCCCCTGGGCGGGATGAAGGCGAACATCGCCTGGGAGAACGAGGAGGTGCCGACCAACGGCAAGGTGCTGGCGGTCGCGAGCGACTTCTACTCCGTCGGCGTGCCCGAGTGCGTCGCGGCGATGGCGGCGACCGGCTGCGTGCAGTTCTTCGACGTTCGCGACCCGGCGAACATCAAGCAGGTCGGCACGATCCCGATCGCCAACCACACGGCCGAGTGCGTCCTGGACTGCCAGTACTTCTACGGCAGGGCCGGCACGATCATCGACGCGCGCGGGATCCTCGACGGCACGCCGCCGAAGGTGATCGGGAACTGGATCGACGAGCTCAAGGCGCAGGGCGTCGACTCCAAGAGCTGCCACCACATCCGCGAGATCCGGCCCGGCGTCCTGCTGACCGCCTGCCAGCCGTTCGCGGCGATCTCCGTCAACGCCGCCGACGGCGGCTCGCCCGCGCACCCGAAGGTGCTCTACACCGGCCAGGCCGCGAAGTTCGTCCACTCCGCGCGCTGGCCGCGCGAGGGCGGCGACAAGTTCGTGCTCACCGGCGGCGAGCAGAACTTCACGGGGCGCTGTGAGCGCAACAACAGCGAGTTCTCGGTCTACAGCGCCGAGAAGGTGCTCGCCGGCCAGTCGACGTCCTTCGACGGCCCGCTCGCCCAGGTCCCGCCGGCGGGCAACGGCGTCTACGCCGACGGCAAGCCCGTCGCCGGCGCCCTGGGCTGCTCCGTGCACTGGTTCCAGGAGCACCCGACGTTCAGCGACGGCGGGCTGGTCGCGATCTCGGAGTACGAGGACGGCGTGCGCTTCCTGCAGATCCTGCCCGACGGCAAGATCCAGGAGCAGGGCTACTTCCTCTCGCTCGGCAGCTCCTCGTCCTCGCCCAAGTGGGCGGGCAAGGACGACGTCCTCTACTCGATCGACTACCAGCGGGGGATCGACATCCTACGCTGGAAGGGCGAGCACTACGTGCCCGGCGCGCCGGCGGAGGCCGGCCGGGTCGGCGGCACCAACGGCGTCACGCCGCCGGTGGCCCCGACCGCCGCGCAGGCCGCGCGGCGCGACGCGCTGGCCAAGCAGCTGAGCGCCACCGGGTGGTCGCCCGGGCTCTGCGTGCTGGCGGCCGGCGCCGCCTGAGCAGAAGCGCCGTGACGAGCGCGTTCGTCGTCCAGCAGCACCGGGCGACCACGCTGCACTACGACGTCCGGCTCGAGGTCGACGGCGTCCTGCGCTCGTGGGCGGTGCCGAAGGGCCCGTCGATGAACCCGGCCGACAAGCGGCTCGCGGTCGAGGTCGAGGACCACTCGATCGCGTGGGGCGCGTTCGAGGGCAGGATCGGGCCCGGCTACGGCGCGGGCGCGGTCATCGTGTGGGATCGCGGAACGTACGAGAACCTCAACGACGTCCCGATGGCCGACGCGCTCGAGCAGGGCAAGGCGTCCTTCCGGCTCGACGGCGAGAAGCTGCACGGCGGCTTCACGCTCGTGCGGACGAGTCGCGGCGCCAAGCCCCAGTGGCTGCTGATCAAGAAGCGCGACGACGAGGCCGACGGCGAGGGCCCGGTCGGCAGCCGGCCCGAGTCGGTCGTGAGCGGCAGGACGCTTGACGACCTCGGCTAGCCCGCGCCGAGCACCTCGGTGAGCTCGGCGCGCAGCGCCGCCAGCTGTTCCGCGGCCTCGGGCAGGTCGCCGGCCACCACCTCGAGGTAGCACTTGAGCTTCGGCTCGGTGCCGCTCGGGCGCACGACGACGCGCACGTCGCGGGCGCGCAGGACGAGGACGTCGGCGCGCGGCAGCGGGCCGGTCCCGGCGGCCGGGTCTTCGAGCGAGTCCAGCGGCCGCCCGAGCAGCGTCGCGGGCGGCTGCGCGCGCAGGCGAGCCATGATCCGCCCCATCCGCGCCTGGCCGTCCGCCCCTTCGAGCTCGAGCGTGACCTGATCCGTCGCGTGCGCGCCGTAGCGGGCCGCGATCGCCTCGAGGCGGTCCGCGAGCGTGCGCCCGGCGCGCTTCTCGGCCGCCGCGAGCTGCGCCATCACCAGCGCGGCGGAGATGCCGTCCTTGTCGCGCACCACGTCGGACACCGCGTAGCCGAGCGCCTCCTCGTAGGCCAGCAGCAGCCGGTGCTCGGGCGCCTCGGCGACGGCGCGCATCATCCACTTGAAGCCGGTGAGCGTCTCGGCGTAGCGCGCTCCCGCGGCCGCGGCCATGCGGCCGAGCAGCGTCGAGGAGGCGACGGTGGTGACGAGCAGCGCGCGCCGGGGATCCTCGCAGTGCTCGAGCAGGAAGTCGGCGAGCAGCGCGCCGATCTCGTCGCCGTGCAGGCGGCGCCAGCCGCCGGGGCCCGGGATCGCGACCGCCAGGCGGTCGGCGTCGGGGTCGTTGGCGAGCATCACGTCGGCGTCGTGCTCCGCCGCCGCGGCGAGCGCGAGGTCGAGCGTCCCCTCCTCCTCGGGGTTGGGCCGCGCGACGGTCGGGAAGTCGGGATCGGGCTGCGCCTGCTCCGCGACGACGTCCGGCGCCGGGAAGCCGGCGCGCTCGAGGGCCTCCAGGCACAACCGCGCGCCGACGCCATGGAGCGGCGTGTAGACGATCCTCACGTCGCGTGCGTCGGCGGCCGGGAGCGCCGCGAGGATGGAGGTCAGGTAGTCCTCGGCGACGTCCACCGGCTCGCCGCCGTCGCCGAGCGGCAGCGCCGCGGCCGGCCCGACCCGCTCGATCGCCGCGGCGATCTGCTCGTCGGCGGGCGGAGCGATCTGGGCGCCGTCGCCGAGATAGACCTTGTAGCCGTTGTCCTGCGGCGGGTTGTGGCTGGCCGTGATCATCACGCCCGCCGCGCAGTCGAGCCGGCGGACCGCGAACGCCAGCAGCGGCGTCGGCGCCAGCGGTGGCAGGCGGTACGTGCGCAGTCCGGCGCCGGAGAACACGGCGGCCGCCTCCGCCGCGAAGCGCTCCGAGCCGTGACGCGCATCGTGGCCCACCACGACGCCGGCCTCGCGTGCGCCCTCGACCGCGTCGAGCAGGTGGCGGGCAAGCCCCGCGCTGGCGCGCCGCACAGTGGCGACGTTCATCCGCGACGGACCGGCGCCCAGCCGGCCGCGCAGCCCCGCCGTCCCGAACGTGAGCCCGCGGGCGAAGCGCTCGGCGAGCTCCTCCCACGCACCGTGCTCGAGCAGGTCGTCCAGCTCCGCCCGCGTCTCATGGTCGGGGTCGCCGGCGATCCACGCCTCGACCCGCGTGCGCAGCGTGTCGGGCGTCGCGCCGGCTGCCACCATGCTCTGGCAGGGTGTACCCGCATGCAGGCCGTCGACGTCATCGCCGCCAAGCGAGACGGCGAGGAGCTGCCCGCCGCGACGCTGCGCGAGTTCGTACTCGCCTACGCACGCGACGACGTCGCCGACTACCAGATGGCCGCGTTCCTGATGGCGGGCTATCTGAACGGCTTCTCGCGCGCGGAGGCGGTCGCGCTGACGGCCGCGATGGTCGCCTCCGGTGACGAGCTCGACCTCTCGCGGCTCTCCGGACCGACCGTCGACAAGCACTCCACCGGCGGCGTCGGGGACGGCACCACGCTCATTGTCGCCCCGCTCGCGGCCGAGCTCGGCATGCAGGTGGTCAAGCTGTCCGGCCGCGGGCTCGGCCACACCGGCGGCACGCTCGACAAGCTCGACGTGATCCCGGGCATGCGCACCGAGCTGTCGGGCGAGGAGCTGATCGCCCAGGTCGAGGCGATCGGCCTCG
>JAXDGC010000040.1:0-4266 GCA_034665245.1 Solirubrobacteraceae bacterium | reverse complement strand
GCGCCGCCGACTGCGTGATGGTCGCGCGCGGCGACCTCGGCATCGAGATGCGCATCGAGGAGGTGCCGATCGTGCAGAAGCAGGTGATCGCGCTGGCCGGCGCGCTCGCCCGCCCCTCGATCACCGCGACCCAGATGCTCGACTCGATGGTCTCCTCCTCGCGCCCGACGCGCGCCGAGGTGGCCGACGTCGCCAACGCGATCCTCGACGGCACCGACGCGGTGATGCTCTCCCAGGAGAGCGCCGTCGGGCGGTACCCCGTCGGCGCGATCGAGATGATGGCCGCGATCGCCGACCGCACGGAGAGCGCCGCTCCGTACCGCGAGTGGCAGGAGCGGCGCGTGCGGCGCGACCGCCGCGATCCCGCCTACACGATCGCCTACACCGCCTGCCGCGCCGCCTACGAGCTCGGCCTCGCGGCGCTCGTGTGCCCGACGCTCTCGGGCCGCTCCGCGCGCCTGATCTCCGCGCACCGGCCGACCGTCCCGATCTACGCGCTCTCCCCCGGCCGCGAGACCGTGCGCCGCTGCGGGCTGATGTGGGGCGTGCAGGCGGCCTCGATGAAGCGCTTCGAGATCACCGAGGAACTCGTGGCGGCGTCGGCCGCGCGCGTCGTCGAGCTCGGCTGGGTGAAGCCCGGCGAGCGCGTCGGGATCACGGCGGGCCTGCCGTCGGGGAAGCCGGGGACGACGAGCATGTTCCAGATCCAGGAGGTCTGACCTCACGGCGCAGCAGCACGAGGCCGACCAGCGCCATCGCCACCAGCACGACCCCGGCGATGATCGTCTCCGGCGCGCGCCAGTCCCCGAACGAACCGCCGAGCGCCGTGTAGGCGAACGCCCGCGGGGCGGCGCCGACCGCCGTCGCCGCCGCGAACACCGGCAGCCGCAGCGGCGTCAGGCCGGCCGCGTAGTTGACCACCGAGTACGGCATGCCCGGGACGATCCGCGCGTAGAGCACGGAGACGAAGCCGCGCCGCCCGATCCAGCCACGGATCCGCTGGACGCGCGGGCCGGCCAGCTGCTCGACCGCCCCGAGTCCGACGCGGCGCGAGATCAGGAAGGCGCAGGAGGCGCCGAGCGTCGCCGCGGTCAGCGACACCGGGAAGCCGAGCGCGGTTCCGAACAGCAGCCCGCTCGCCGCGGCCAGCACCGGACCGGGGAACAGCGCGCAGGTCAGCGACGCGGACACCACGATGAACACGAGCGGCGCGGCGGCGCCGAAGCCGTCGACCCAGTCGCGCACGCCCCGCGCCGAGAGGCCGGTGACGGTGGCGACGATCAGCAGCGCGGCGAGGATCCCGCAGGCCAGGGCGCCGAGGCGCAGCCAGGCGACCCGCGGGTCCGCGTCAGCGGCGGGCGCCGGCGTAGAAGGCGGCTTCGTCACGCCCGAGCTCCGTCACCGGCTCGTCGCCGTAGATCCACTCGCGAGCGATCCGGTGGAAGTTGGCGTGGGTGCGCAGCTGGGAGAGGACCGCGAGCGTGAGCATCTCCACGCGGCGCCCGAACAGGTGGTCGGCGGGGAGCGTCTCGTGGCGCATCTGGCCGAAGTGCTGGGAGCGCGGGTCGGACATGTCGATCATGACCTGCGTGGCGATCTCGGGCACGAGCTCGATGTCCTCGTCGAGCACGTACCACCAGGTCGCGTCGCGGAACTGCGCGAGCAGCTTGTCGGGGCGGAAGTTCTCCGGGTGCTTGAGGAAGCCGGTCTCGGTCCAGATCCGCTTGAGCTCCTCGCCGTCGCCCTCGTGGCCGGCGCGCTGGCAGGCCAGCTCGATCTCGAGCAGCTCGCGCGGCATCACCTTGAAGAGCCCGAAGTCCAGGAACGCGACCTTGCCGTCGTCCATCAGCAGGAAGTTGCCGGGGTGGGGGTCGCCCGAGAACTGGTGGTGGCGGTACATGCGGCCGAAGTAGAAGCGGAAGACGGTCTCGCCGACCCGGTTGCGCGTCGGCTGGTCGAGCTGCTTTATGGCGTCGAAGCCGAGGCCGGAGACGAACTCGGAGACGATCACCTTCTCGCGCGTCAGGGCCGTCACGACGTCGGGCACGACGATGAAGGGATGGCCGCGGAAGATCCGCGCCATCGAGCGCTGGTTCTGCGCCTCGAGCTCGTAGTCGAGCTCGTCGCCGATGCGGCTGCGCACCTCCTCGGCGGTCGCCTTGACGTCGAGCCCGGGTGCGATCCGCTTCAGCAGCCGCAGGATCATCCCCAGGTTCTGCATGTCGGCCCGCACCGCCTGGGCGACGCCCGGGTACTGGACCTTGACCGCGACGTCACGGCCGTCGTGCAGGCGCGCGCGGTAGACCTGGCCGATCGAGGCGGCGGCGATCGGCGTCTCGTCGAACTCGTCGAACGCGTCGGCGAGCTTCTCGCCGAGCTCCGACTCGATGACCTTGCGCATGTCGGAGAAGCGCACCTTCGGAGCCGCGTCGCGCAGCTCGCCGAGCTTGCGCTGGAACTCCTCGCGGTACTCCTCGGGCACGAGGCCGACGTCGAGGAACGACATCACCTGCCCGAGCTTCATCGCCGCGCCCTTCATCGTCCCGAGGGCCGAGACGATCTGCTGCGCGGCCTCGACGTGGCGGCGCTCGAGCGCCTGCTGCTTGCCCTCCTCGCCGCGCGTGAGGTTGGCCGTCGCCGTGCCGAGCTGGCGCGCCGCCTGACCGGCGGCCAGGCCGGTCACCCGGGCGGTGCGGGAGATGCGCGAGGTGGGGATCCGGTCCTTGGCCATCCCCCGAGGCTACGGGGTGGGCGCCGGCGTGGCCCCTGGCTGGGCCGGGGCGGACTCGGGCGCCACGCTCGGGGTCGGCGTCGCGCTCACCGATGGCGTCGGGGTCGCCGACGGCGTCTCGCTCGGCGTGGGCGTCGGCGTCGCGCTGCCGTCCGGCGTGGCCGTCGGCGTGGCGGTCGGCGTCGGGGTGGCGCTCTTCTTGCCACCGAAGAACGTCGTGCGGCTGTTCGACGAGGGCGAGTCGCCGAAGGTCAGCTCGCCCGCCGTGACCACGACGGCGGCGATCGCGAAGGCCAGCAGCCCGGTGACGAGCGCGATCGTCACGCGGCGGCGCGTGAAGACGGCGCCGCGCTCGGGCTCGCGCAGGCCGAACGGGTCGTCCTCGTGCTCGGGATCGACCGCGATCCGCTCCTCCTCGGGGTCGACCGGGTCGAAGTCGCGGCCGCTCGGCTGGCGCACGACCGTGCCCTGGGGCGTGCGGCGCCAGACGCCGACCGTCTGGACCTTCTGAACGGGGCGCTTGAGGACCTCGGAGGTGAGGGTGACGATGATCGGTGTGATGGCGGCGGCCACGACCCCACCGCCCTTCCAGACGAGCGGGACGACGATCGAGGCCGTCGCCGCGCCGAGACTGGCGAGGAGCAGGGTGGTGACCGAGAGTCCGCCGGACTGCTCGCGGCTCATGCCCCCTTACGCTAGCGAGACCTGCGAGCCGGGCACGATGTCGTCCGCTCCGTCGGGCCAGCGGACCCACGCCTTGTGGCCTCCGTCGTAGTCGTCCCCGAGCAGCACGAGCGTCGCCTTCTCCCCCAGCGCCGTGCATTCGCGGCCGTCCTCGGGGTCCTCGCCGCGCCAGATGCGGACGAAGCCGTTGGACTCGAGCTCGTCGCCGACCGTGGTCGGATCCGTGTGCCCGGGCCGGATCGTGGTCTCGGGCGGCAGCGCGAGCAGGACCTCCATGATCGAGTGCTTGAGGTCGGCGTAGCTCGTGCTCCCGGGCGCCCGCACACCGCCGACGGAGCCCCTGAACAGCGTGTCGCCGGTGAAGACGTCCGACCCGTCGACGAGCAGCGAGAGCATCCCCGCCGTGTGGCCCGGCGTGTGCAGCGTGCGCACTCCCAACCCGCCGATCTCGAGCTCCTGATCGGCCTCCATGGTGCCCGTCGCGCCCTCGACGAGGTCGCGCTCCGCCGGATGGATGAGCACCTGCGCGTCCGGCCAGCGCTCTTTGAGCGCGCCGAGCTCGGCGACGTGGTCGTGGTGGTGGTGGGTGAGCAGGACGTGGGTGACTTCGAGCCCGTGCTCGTCGGCCTTCGCGATCAGCGGTGCGACGGGGCCGCCGGCGTCGACGACGAACGCGTCGGTGCCGGGACCGGCCGCCACCAGGTAGGTGTTCGAAAGCCAGGGGTCGCTCATGGAGCGTTCGAGGATCATGGGTGGGACACTATTGCGGCCATGGAACTCATCCACACCTGCTACCGGATCGGCGAGATCGACCGCTCCGTCGCCTTCTACGAGGCGCTCGGGTTCGAAGA
>JAXDGC010000039.1:0-3383 GCA_034665245.1 Solirubrobacteraceae bacterium | reverse complement strand
CGTTCCTCGTCGTCGCGACCCAGAACCCGCTCGAGTACGAGGGCACCTACGCGCTGCCCGAGGCGCAGCTCGACCGCTTCCTGGTCAAGCTCAACGTCGGCTACCCGTCGGCGGAGGAGGAGCTCGGCATGCTCGGGCTCGCGCGCCGCGGCGTCGGCGCGGGCGACCTCGAGGCCGTGCGCCCGGTGGCGAGCGCGGAGGCGTTGCGCGAGGCGCGCGCCCAGGTCGACGCGACGCGCGTGGAGGAGGACGTCGCCCGCTACGTCGTCGACGTCGTGCGCCGCACGCGCGAGCTGCCCAGCGTCGAGCTCGGCGGGTCGCCGCGCGCCGCGGTCCATCTGCTCGGCGCCGCCCGCGCCGCCGCTCGGCTGGCCGGCCGCGACTACGTGACGCCTGACGACGTCTCGAGGATGGCCGCGCCCGTCCTCCGCCACCGCCTCGTGCTCACCCCGGAGGCCGAGCTGGAGCGCTACGGCCCCGACGACGCCGTGCGCACCGCGCTCGGCGACGTGCCCGTGCCCAGGTGAGTCCCACCCCGCGCGCCGCCGCCCTGCTCGCGGCGATCGCCCTCGCGACGATCGCCGTCGGCCCCACCGTCGCGCTGATCGCCGCGCTCGCGCTGGCCGGCGCGACGCTCGCCGACGCGCTCGCCGTTCGCGAGCGCCCGCGGCTCGAGCGGCGGGTGGCGCCGATCCTGGCGCGCGGCGTCGCCGCGCCGCTCACCGTCGACGCGGCTCTGCCAGGGCCGGGCCGCGTCCGCGTCCGCCAGCCGATCCCGCCCGACCTCGCCCTCGAGCCCCGCGAGGCGGACGGGCGGCTCGACGCGGAGCTGACCCCGCTGCGCCGCGGCCGCCACACGCTCGGCGCGGTCGCCGCCCTCACCGAGGGGCCGCTCGGCCTCGGCCGCTGGCACCACGCCGGCGAGGACGAGCACGAGGTGCTCGTCTACCCCGACCTGCCCGCGGCGCGCAGGCTCGCGCTCTCCGTGCGCCGGGGCCGCTTCCGCGAGCAGGGCCGCCTGACGCGCGGCCCGCTCGGGCTCGGCACCGACTTCGAGTCGATCCGCGACTACACGCCCGACGACGACCCGCGCCAGATCAACTGGGCCGCCACGGACCGCACCGGGCGCCCGATGAGCAACCAGTTCAGGGTCGAGCAGGACCGCGAGGTGATGCTGCTGCTCGACGCCGGGCGCCTGATGGCCGCGCCGCTCGAGGACCGCACGCGCCTCGACGCCGCGGTCGACGCCGCGGTCACCGTCGCGCTCGTCGCGGACGTGGTCGGGGACCGCTGCGGCGTCGTCGCCTTCGACGACGGCATCCGCCGGCGCCTGCCGCCCCGGCGCGCGGGCGGGGACGCGGTCGTGCGCGCGCTGTTCGACCTCGAGCCGCGCTCCGTCGACGCGGATTACGAGCTCGCGTTCCAGACCGTCGAGGGCGCCAAGCGCTCGCTGATCGTCGTCTTCTGCGACCTGCTCGAGGAGGCGGCGGCGCGGCCGCTGGTCGACGCCGTGCCGGTGCTCGCCCGCCGCCACGTCGTGCTCGTCGCCTCGGTGCGCGACCCCGACCTCGACCGCCAGCTCGCCACTGCACCGGCGACGCCCCGCGATGTCTACGGGCAGGCGGTGGCGCTCGACGTCCTAGACGCGCGTGCCCGCGTCGCCCACGCGCTCGAGCGGGCGGGGGCGAGCGTCCTCGAGGCGCCCGCCGGCGCGCTGCCCGCCGCGTGCGTGCACGCCTACCTCAGGGCCAAGGCCCGCGCTCGCCTCTGAGCGCCCGCGCCACGCCACCAGGCCCCAGAACAGCACTCCGAGGCCGCCGCCCACCGCGATCGCCGCCGCGACGCCACCGCCCAGCGAGCCGGTGACGAAGCCCTCGACGAGGCCGGCGAGCACGAGCCACGGCATCGTGCCGAGCACGAGCTCCATCGCCGGTCGCGCCTCCCTCCGCAGCGATTCGCCGCGCGTCAGCGTCCCCGGCTCGATCAGCGCCCAGCCGATCCGCAGCCCGGCCGCCGCCGACACCGCGATGCACGACAGCTCGAGCACGCCGTGCGGGAGGATCAGCGGGAGCAGCTCGCCGCTCGATCCGTTCTCGATCGTCAGGCCGAGGATCGCGCCGATGAAGCCGCCGTTGAAGATCAGCACCGCCGCGGTCCCCAGGCCCGCGAAGACGCCGCCGGCGATCGCCAGGAACGTGACGCGGATGTTGTTGGTGAAGATCTGGCTCGCCAGCGCCGCATGATCGCCCCCGCTGAGGCCGCCGGGACCGCCGCCCGGCTCGGCCGCGCCCTGGAACTGGGCGGGCACGACGCCGATCGCCGCCGCCGGGTCGTCGATCGCCCACACGGCCGCGAGCGCGAGCGGGGCCAGCAGCAGCACCAACGCCACGCCGAGCGCCCACGGGCGCTCGAGCACGCGCCGCCAGTAGCCGGTGGTGAGGAACCACCGCAGCGACCGCCGCGCGCCTTGGTCGGCGTAGACGGCCTGGCGCGCGTCGGCGACGAGCCGCTCGAGCCGCCGCGCGACCGGGTCGTACGGGTAGGCGCGGCGGGCGAAGGCGAGGTCCGCGGCCGCGGCGCGGTAGAGGCCGCCGAGGCGACGCAGCCCGTTCGGCCCGAGCCGCTCGGGCTTGGCCCCGGCGGCGCGGAGCAGCTCCTCGAGCCCGGTCCAGCCGGGCTCGCGCTCCTCCACGAATCGGTCGAGCTTCACCGAGCGACGGAGTATGAGCTGCGGTGCGCTCGCCGGCGCGTTCGCTTCACGAACTCGCAGTTGCTCTTGACCGTGTCCGTGCGATCAGCCTTCACCTTGTCGTGGCCGGCGCCGCAGTCGATCGTGTCGCGTGTCCCGTCGCGGGCGGAGATCGTGTCATTGCCGCCGTTGGCGGCGACCTTGTCCTTGCCGGAGCCCGGCGTGATGTCGTCGTTGCCGTTCCCGCCGTTGAGCTTGTCGTTGCCCGCGTCGCCGTTCATCCGATCGTTGCCGCCGGCACCGCTGAGGACGTCCTTCCCGCTCCCGCCGCTGAGGCGGTCGTCGCCCGAGCGTCCGTACACGCAGTCGTCCCCGCCGCGCCCGCTGAGCGTGTCGCGGCCGGCAGTGCCGACCAGCACGTCGTCACCCGCGGTCGCAGTCGTGAACGGTACGGCTCCAGGGTTGTCGCAGTCGCGCGGGACCACCGGCGGTGGGGGCGGAGGCGGCGGCGGTGGTGGTGGTGGAGGAGGCGGAGGAGGAGGCAGGGGGCCGGGGCACCTGGCGCCCGAGGACCGGTTGCAGTAGACCATCACCGCGCGGTTGGCCTTGTCGGCGATGACGATCTCCGGGTGGCCGTCTCCGCTGAGGTCGCCCACGGCCATGGTCACGCGCGTGGCGGTGGCCGGGTTCGCGT
>JAXDGC010000038.1:0-10008 GCA_034665245.1 Solirubrobacteraceae bacterium | reverse complement strand
GCCGACCAGCAGCGTCGCGACGTTGGTCATCAGCACGGGCGGCTTGACGAGCGTCTCGATGTCGACGAGCGGCTCCTCGGTCCGGCGCTGGAGCATCACCCAGCCCGCGAGGACGAGGAGGCCGAAGCCGAACAGGCCGAGCGTGCGGTCGTCGAGCCAGCCCCACTCGTTGGCGCGCGAGATCGCGAGCAGCGGCGCTGCGAGCCCGACGGCGAGCACGAACGCCCCGCGCACGTCGACGCGGCCGGGCGTGCGGACCGGCGACTCGGGGACGAACACCTCGGTCATGATCGCGGCGACCACGGCGGTGATCGCGCCGAGCCAGAAGATCCAGTGGTAGGAGGCGTGGTCGGTGATGAGGCCGCCGAGGATGAGGCCGGCGCCGCCCCCGATCCCGAAGGTGGCGGAGATCAGGCCGATGCTGCTCGCGACCCGCTCGCGGGGGAACTCGTCGCGGATGATCCCGAAGCAGAGCGGGAAGATGCCGCCGCCGGCGCCCTGCAGCACGCGGCCCATCACGACGACCTCGAGGCCGGTCCCGAGCGCGGACACGACGGAGCCCGCCGCGAACAGCCCGAGCGCGACGACGAGCAGCCGCCGCTTGCCGAACATGTCCCCGAGGCGGCCGAAGATCGGCGTGCAGACCGCGGCGGAGAGAAGGTAGCCGGTGATCGTCCAGGCGACGCCGCTGGCGTCGGTGTGCAGCGAGCGCGCGAGGTCCGTGAGCGCCGGGATCAGCATCGTCTGCGCGAGCGCGAAGGCCAGCGCGGAGAGCGACAGGATGAAGAGACTGCGCATGGGGTGTGGGCGGGGCACGGGCATCGGCGCCCTAGGCTAGCGAACCGGACTCGCGAGTCCGCTTCGGGAGTTGCCTTTCGCGCCGGGGTGCGGCAGAGTCCGTCCCGAGGCATCGAGTGCACGAGCGCGAGCCCGCCCAGGAGCAGACACCGGACACCGCCGCCCAGCGCGGCGCGCCGGCGCGGGTGCCCGCCGCACTGGCCCTGCAGCGCAAGATCGGCAACCGCGCCTTCGGGCGGCTGATCGCCCGCAGCACGCCCGAGGAGACGGTGGAGCTGCTCGACCCGGCGATCAACGGCGCGCATGCGGACGTCGAGCAGATCAGCCGCACCTTCCTGCCCTACTCCCATGACCAGGAGGGCTTCGACAAGGTTGCCGAGGCGTACGAGAAGAAGCTGGAGACGCCGCTGAAGGGCGCGCTCGAGAACCGCCTCGATTCCGAGGACCTGCTCGAGGTCAACAAGCGCGTGCCGTACCGGGGCTATCCGGCGCCGGCTGACGCCGAGGGCGGCGCCGCGAGCTGACGCCTCCGGCGCTAGGGTGCCGGACGTGGGAGCAGTACCGGATTCCTTCCGCGCGCTGGTCGCGGAGAAGAGCGACGAGGACGTCGCGCGCGAGCTTCGCGAGCTGAACGGTGACGACCTCCCCGAGGGCGACGTCGTCGTCCGCGTCGGCTGGTCGAGCGTCAACTACAAGGACGCTCTCGCGGTCTCACCGAAGGGCCGGGTCGCGCAGATCTCGCCGCTGATCCCCGGCGTCGACCTGGCCGGCACCGTCGTGTCGGGCGACGGCGAGGGCGACGAGGTCATCGTCCACGGTCACGACCTCGGCGTCGCGCACCACGGGGGCTTCGCGGAGTACGCGCGCGTCCCCGGCGACTGGGTCATCCCGCTCCCCGACGGGCTGACCGCGCGGCAGGCGATGGCGCTCGGCACGGCCGGCTTCACCGCGGCGCTGTCGGTGCAGCGGCTCGAGCAGCACGGCGTCAAGCCCGGCGACGGCCCCGTGCTCGTGCTGGGCGCCTCGGGCGGGGTGGGCTCGACCGCGGTCGGCATCCTCGCCGCCCGGGGGTTCGAGGTCGCGGTGGCGACGGGCAAGCCCGACGAGGCCGACTGGCTGCGCGAGCTGGGCGCGAGCGAGGTGCTCACGCGCGAGGAGACCTCGGCGGAGTCGAAGCGGCCGATGGAGTCCGAGCGCTGGGCGGCGGTCGTCGACCCGGTCGGCGGCACGTCGCTGGCCTACGCGCTTCGCACGACGCGCTACGGCGGCGCCGTGGCGGCCAGCGGCCTGACCGGGGGGACGTCGCTCGAGACCACCGTGTTCCCCTTCATCCTGCGCGCGGTCTCGCTGCTCGGCGTCGACTCCGTCAACACCCCGAGCGACGTTCGCCTCGCGGTGTGGGAGCGGCTGGCGAACGACCTCCGCCCGAACGGCCTCGACGAGAGCATCACCCGCGAGATCGCGCTCGACGACGTCGACGCGTTCCTCGACGACGTCCTGGCCGGCAAGGGCGTCGGGCGGACCGTCGTCCGCGTCGGCGGCTGAGGCCATGCCGGAGCGCCCGAAGCCCGACATCGACCACACGCGCGAGGCGCTGCGGCAGCACGACGAGCGGGTCGAGGAGGACCAGACGCCCGAGGAGCAGGCTCCGGACGAGACCGAGCCCGTCGAGGGTGACGGGGAGGAGAGCTAGGTCCGTGAATCGGCGGTCTTGACCGCGCGGCGGGCCTCGGTGCGGCGGCGCTCGGCTTCGGCCTCGGCCTCCTTGACCGCGCGCCGCGCCGCCCGCTCGTGGCCCTCGAGGTCCTCGACGACAGCGCGTGCTTTCCGCGCCGCCTCCTCGGCCTCGGCGAGCGTGGAGCGGGCGCGCTCCGCGGCCTCCTCGGCCTCCGCCTGAGCGGTCACGGCGCGGCTGGCCGCCTCCTGCGCGCGTTCCGCCGTCTTCGCCCGCCGCCGTTCCGCCTCGGACGGCCGCGACCGCCCGCGCGAGCCGCCGCCGGACTTGGCGCCGCCGGATCCACCCTTCTTCACCGGCTGCCGTTTTACGCCGGACGACCGCGACCGCCCGCCCGCCTTCCCCCCACCCGCGAGCAGCGCCATCGGGTCCGCTCCGGCCTCGGCGTCGCGCTCCAGTCGCCCGGCGACGAGCGAGTCGCGGACGTCGTCGTCGACGGAGGCGGCGTGGAGCGTGGAGCGGACCTTCTCCTCGGTGCTCGCCGAGGCGCCCGCCCCGAGGGCCCGCGCCGCGAAGTCGCGCACCGCCTCCCGCTCGCGCGCCGTCGCGTCTCGCACGGCGGCGGCGTCGCCGGAGCCCGAGAGCAGCGCCTCGTGGGCGTCGCGCAGCGCCTCGCCCGCCGCCAGCAGGTCGTCGGCGCCGTGCTCGCGCACGGCTCGGTTGATCGCCGCGGCGGCGACGCTCGGGCGCCGGAGCGCCTTCACCGCGTCCGCCTCGTCGCGGCGCTTCTCGCCCCGGAGCCGCTTCGCCAGGGCATCGCGGGCGGAGGTGAACTCGTCGTCGGGCAGCCCGTAGAGCTCGTCGGCCTCGTCGACCATGCCTCGGAGGGTACGTGTCCCGCAATCGGTATAAACCGGATCAGATATTCCTGACACCGGTCGAAAGGGACACATGAGCCAGACGGACGAGCTGCTCAAGAACAACGAGGCGTACGCGGAGAAGTTCGACAAGGGAGGGCTGCCGCTGCCGCCGGCGCGCAAGGTCGCCGTCGTCGCGTGCATGGACGCGCGGCTGAACCCCTCCTTCCTGCTCGGCCTCGAGGAGGGCGACGCGCACGTGATCCGCAACGCGGGCGGGGTCATCACCGACGACGAGATCCGCTCGCTGGCGATCTCGCAGCGCCTGCTGGGGACCGAGGAGATCATCCTCATCCACCACACCGACTGCGGCATGCTCACGTTCCAGGACGACGACTTCCGCCGCCAGATCCAGGAGGACACCGGCATCAAGCCGCAGTGGGCGGCCGAGTCCTTCGCCGACCTCGAGGAGGACGTCCGGCAGTCGAAGGCGCGCATCGAGGCGAGCCCGTTCGTCCCCCGCAAGGACTCGATCCGCGGCTTCATCTACGACGTCGACACCGGCCGCCTGCAGGAGATCTCCTAAGCGCCCGATGACCGACGACCACGGCGACCCGATCTCCTACCAGGCGCTCCAGCGCGGGACGCCGATCTTCTCCTCCGACGATCAGGAGCTCGGCACGGTCGAGCGCGCGATCGACAACCCGAAGGAGCACATCTTCGACGGCATCGTCATGATCGCCGGCGCTCGGCAGCTGTGGGTCGACGCGCCGGAGGTGGCCCGCATCACCGAGCGCCGGGTCACGCTCACGATCGACGCCGAGGAGGCGGCCGCGCTAACGGACTACGCGCCGGGAGCGCCCGAGTACAGCGCCAACGTGCGCGGCGGACGGCTCAGCCGCTTCTTCGGCGGCGGCTGGAAGCGGCGCTGACGCCAGGACCGGGCGGCCGGCCGCGGCGGTCGACCACAGCAGGCCGAGCCAGGTGAGCGCCGCCAGCGCGACGTGCACCCACACGATCTCGGCGGGCACCTCGAGCGCGTACTGGACCGCGCCGACCGTGCCCTGCACCGCGAGCAGCACGGCCGTCACCGCGACCGGGCGCAGCACGTCGGCGGGCGCCCGGCGGCGGCGCAGCAGCACGTAGACGGCGACGACCGAAAGGCCGAGCAGCGTCGCGATGCGCGCGTGCTGGTGGATCGCCCAGTTGAGCGTGGCGCTCCCCTTCCATTCCAGCCGGTCGATCGTGTCGCCCGTGCCCGCGCCGCCCGCGTGCGGCCCGGCGGCCGTCGCCGCGGTGCCGAGGAAGATCGCCAGCGCGCCGACCGGAAGCAGCGCGCGGACCGCCCACACGCTGCCGCGCTCGAGCAGACGCGGCTGCTCGCCCGGCTCGTGGCGCGCGCGCCACGCGAGCGCCGCGGCGGCCACCAGGATCAGCATCGAGAGCGCGAAGTGCGCCATCACGTAGCCGGGAGCGAGGTGGTTGCGGACGGTGAAGCCGCCGAGCACGGCCTGGGCGACCACGCCCAGCGGCAGCAGCACACCGAGCTGGGCGAGATCGCGGCGGAACGGGCGCCGCCGCCACGCCAGGGCCCCCGCCGCGACCGCCGCGAGCCCGACGAGCCCCGAGATGAGCCGGTTGCCGTACTCGATCCAGGCGTGCGTCTCGAGCGGCGGCGCGACGCCGCCGTAGCACTTGGGCCAGTCCGGGCAGCCGAGCCCGGAGCCGGTCAGGCGCACCGCCGCGCCCGTGAGGACGATCAGCGTGAGGGCCGCGAGGGCGACCTCGGCGACGCGCTGGTAGGCGCGGGGCGTGAGCGTCGGGAGACGGCGGCGCATGCGGGCAGGAAGGCTAGCGATGGCCGGCGCCGGCGCCGGCCACGGCCACCTCGGCCTCGCGGCGGCGATCCGGGCACGGGATCTGAAGCGAGGCGGGGCCGTGCGCTTCGCGCCGCTGCGGCGCAACCGCGCGCCGCGGGTTGACGATCCCGACGAGGGAGATCACGCCACCCAGCATCATCAGCCCGCCGCCCACGCCGAGCCCCCAGCGGAAGGCGTGCACGGACGCGGCCTCGACCGCGCGGTCGAGCTCCGGCGCGCGCGCCACGCCACCCGAGAGCGGGCGGTCCTTGACGGCGCGGATCGCCGCGCGCTCCGTGGCGCTGAGCGTGCGCCCGGCCACCCGGCGGTCGAGCTCGCCGCCGAACTGCGAGGCGACCACGGCGCCCACCGCGGCGATCGCGAGCAGGCCCGCGATGCGCGAGATCGCGTTGTTGGCGCCGCTGGCCACGCCCGCGTTGTGCTGCGGGACCGCGCCAAGGACCGTGTTGGTGAGCGGAGCCACCGTCATCGACAGCCCGAGCCCGAAGAGCAGCACGCCGGGCAGCAGCTCGGTGACGTAGTCGACGTGGGTGTCCAGGCGCCCCATCCAGATCAGCCCGAGGCCGCCGACGACCGGCCCGACGCCCATCAGCGCGCGCGGCCCGATGCGGTCCGACAGCGCGCCGAAGCGGCGCGAGAGCACGAACATGATCAGGGTGATCGGCATCAGCGTCACGCCCGCCGCGACCGCCGAGTAGCCGGCGACCTGCTGGAGGTAGATCGCGACGAAGAACGTCGCCGCGCCCAGCCCGCCGTAGACGAGCATGGTGGCGAGGTTGCCGACCGCGAAGTTGCGCGAGCGGAACAGCTCGAGCGGCAGCATCGGATGGTCCGAGCGGCGCTCGTGGACGATGAAGAGGCCGAGCAGCGCGAGCCCCACCAGCCCCGGCACGGCGACGACCGGGTCGCCGAAGCCGTAGTTGGGCTGCTCGATCAGCGCGAACACGGGGCCGGCCAGGCCGAGCGCGACGAGCACGGCGCCGAGGTAGTCGATGCGGTGGGTGGACTCCTCGTCGACCGACTCGGGCACCGCCGCGCGCACGAGCGCGAGCGTCGCCAGCACGAACGGGACGTTGATGGCGAAGATCCAGCGCCAGGACGCGTTGTCGACGAGCAGCCCGCCGCCGAGCGGCCCGATCACCATCGCGATGCCGGCCCACGCCGTCCACGTCCCGATCGCCGCGCCGCGCTCCTCCGCGGGGAACGTCGCGGTGATGACCGACAGCGAGGACGGCACGAGCACCGCGCCCGCGATCCCCAGCAGCGCGCGGGCTCCCACGAGCAGCCCGGCCGTCGGGGCGACGGCGCAGAGCAGCGAGGTGACCGCGAAGCCGGCCAGTCCGACCGCGAACATCCGCCGCCGCCCGAGCAGGTCGCCGAGCGAGCCGCCGACGAGCAGCAGCGCGCCGAGCGTCAGCAGGTAGGCCTCGACGATCCACTGCTGCGCGGCGAGCCCGGTGCCGAGGTCGTCGCGGATCGACGGCAGCGCCACGTTGACGACCGTGCCGTCGACGAACACCACCGCCGAGCCGAGGACGCAGGCGATCAGCGTCAGGCGCTTGGTGCGGGCGTCGGCGACCATGCTGCGAGCCTGACAGCCGCGTCAAACGCGGCCGTTGGTAGGCTCGCCGCCGTGAGCCGGGACGACGTACTCGCGGCCGTCGCCCGGGCCGCTCGGCGCGACGCTCGGACGGTCGACAGCGGAGGCGAGCTGCTGGCTCCGTCGATCGACGGCGTGATCGTCAAGCGCCTGACGTCGCACATCGACGACCGCGGCGGCCTGACCGCCGTGCTCGACGCGCGCGACCCGTTCTGGGCCGAGCCGATCGTCTACGCCTATGAGGTCACGCTCAACCCGGGGCGCATCAAGGGCTGGGGCATGCACGAGCGTCAGGCCGACCGCTACTTCGTCGCGAGCGGCAGCGTGCGCGTCGTGCTGTTCGACGGGCGCGAGAGCTCCCCGACCGCAGGCGCCCTGGCTCAGGTGCACTTCAGCGAGCACAGCCAGGGGCTCGTCTCGATCCCGCCGGGCGTCTGGCACGCGAGCCACAACTGGGACACGACGCAGGCGCAGATCATCAACTTCCCGACGCGCCCCTACGACCCCGACGATCCGGACAAGTTCCGGATCGACCCACACGCCGGGGTGATTCCCTTCGACTGGGAGCTTCGCGACGGCTGAGCTATCGCCCCGCCGCCCGGCGCAGCGCCTCCTCCTGGCGGCGGAGCTCTCCGTCCTTGCGCCGGATCACCTCGTGGAGCGTCTCGACCTCCTCGGTCAGCTGCGCCTCGAGGGCGTCGCGCAGCTCGCGGTCCATCCGCAGGAAGCGCCGGTCCGCCTCCGCCGGGTCTGACGGCGGCGCGACGGCCGGCACTCGCCCCGGCCGGCGCCCGCCCAGGCGCTCGGCCTCGACCCGCGCGCGCCGCATCGCCCGATCGAGCGCCACCGGGCCCTCGCCGCGCGGCTCGTGGGTTTGGAGCTCGCGCGCCCACTTGCGGCAGAAGCGCTCGCGATTGCGTGCGCTGGCGAAGGTCCGGACGCGCGGCGTGCTGCTGGCGCTCTTGTGGTGCAGGATCTGCGCGCGCGGCTCGTACAGGACCGCCTCGCCGCCGGCGCGGATCGCCATCGCGAGGTCGGCATCGACGTAGTAGGCGGGGAAGAGGTCCTCGTCCATGCCGCCGGCGGCGTCCCACGTCGCCGCCCTCACCAGCAGCGAGGACGAGCCGGCGTAGTCGACCGCCCGGCGCTCGCGGAAGTCGCCCTGCGCCGCCCCCATCGAGCTCGTCGAGCCGTCGCGCCAGATCACCGCGCCCGCGAGCTGCAGCGTGCCGTCCGGGTGGAGGACGCGGCCGCCCACCGCACCCGCCTCGGGCCGCTCGTCCGCGCAGCGCACCAACTCCGCCAGCCAGCCCGGCCGGGGCTCGGCGTCGTCGTGGAGCATCACGAGCAGCTCGCCCGCGCCCGCCGTGCGACCGAGGTTCGACCCGCCGGCGAAACCACGGTTGACGAGCGACTCGACCACCTTCGCGCCCCGCAGCCGCCGCGTCGCCAGCTCGCGGACAGCGTCCACGGCGCCGTTGAGGACGACGATCGTCTCGAACGGGCGCGCGTCGGAGGCCTGCGCCGGCAGCGACCGCAGGCAGCGCTCGAGGCCCGCCGCGTTGGTCGTGGTCACGATGACGATCGAGACGCGCGGCTCGGCGCTGCGCGGCAGCTCGATGAGACCGGCCATCTAGCCGGGCTTGACGAGGTGCAGGCAGGCGACGGCCTCGGCGGCGACGACGCCGTCGGGCCCGAGCCCGTTGCTCGTGAAGTGGTCGCGGTAGTGCGCGCCGGCGACGCCCTCGCGGTCCGAGCGCTGCCAGGCGCCGCCGGCGTAGCGGAAGAACTCGGCCTCGCTCGTCTCGGGCTCGAACGCCGCGGCGATGTCGTCGACCTGCGCCGGCGTGAGCGAGCGCACCCACTCGAAGCGCTCACCGCGCCCGACGGGGACCGTGATGTAGCAGTCACCGCCCGGCTTGAGGACGCGCCGGAGCTCGGCCACGGCGGCCAGCAGCTCGCGCTGGGGATCCTCGGCGACCCGGGTCTCGCCGCCGTAGTAGGTGGTGTCCGTGCCGACGTGCTCGAGCGTCGAGATCGAGAGCACGCGGTCGTAGATCGCATCGTCGAGCGGCAGCCTGCGCAGGTCCGCGAACAGGTAGGAGATGCCGAGGTGCGGGAACGCCTCGGCCTCGGGCGCGAGCGTGACGATGTGGAGGTCGTCGACGCGCGGCCGCAGGCGGGCGAGCACGTGCAGGTGGTTGAGCGTCGAGCCGGCGTCGAGCACGCGCCCGCCGAGCCGCTGCGCGGCGAGCCAGGGGAACTCCACGACCCGCTCGTCGAAGCCGGTGCCGAGGTCGGCCGGGAGCGGCGCGTGCTCGCGGAAGCGCGCGAGCAGCTCGGGGTCCTCGAGCTCGCGCGCGACGTACCTGCGGTGCGCGGCGTTGTACTCGTGCGTCCACGGCTCCCCGGGCGGCGCGGCCGGGTACACGTCGAGGGCGCCGTCGGCCTCCGGCGGCCCGGTGAGGCCGACGCCGCCGAGCGTGCGGCCGTGCTCGGTGACGGTGGCGCGCAGCTCATCGACGCGGGCGGCGAGGACGTCGGTCGGCCCGCCCGCCTCGAGCGCGGCCAGGCGCCGCTGCACGGTCCGCAGCTCGCGCAGGACGACCGCCGAGCTGTCGCGCTGGCGCCGGGCGAGCTCCGCGGTCTGGCCCTCGAGCGACTCGACGGCGTGGCCGAGGTGCATCAGCGCGTCCGTGAGCCCGCGGTCGACCTGGTGCGCGTAAGCGGTGTGCGGCTTGATCAGGCGCAGGACCGCGGCGCGCGGCGCGCGGCGCAGGCGCCCGAGCCGGCCCGGCGCGGGCGCGGTGACGCCGGCCTGGACGAGCTCCTGCGCGCCGGCCGCGTCGCGGCGCGCGAGCGAGGTCGGGTCGAAGCGGGCGCGCGGCGCCAGCTCGCCGCGGATCCGGGCCAGGCGCAGCGCCATCGCCTGGCCCGAGGCGACCGGCGAATGGGCGCGGCGGATGTCGGCGGCGCCGGTCTGGCCGCGGCGGCGCGCCTCGTCGGGGTCGCCGAAGACCTCGCGCATGAGCCGCGCCGCGTGCTCGAGCGAGGGGTCCGCCCACTCCGCCTCCGGCGGGTAGGGATCGTGCCCGGGTCCGATCGGCGCCATCTCATGGTCCACGAGGTAGGAGTTCTCGGCGGTCATGAAGTCGACGTTGCCCGAGTAGCCCGTGGCCAGCACGGGCTTGCCGAGCA
>JAXDGC010000037.1:0-23512 GCA_034665245.1 Solirubrobacteraceae bacterium | reverse complement strand
GCACCCCGGACACGACGTGATGCCCCAGATCCTCGAGCGTCTGGGCCGCGTGGTCGGCCACGGTCTGGACGCGCGGGTCGGGCGTGCCCGGGAACGGCGGCTGTTCGAGGTGAAGGACGCGCAGGCGGCCGGGCTCGGCGCCGACCTCCTGGACGAACGGGCGCGCAGGCGGCGGTGCGGGAAAGGGGTCCCCGGGAGCGCTGCCGGCGATCACGTCGAGCAGGAGAGCGGTGTCGCGCACGCTGCGAGTCAACGCGTGGGTGGTGCTGAGGCCGTCGAGCGCGACGCCGGCCGAAGGCGCGAAGGAGCTCCGCGCACGGCGGGGCTTCAGGCCGACCAGACCGCAGCAGGCCGCCGGCATCCGGATCGAGCCGGTGCCATCGCTGCCGGATGCTGCACCGATGAGCCCAGCCGCGACCGCGGCGGCCGAGCCGCCGCTCGAGCCGCCCGGAGACAGCTCCGGCCTCCAAGGGTTCAGGGTCCGGCCGAACAGCGCCGGCTCGGTGGCGCAATGGTTGCCGAACTCCGCCGTATTGGTGCGCCCGCAGATGATGAGTCCCGCGGCCAGGTAGCGCTCGACGGTCCACGCCGTCTCCGAGGCCAGGTGATCGCGCAGGGCGCGCGAGCCCATGCATTCGGGTACGCCGGCCTGGGACTGGCCCAGGTCCTTGAGCAGAAAAGGCACGCCCGCCAGGGGTCCGTCGCGCAGCGAGCGGGCCGCCTCGGCTCGCGCAGCCTCGAACTGCTCGTGCACGAGCACGTTCAGCTCACGCTTCTCCTCCAACCGGGCGATCGCGGCGTCCACGAGCTCGAGCGCCGAGACCTCCCCGCGGCGGACCAGCGCCGCCTGTTCGGTGACGTCCTTGACCATGAGCTCCGCGGACAAGGCGCGTCACTCTAACCCCCACAAGCGCGGACATGGCCGTTCGACCGGCCCGGAGAGAGGAGAAGCGGGGTCCGGCACCGTGCGCGGTGTCAGGCTCCCGCCGCCGCCGCCTCGTCCAGAGCGGCGCGATCAGTTCGTTCAGGCGACCGCCGCGTGCGTCATGCGGCAGAAGCATGACGACGTGATCGGGACGTCCGCGCGGGCGAGGGCGACGTCGAGTTGCTGCTTGACGATCCGCGCCGGCTCGGGCTTCCCGAGCCGAACGAGGCACTCGTGGTAGCCGTGCAGGCTCCATACGTTCCCGGGGTGCCAGGATGAGCGCGGGATCGACGGGTCGTAGCCCAGGTCCTCGGCGTAGACGGTCTCGGCCTCCTCGACCCGATCTTGCTCGAGCAGCAGCGCGCCGTAGGCGTGGCGCGTCGGTTGCATCCAGCCCCACGGCTCGTCGTATGGCAGCGCGTCATCGAGCGCGATCGCCCGGCGCAGGTGTTCGAAGGCCGCGTCGAATCGGCCGCGTCGGTACTCGAGCTCGCCGTCGAGCATCGCGCCGGCGACGGAGAGGATGTCCTGGCAGGTGTTGTTGAACAGGTAGCGCGAGTCGGGCACGCGCGAGACGGCGGCGAGGAACGCGTCGCGCGCCGCCTCGGCTTGCTCCATCCGCCCGGTCGCCGCGTAGGCGACGCCCTGCGCGTAATGCATCATCGACGTGGTGGTGCAGTAGAGCGCAGTGTCGGCGGGCAGCGGCAGCGCGAGGATCGCTTCCCACATCCCGAAGCGGATGAGCACGTGCAGGCGCATGGGCACGAACGCCTCGAGGTAGTCGGCCATCGGCGGCTGCTCGATCCGCAGCAGCTCCTCGGGCAGCGAGGCCTCGAGGTCGGCGGCGACGCGCAGCGCGACCTGCGACCGACCGAGGAACAGCGCGGCGTAGATCGCGAAGTGACGGTCGTGTGCGTGATAGAGCGCGTAGAACCCGACCCGGCCCTCGCGCGCGACGTACTTCTCGTTGACCTCGATCGCGCGCAGGTTCGACTCGAGCGTGCTCTTGTAGTCGCCGCACAGGACGTCGATGTGCGTCGGCATGTGCACGAGATGGCCGGCGTCGGGGACGAGCGAGCGCAGCTCGTCGGCGACCGGCAGCGCCTGCTCGGGGAACGGCGACATCTCCATCAGGTGCACGTAGAGGTGGACGAGCCCGGGGTGTGCGCGCCCGCCGGGCCGATCGAACGCACGCTCGAGCACCTCCTTGGCCTCGAGCGTCGCGGCGCCCTCGCACGGCAGGCCCGTGTAGCGATCCCAAAGCGCCCACGGCGTGAGGTTCATCAGCGCGTCGCCGAAGAGCGCCGCGACGTCGAAATCGTCGGGATGGGCGCGGTACACATCACGCATCGCCCCGGCGTAGTCGGCGTTCCACGCGACGAGGTCGCCCGCCGGTTCGTTGGCCTGATAGCGGCTCCCGAGCGCGTGGACGAGCGCCTGCTCGACGGGCGCGGCGCGGTCCGCGCACGCGCGCGCCGCCGCGACCTCGACGCACGCCTTCTCGAGGGACGCCGCGAGGTCGACCGGGTCGAACGCCTCCCACTGCTTGTTGTAGTTCGGCCCGATCGCGTAGGCGATCCCCCAGTGCGCCAGTGCGAAGCCGGGGTCGTGCTCAACGGCGCGCTCGAAGCAACGGATCGCCTCCTCATGGTGGAACGCGTAGGACCACACCAATCCGCGGTCGAACCACGTCTGCGCGCTCGTCGAGGCCGTCGACGCCCCACGCGTGTAGGTGCCGAGATCGAAGTAGGGCTCCATCGCTGCCGCTCCGTCCTGGACTCTCCTAGGGGTTTCTACAGCCTCTGGCGCGCCGAGCTCGCCAGCGCCGCGTTCGGTCACCACGGCGAGGGCGCGTAGTCCTTGAGGAACACGCCGTGGACGTCCTCGCCCGCCTCGCCTCGGACGATCGGGTCGTAGACGCGGGCCGCCCCGTCCACGAGGTCGAGCGGCGCATGGAAGCCCTCCTCGGCCAGCCGCGTCTTGGTCGGGTGGGGGCGCTCGTCGGTGATCCAACCGGTGTCGACGCTCGTCATGAGGATGCCGTCGGTGGCGAGCTCCGCCGCGCTGGTGCGCGTGAGCATGTTGAGCGCGGCCTTGGCCATGTTCGTGTGCGGATGGCCGGGACCCTTGTAGCCGCGGCTGAACTGCCCTTCCATGGCCGAGACGTTGACGACGTACGTCCGGCGCGCCGCGGACGCCGCCAGCGCGGATCGCAGCCGGCTGATGAGGATGAACGGGGCGGTCTGGTTGCAGAGCTGGACCTCGAGCAGCTCCACCGGGTCGACCTCGTCGACGACCCGGCTCCAGCTGTTGTGCGCGTGGAGGTCGGGCGCGAGGCCTCCCGCGTCGATGGCGGCGCCCGCGGCGATGCGATCCGGTGACGCCGACCCGGCCGTGAGCGCCAGGGCGGTCAGCGCCTGCGGCGTGGGGGACCAGTGACCGTTCGGCGCGGCGGCCGGGGTCGAATGCGCGCGCGCGAGCGTCACGACGTCGGGCACCGGGCCGCTCGGCAACGGCGCCTTCGCGGCCATGGCGAGGTGCGCGTACGCCGCGGGCGAGCGGCGAACGGTCTGGGCGGCGTTGTTGACGAGGATGTCGAGCGGGCCCTGGCCGGCGACCTCGTCGGCGAGGCTGATGACCTGGCCGGGGTCGCGCAGGTCGATGCCGACGACGCGCAGCCGGTCGATCCAATCCGCGCTGTCGTCCATCGCGGTGAAGCGCCGGACCGCATCCTCAGGGAAGCGCGTCGTGATCGTCGTGTGCGCGCCGTCGCGCAGCAGCCGCAGCGCGATGTACATCCCGATCTTGGCCCTTCCCCCGGTGAGCAGCGCGCGCCGGCCGGTCAGGTCCGTGCGAGCGTCGCGACGCTCGTGGTTCAGCGCCGCGCACGCGGGGCAGAGCTGGTGGTAGAAGGCGTCGACGTCGCGGTAGCGCTGCTTGCAGATGTAGCACCCGCGGGCGCGCACGAGCGTGCCCGCCCGCCCGCCGGTGGCGCTGGAGCTCAGGGCGAGCCCGCGCGTCTCGTCGTCGATCCGGCCCGGCGCGCCGGTCGCCGTCGCGGCGGTGACCGCCTCGTCGTTCGCCCGGACCGCCGAGCGTCGCTCCGCCCGGCGCTGTTCCTTGACGGTCTTGAACAGCCTGCCGACCGCGCGCCTGACCTCGACCGCATCGGGGTGCTCGGTGGGGAGCTGCTCCACCTCGGCCAGGACGCGAAGCGCAGCGGCGAGGCGGTCGGATTCGATGCCGTCCATGTGCGCCTCAGAGGGTAGGCGCTCAGCGAACCCCCAGCCGCCTCTCGCTAGCCTCAGAAGGGTGGAGAACCAGGGCAATCACATGAGGGCAGCGGTGATCGGGGCCGGCCCGGCCGGCTTCTACGCGACCGAGCAGCTGCTGGCCGCGGGCTTCGAGGTCGACCTGTTCGACGCGCTGCCGACGCCGTTCGGGCTCGTGCGCTCCGGCGTCGCGCCCGACCACCCGAAGCTCAAATCGGTCACGCGGATGTACGAGAAGACGGCGGCGAAGCCGGGCTTCCGCTTCTTCGGCGGCGTGGCGTTGGGCGAGCACGTCTCGCGGCAGGAGCTGCTGGAGCGCTACCACGCGGTGCTCTACGCGATCGGCACGCCGGACGACAACCGGCTCGGGATCCCCGGGGAGGACCGTCCGGGCTCGCATTCCGCGACGGAGTTCGTGGCCTGGTACAACGGCCACCCGGAGTACGCCGGGCACGAGTTCGACCTCTCCGGCGGCCGGGCGGTGGTGATCGGCAACGGCAACGTGGCGATCGACGTCGCGCGGATGCTGGTGCTGGACCCGGAGGAGCTGGCGCCGACCGACACCGCCGATCACGCGATCGCCGGGTTCGGCTCCTCGACGGTCGAGGAGGTCGTCCTGCTCGGCCGCCGCGGCCCGGCGCAGGCGGCGTTCACCAACCCGGAGGTCCGCGAGCTCGGCGAGCTCGCGCGCGCCGACGTGCTCTGCGACCCCGAGCAGGTCGAGACCGCGACCGAGCCCGGCACGCCGACCGCCAAGCGCAACGTCGAGCTGTTCCGCGACTACGCGCAGCGCGAGCCGTCGGGCCGGTCGCACCGGATCGAGCTGCGCTTCCTGCGCTCCCCGGTCGAGATCCTCGGCGAGGGCGAGCACGGTCCGGTGACCGGCGTGCGCGTTGCCGTCAACCGGCTCGAGGAGGGCGAGGACGGCCGCCTGCGGGCGGTGCCGACGGGCGAGGAGGAGGTGATCGAGTGCGGGCTCGTGCTCCGCTCGATCGGCTACCGCGGCCGGCCGCTGGGCGACGTCCCCTTCGACGAGCGCCGCGGCCTGATCCGCAACGACGGCGGGCGCGTGCTCGATGACGACGGCCGGCCATGCCCGGGTGAGTACGTGGTGGGCTGGATCAAGCGCGGCCCCTCCGGCGTGATCGGCACCAACAAGAAGGACGCCGCCGACACGGTGGCCAAGATCGTCGAGGACGCGGAGGCCGGCCGGCTCGGCGCGCCCGTCGCGCCCGACGCCGACGAGACGGCCGCCTGGCTCGCGGAGCGGGCGCCGGATGCCGTGACGTGGGAGGGCTGGCAGGCGATCGACGAGGCCGAGCGCCGCGCCGGGGAGGCCCAGGGCCGCCCGCGCGTGAAGATCGTCGGGCTCGCCGAGCTCGTGGCGGCCGGGCGCCTCAGCTCCGCGGCACGCTAGCTGCGCGCGGCGCGGCTGCGGCGCGTGAACACGTTGTCGAGCGCCGAGCGCAGCCCGAACGCGAGCGCTCCGGTGAGCACGGCGGCGTCGCCGAGGCTCGAGACCTCGACGCGCGGGGGGTAGGGGCAGCGCTGCGCGAGCTGCTCGCGGATCGGCGCCAGCAGCAGGTCGCCGTTCGTGCCGATGCCGCCGCCGAGCACGATCAGCGCGACGTCGGCCACCGCCGCGATCGGCAGCACGTGGCGCGCGATCCGGTGCGCCTCCTCCTCGACGACGGCGAGCGCCAGCTCGTCGCCGGCCCGCGCGGCGCCGAAGATCGCCCGCGCGTCGTACGGGGGCGCGAGCGACGTCGGCAGCGTTCCCTCGGCCGCGAGGGCCGCCGCGTAGGCCGCCACGCCGGTGGCCGCCGGGTCGTCGTCGCGCTCGTCCTCGTGGCCGGCGCCCAGCGCATAGTCGACCTCGCCCGCCGCCCCGTGATGGCCGCGGTGCAGCTCCCCGTGGAGGATCAGACCGGCGCCGAGCCCGGTGCCGACCGACAGGAACACGAAGTCCTCGACGCCCTGCGCGACCCCGCGCGACTGCTCGCCGACCGCCGCCAGGTTGACGTCGTTCTCGACCGTGACCGGGACCCCGAGACGCGCCTCGAGCTCGGGGCCGATCGCGAACCCCTCGAGGCCGGGGATGTTGTTGGCGAGCCCGATCCGCGCCCCGGGCGCCTCGACGACGCCCGGCACGCCGGCCACCGCGCCGTCGAGGATGCCCGCGGCCAGGCCGGCCGCCGCGACGAGGCGGTCACGCAGTTCGACCGCGGCCGCGGTGACGGCCTGCACGTCGGCCCCGGGCATCTCGATGTCCTGGCGCGCGCGCACCTCCCCGCGCAGGTCGCAGATCGCGCCGCGCAGGAAGCGCGCGCCGAGGTCGAGCCCGAGCACGAGCGCGGCCTCGTGCACCGGCTCGAAGAACGTCGCGCCGTACTTGGGCCCGTGCGCCTGGTTGTCGGCCTCGCGCACGAGGCCCGACTCGAGCAGCGACTCGAGCGTCACCGAGACGGTCGGCTTGGAGATGCCGACGCGGCGCGAGATCTCGGCGCGCGAGATCGGCGATCCCGCACGGATCGCCTCGAGGACGGTCCGCTCGTTGAGGTCGCGCAGGAGGGTCGGCGTCGCGCTACGCGCCAATCCGCTCTCCCGTCTCGACGTCGAAGACGTGCGGCGCGTGCTCGGCGCTCGGCCGCAGCCGGACCTGGGCGCCGCGCTCTGGCGCGCCCCGGGCGGCGACCCGCGCGACGAGCCGGGCCGCGCCCGTGGTCATGTCCGAGCTGCAGAAGATGAAGGCGTCCGAGCCGAGCTCCTCGATCGCCTCGACCGTGGCGTCGAGACCTTCGCCGGCGAGCTCGAGCGCCTCCGGGCGGACGCCGACGGTCACCTCGGTCCGGCCATTGCCGCGGACACCGGGGAGCGCGAGCGGCAGGCCGCCGAACGACGCGGAGCCGTCGCCGCCGAGCGGGACGCGGCAGAGGTTCATGGCCGGCGAGCCGACGAAGCCGGCCACGAACGTGTTGACCGGGTGGTCGAAGAGCGCGCGGGGGGTGTCGCACTGCTGCAGGCGGGCGTCGCGGAGCACGGCCACGCGGTGGCCGAGCGTCATCGCCTCGGCCTGGTCGTGCGTGACGTAGACGGTCGTCACGCCCAGCCGTGCCTGCAGCTCGGCGATGTCCGCCCGCATCTGGACGCGCAGCTTCGCGTCGAGGTTCGAGAGCGGCTCGTCCATCAGGAACACCTGCGGCTCGCGCACGATCGCGCGCCCCATCGCCACGCGCTGGCGCTGGCCGCCGGACAGCTGGCCCGGCTTGCGCTCCAGGAACGGCGTCAGCTCGAGCAGCTCGGCGACCTCGCGCACCCGCGCCTCGCGGTCGGCCTTCGGCATGCGCGCCATCCGCAGCGGGAACGCGATGTTGGCGGCCACCGTGAGGTAGGGATAGAGCGCGTAGTTCTGGAACACCATCGCCACGTCGCGGCGCTTCGGCGGCTCGTCGCTGACGTCGCGACCGCCGATCCGGATCGCGCCGGCGTCGACCTCCTCGAGCCCGGCGAGCATGCGCAGCGCGGTCGTCTTCCCGGAGCCCGACGGGCCGACGAGCACCATCAGCTCCCCGTCGGCGATGTCGAGGTCGAGCGCGTCGACGGCCGGCGTGTCGCTGCCGGGATAGACGTGGGTGGCCTGCTCGAAGCGCACGTCAGCCATGGATGGAGACCTCCCCGGTGGAACCGATGTCGTCGACCGCCTCGCCGAGCTCGCGCCGCGCGCGCGCCTGCGCGTCCGGCCCCGCGCCGAGGTCGTCGAGCGCGAGCAGCGCCGCGCCGACGATCGGCTGGGAGTCGGCCACGCGCAGCGTCACGGCCTCCCCGAGCTGCCGCAGCCCTGCCTCGATCGCGCCGAGCAGGCGGCCGTCGCCGGTCCGGAACATGCCGCCGCCGAGCAGCACCTCGACCGCGGCGCCGTCGAGCTCGAGCCGGTGCACGGCCGCGCGCACGAGCGCGAGCACCTCGTCCGCGAGGCGATCGACGATCGCGGCGGCGACCGGGTCCGACGCCGCCGCGTCGAACACGACCGGCGGCAGCTCGACGACCCGGCGCTGCGGGATCCGGCCGAGGTGGATCGCCTCGACGAGCTCGTCGGGCGTGCGCAGTCCGAAGTGCTCCGGCACGGCGGCCTCCAGCCGCGTGCGCGGCCCGCGCCCGTCCTCGCCGCGGACCGCCGCCGACAGCGCCGCGAGCCCGACGTCGTAGCCGCCGCCCCAGTCGCCGCTGATCGCGCCGAGCGCGGGGAAGCGGACGTGCCGGCCATCGGGCCCGACGCCGACGCAGTTGATGCCCGCGCCGCAGACGACCGCGACGCCCCAGCCGCGCTCGGTCCCCGCGCGCAGCACCGCGAAGGTGTCGTTGCCGACGCTCAGCCGCTCGGCCCAGCCGAGGCCCGCGAGCGCCTCGTGGAGCCGGCGCTCCTCGATCGGCAGGTCCAGCCCGGCCAGCAGCAGGCGCCCGGCCTCGGCCGCCGGCCCGTCGCCGTCCGTGATCCCCGCCTGCGCGAGCGCGGCGGCGTACAGCTCGCCCAGGAGCGCGACGCAGCCGTCGAGCCCGATGTGATGCGGCGAGCTGAGCCCGCCGCGGACGAGCGCGAGCAGCTCGCCGTCCTCGCGCAACAGCGCCAGGTCCGTCTTGGAGTTGCCGCCGTCGACGGCGAGGACGAGGCGAGCTGTCATCGCACCGGCTCGCCCTGCAGGAGCCGCTCGACCAGCTCGCCCGCCATCTCGTCCTGCCCGATCAGCGGATGCGCGAGCAGCGCCTTGCGGACGTCGACGGGGCCGCCCGAGTGCGCCGCCCGCAGGGCGAGCCGCTCGTAGGCCGCGACGTGCTGGACCAGCCCGAGCAGCTCGGGCGCGAGCGGGCGCTGCGGGAGCGCGACCGGGCCGGCCGGGCCGACGCGCGCGGGGACCTCCACGACGTCGTCGTCGGCGAGGCCCGCGAGCGTGCCGTCGTTGCGCATGTCGACGACGTGCACGGCGTCGCCGCGGCCGGCGAGCGAGGCGACGATGCCGGTGGCCGCCTCGCTGTAGAAGGCGCCGCCGCGCTGCTCGAGCAGCGCCGGCTTCTCGTTCAGCGCCGGGTCGCGGTACATCTCGAGCAGGCGGTGCTCGATCTCCGCGACCTCGGCGGCGCGCGGCACGCCCTCGCGCTGCTCGGCGAGCACGCGGTCGTGCTCGTAGAAGTAGCGCAGGTAGTAGGAGGGCACGGCGCCGAGCTCCTCGAGCAGCCGCCGCGGCAGGCCGATCTCGCCTGCGAGCGCGTCGCCGTGCGTCGCGAGCAGCTCGCCGAGCACGTCCTCGCCGTCGCGGCGAACGGCGCGGATCCAGGTCAGGTGGTTGAGGCCGACCTGATCGACCTCGATCCGCTCCGGCGCGACCGCGAGCAGCCGCGCGATGTGGCGCTGGAACGTGATCGCGACGTTGCACAGCCCGACGGCCCGGTGGCCGGCGTCGAGCAGGGCGCGGGTGACGATGCCGACCGGGTTCGTGAAGTCGACGATCCACGCGCCGGGCGCGGCGTGATGCGTGACCTGCTCGGCGATCTCGAGCACGACCGGCACGGTGCGCAGGGCCTTCGCGAGCCCGCCCGCGCCCGTCGTCTCCTGCCCGATGCAGCCGCACGGTAGGGGCAGCGTCTCGTCGCGCAGCCGCGCCTCCTGCCCGCCGACGCGGATCTGGATCAGCACGAAGTCGGCGCCGTCGAGCGCGCGCTCGAGCTCGCCCGTGATCTCCAGCCGCCCGGCGAAGCCGGTGCGGTCGAGCATGCGGCGGGCGAGCGCGCCGACGATCTCGCGGCGCTCGCCGGCGATGTCGTGCAGCGCGAGCTCCTCGATGTCGAGCGCGGCGAGGCCGGAGACGAGCTCGGGCGTGTAGGTCGACCCGGCGCCGATGACGGCGAGCTTCACTCCTTCACCCCCGTCAGCGTGACGCCCTCGACGAACGCCTTCTGGGCGAGGAAGAAGAGCAGGACGACCGGCGCCAGCACCATCACCGTCGCGGCCATGCTGAGGTTCCACTGGACCTGGTGCAGCGTGCGGAACTGCGCGAGACCGACGGACAGCGTCCAGTGGCTCTCCTGGTCGCCCGAGTAGAGCAGGGGCCCGAAGAAGTCGCTGAACGTGAACAGGAACATGAACAGCGCGACCGCGGCGATCGCGGGCTTTGCCAGGCGGCAGACGACCGAGACGAGGATCCGCAGCTCGCCGCAGCCGTCGACGCGCGCGGCGTCGAGATAGGACTCCGGGATCGTGAGGAAGAACTGGCGCAGGAGGAAGATCGAGAACGCGTCGCCGAACAGGTTGGGCAGGATCAGCGGCCACAGCGTCCCGACGAGGTTGAGCTTCGCCCACATCACGTAGAGCGGGACGATCGTGACCTGCGGGGGCAGCATCATCGCCACGAGCACGAGCAGGAAGACCGCGTCGCGCCCCTTCCAGCGCAGCCGCGCGAGCGCGTAGGCGACGGGGATGCTCGAGAGCAGCATGAACAGCGTGGCGAGCCCGGCGTAGATGAGGGTATTGAGCCCGTAGCGCAGCATCGGGGCCTTGTCGAAGACCTCCGCGAAGTTGCCCCATTGGAACGGCTGGGGCCACAGCTTCGTCGAGAGCGCCTGGTCGTTGGTCATCAGCGCCGTCAGCAGCATGAAGACGACCGGGAAGACGAACGCGATCGCCGCGGCGATCAGCAGCGCGTGGTCGGCGACCGCGACGAGGAGGCGGCGGCGGCGGACCGCCCGCGGCACCTCGCGGCGGGCGGGCGGCGGCGCGGGGGCGGCGACCGGGACGGCGGGGGCGCTCGTGCTCATCTCAGCGCCCGGCTCCGGCGTAGTGCACCCAGCGCCGGGAGTTGCGCACGATCACGAGTGTGATCGCGAGCGACACGATCAGCAGCAGCACCGCCATCGCCGCGGCATAGCCCATGTTGAAGAAGCGGAAGCCCTGCTGGAACAGCAGCACGGGATAGAACAGCGTCGAGTCCTCGGGATAGCCGAGGTCGTTGGACGGATCGCCGGCGCTCGAAGCCGAGCCGGCCGCGATCGTCGCGCCGACGTAGGCCTGGTCGAAGATCTGCAGCGCCTCGATCGTGCCGATCACGACGGCGAACAGGAGCACCGGGCTGATCGACGGCAGCGTCACCCAGCGCAGGCGCTGCCAGGCCCCCGCGCCGTCGAGCTTGGCCGACTCGTAGAGGTGCCGCGGGACGTCGACCAGCGCCGCCAGGAAGATGATCATCAGGTTGCCGATGCCCCACATCAGCAGCAGGGTCAGCGCGGGCTTCGACCAGCCGGGGTCGTTGAACCACAGCGGCCCGTGGATGCCGACCAGGCCCAGCACCTGGTTGACCGGGCCGGTCGCGGGGTTGAGCAGGTAGACGAAGCCGAGGGTCGCCGCGACCGGCGGCGCGAGCGCGGGCAGGTAGAAGATCGTGCGGAAGATGCCGATCCCGCGCCGCGCGCGCGTCAGCATCAGCGCCACGCCGAAGGCGAACATCACCTTCAGCGGCACGGCGATCACGACCAGCCACAGGGTGTTGGAGACCGCGGGCCAGATCTGCTTGTCGTCGTTGAGGAGGTAGCGGTAGTTGGCGAGCCCGACCCAGCGCGACGGCTGGAGCAGGTCGTAGTGGGTGAAGGAGAGGTAGACCGTCGCGACCAGCGGATAGCCGAAGAAGACGGTGAAGCCGACGAGCCAGGGGCTCATGAACGCCAGGACCGTCAAGCGGCGGCGCCACTGGGCGCGCTTCCTGGCTCGCCGGCGGTCCTCGTTCACGGCACCTTCTTGCCCTCGGCGTTCGCCAGCTGGGCGTCGATCTGCTTGTCGATGCCGGTCAGGCCGGCCTCGAGGTCGGAGATCCGCCCGGCCTGCCACTTGTTGGTGAAGCTGTTGAACAGCTCCTGGTTGGCGCTGCCGGCGGCGGTGACCGGCGTGGTGGTCGTGTTCGGGCTCCCGTAGATCTTCAGGAACGTCTCGAACTTGGGGTCGGGCTTGAGGTCGGGCGACTTCGCCGACGACTCGGTCGTCGGGACGTTGCGCAGGCCGTTGGAGAGCTGCGCCATCGCCTTGTCGTCGGTGGCCAGGTACTTCAGCAGCGCCCACGCGTGCTCGGGATGCTCGGCGCGCTTCGGGATGCCGGCGATGTTGCCCGTCGTGTAGCCGCCGCCGTAGAGACCGGCGTTGGCGTCGTCGACCGGCACCGGCGCCGTGCCGTACTTGAGCTTCGGCGCCTCGTCGGCGATGAACGCGGTGCGCCACTCGCCGTCGACGTTCATCGCGACCTTGCCCTTCTCGAACGCGTTGGACGCGGAGAACTCGTCACCGACGCCGGCCTGGAACTTCACGAGCTTGTCGTAGCCGTACCAGTCGATGAGGTCCTTCTGCCACTTGAGCAGTTTCGCCCACGCTGGGTCCGTGCCGAGGCTCGACTTGCCGCCTCCGTCCACCCACTTGGCGCCGAACATCGGCCCGAAGTTCGCGGGCGTGTTCGAGTACCAGTTCATCACCGGATCGAAGCCCACGACCTTCAGCGAGCCGTCGGGGTTCTTCACCGTGAGCTTCTTCGCGTACGCCGTGAGCTCGGAGATCGTCTTCGGCGGGCCGGAGAGCCCCGCCTGCTTGAGCATGTCCTCGTTGTAGTAGAGGCCCATCGCGTCGGCGAGCATCGGCAGCGCGCAGCGCGTGCCCTTGTACTGGGTGTAGGAGCGCGGCGCGGGCGGGAAGATCGTGTCCTTGATGCCGTCGCGCTGCAGGTAGGGCTTCAGGTCGACCCAGGCGCCCGAGCCGCAGAACGCGCCCGAGTTGTCCGCCGTGAACGACTGGGCGACGTCGGGGGCCTTGCCGCCCCGGCTGGCCGCGATGATCTTGTCGTCGTTGATGCCGCCGACGACGCGGACCTTGACGCCGGGGTTCGCGCTCTCGAACCCCTTGACGGTGTCCTTGAAGACGCGCAGCTCGCGCTGCGTGAAGCCGACCCAGAGCGTGATCGTCGCCGGGTCGAGCTTCGCCGGCTTCTTGGCCGCCGGCGTCCCCGCCTGGCCCGAGCCTCCGCCGCCGGTGCCCCCGCAGGCGCTGACCCCCACCATCACGAGTAGTGCGGTCGCCGCGGCCGTCGCGATCCGCTTCATCCTCTCCTCCTCCTCACCTGGTTAGGGACCTTTCCTAGATGCGACCCTAGAGCGCGGCACCCGCCCGAGTCAAGGGGCGCTCGGAACCGCCTGGTAAGGAGACACAACTCTCAGGTGGTGGGCGTGACCTTCGTCAGCCCCTGCGGGCGGTCGGGGTCCAGCCCGAGCGCGAGCGTGGTGGCGAGCGCGATCTGCTGCGCGCGTACGACGTGGACGAGCGGCGCCAGCGCCTCGGGCACCCGCGACGGGACGGCGACGTGGATATCGGCCGCGCCGGCGTCCTCACCGACCGCGATCAGCTCGGCGCCGGCCTCGCGCGCCCGCGCCGCCGCCTCGCGGACGTCGCCGGCCACCGGGCCGGGCGCGGCGTAGGCGACCGCGCTCGTGCCGGGGCGCGCGATCGCGATCGGCCCATGGAGGAAGTCGGCGACCGAGAAGCCGGACGAGGCGAGGCCGGTCGTCTCGGCGACCTTGAGCGCCCCTTCGAGCGCGACGGCGTAGAGGAAGCCGCGGCCGAGCTGGACGTGGTTGCCCGAGCGCGCGATCGCCGCGCCGGCGGCCGTGGCGGAGGCGTCGTCGGCGACGACCTCGGCCTGCGCGCGCGGCACCTCGTCCCACGCCTCGTCGGGCCACAGGGGGCCGCCGAGCGCGTGCGCGAGGATCGCGAACGCGGCGAGCTGGGCCGTCACCGTCTTCGTGGCCGGCACGGCGTCCTCCGGGCCCACGCGCAGGTCGATCGCGAGGTCGGCGGCGTCGGCGAGCGGCGAGGCCGGGTCGTTCGTCACGGCGACCGTCACCGCGCCGGCGGCGCGCACGCGCTCGAGCGTGTCGGCGATCTCCGGCGTGCGCCCGGACTGGCTCACGCCGACGGCGAGGTAGCCGCGCAGGTCCTCCTCGACCCCGTAGCGGGTCCACAGGCTCGGCGCGGCCATCGACACCGGTCGCCGCAGCGCCGCCTCGAGCACGTAGCGGCCGTAGACCGCCGCGTTGTCCGAGGAGCCGCGCGCGATCAGCAGGACGCCGACGAGCCGCTCGGGGGCGATCGCGCGCAGGCGAGAGCCGAACTCGTGCCGGCGGCCGAGCAGCGCCCCGATCACCTCGGGCTGCTCCGCCATCTCGCGCGCCATGGCGGTCACAGGGGGCCACTGTGCCAGACGGGTACCGTGCAGGCATGTCCGGTGGGTGGCCGAACCTCTCATACGAGGACTGGAGTGCGACCTGCGACACGCTGCACGCGCACACCCAGGTGCTCGGCAAGCTGGCGGCCGTGCTCGGCCCGCCCGAGCCGCAGTTGCAGCACGCGGCGCTGCGCCTGACCGCACGCGGATGGGAGACGGCGCCGCTGCCGGCGCCCGACGGCTCGGGCGCGCTCGTCGTCGCGCTCGACCTGCGGACGCATGAGGCGGTCGCCGAGCACAGCGACGGGCGTGTCGAGCGCGTCTCCCTCACCCCGCACCGGCCGGTGGGCGAGGTGACGCGTGAGGTGCTCGCGACGGTCCGCGGCCTGGGCGGCGCGGTCGAGATCGATCCGACGCCGCAGGAGGTGACGTGGCGCGCGCCGCTCGACGCGGACGCCGAGCACGCGACCTACGAGCCGGGGCAGGTCGCCACCTACTTCGCGGCCGCGACCCGCGCGGCGCTCGTGCTCGCCGCGTTCCGCGCCCCCTATCGCGGCCGCGCCACGCCGGTCAACGCGTGGTGGGGCTCGTTCGACCTCGCGGTCAGCCTCTTCTCCGGCGCGCCGGCGGACCCGCCGTCGGGTGACTTCATCATGCGCAACGCGATGGACTCGCAGGAGATCGCGGTCGGCTGGTGGCCCGGCGATCCGCGCTACGGGAGAGCCGCCTTCTACGCCTACGCGCACCCGGCGCCGGAGGGTTTCGAGACCGCGTCGCTCGAGCCCGCGGCGGCACGCTGGGAGGACGCGCTCGGCGAGTACGTCCTGGACTGGCGCGACGCCTGCGCGAGCCCCGACCCGCACGCGGCCGGGCTCGCGTTCGCGCGCTCTGCGTTCCGTCACGCGTGCGAGGCGTGCGAGTGGGATCCGGCGCTCGCCGCCAGCGCCGAGGGCACGCCGCCGCCCGTCGTCTGACGTCAGCCCTCGTCCTCGTCGCCGGCGCCGCGAATGTCCTCCGACACGCGCCGCTTGAACGGCTCGAGCTTCTCGTAGAGCTCGTCGGGCGGGAGCGCCTCCTTGGGCTCCGACGTGCCGAGCAGCCATGGCGCCGCCTCGACGGCGGTGTTCCACGCCACCTCGTCCGGATCTGAGTCCCCGCCGTCCGCGGCCGGCTCGGGCGCCGAGCTGATCGCGTCGAGGTAGACGTTGTGGAAGCCGTTGCGGTCCTCCTCGTGGAACTCCAGCTTCGCCCGCTTCCCACGGAAGCCCTCGGCCTGCTCCCCGATCCGCGGGCGGAACGTCGTGTACTCGCGGCCTTCGGCGTCGCGCACCACCCAGCGGGTGTTTCCGCCGCGGGTCTCTGACCGCTCGACGGACTCGACCTGGGTCTCGACGTCCACGGGAGGGGGTCTACCCAAAATCGCGCGCCCCGTCTGCAGCGCTGCTAGCGGAGGCAGACGCGGTCGATGATCGCTTCCGCGAGCACCAAGGGGTCGATCTTGTAGTCGTAGTACTGGACTCGCGCCTGCATGCGCGCCACCTTGTCGCTGCGGACCGGCGCGTCGGCGTCGGCCCACTCGATCGTGCGGATCTGACGCTCGAAGCGGCCCGCGGCTGTCGCGGCGCGTTCCTCGAGCTGATCGTGCTGTGCGCTTTGAAGTGTGAGGGTCATCGTATGAGCCTCATCGACGGTGCCCGCGCGTCCGCGTATCCGGTCAGGACCCGATGCGCGCCGAGCTCGGCGATGAACGCGTCGACCACCTCCGGATCGAACTGCGTGCTCGCGCAGCGCCTGAGCTCCGCGACCGCGTGGTCCTCGCTCATGGCCTTGCGATAGGGACGGTCGGTGGTCATGGCGTCGTACGCGTCGCAGACGAAGATGATGCGGCTCGCGAGCGGGATCTCCTCGCGTTGCAGCCGGTCGGGATAGCCGGTGCCGTCGAAGCGCTCGTGGCTCGATCGCACGAGCCGGCCGACGCCCGCGAGCGCGCTCGCCGCGCTGAGGATGTTCTCGCCGATGAGCGTGTGGCGGCGCATGAGCTGCTGCTCGTCGGGAGCCAGCGGGCCGGGCTTCTTGAGGATGCTGTCCGGGATCGCGACCTTGCCGACGTCGTGCAGCTCGGCGGCGCGTACGAGGTCGGCGACGTCCTCGTCGTCGAGGCCGAGCCTGCTGCCCACGGCCGCCGCGAGGCGCGTCACGTCGTGGACGTGGTCGTAGAGCGTGCCGTCCTGCACGGCGAGGATCCGCAGGATGAGGTCGCGCAGCTGCTGGTTGACCGACGACCCGCGCTCGTTCTTCTGGGTGTACATCCGCTGGTCGGCGAGCCGCAGTGCGGTCGACGCGTCCGACGCCTCGTCGGGCAGCGTGACGAACCCGATCGACGCCCGGATGTCGAAGCCGCTGCCGTGTTCTCTCAGGGCGGCGTGGCACGCCGCGACGACCGGGCCGAGGTCCGACGGGCCGACGCGCACCAGCGCGCAGAACTCGTCGCCGCCGAGCCGGTAGGCCGTCCCGTGCCGCGCGACCGCGCGGGCGAGCGCCTCGCTCACGCGGCTGAGCAGCAGGTCCCCCTCCAGATGGCCGAAGGTGTCGTTGTAGGCCTTGAAGCCGTCGAGATCGCAGAGGAGGAGGACACACCCTTCACCTTCGGCAGCCCGCAGCAGGGCCTGGTCGAGGTCGTCCAGCAGCCTGCGCCGGTTGGGCAGGCCCGTGAGGGCGTCGTGGTGCGCCTGGGCCTGGAGGTCGTCATGGCGCCGGCGGGCGGCCGCGCCGCGGATCCGGTCGAGCCGCGAGAGCATCACGATCAGGATCAGCGCGGCGAGCAGGAGGCCGGCGATGACGCCGAGGTCCGAACGAGCGGCGGCCCTGTCGGCCTCGTTGCTCTGCGCGGCGTTGATCAGCTCGAGCCGGCGCTGCAGGCGGTCGAAGCTCGGGTCGTCGATCTGCGCGCCGTTCGCCGCCCGCCGGTGGTCGAGCAGCGACAGCTCGTTCTCGACCGCCGCGAGGTAGGGAGAGGTCTGCGTCCTCAGCTGCCGCGCGCCGGCCGGCTCGGCGAGCTCGTAGGCGTCGAGGTCTTGGTTGATGTGGCGGTCGAGCCGCTGGAACTCCTTGCCGAGCCGCGGGCTCAGCTCTCCCTCGGCCCTCGCCTGCCACTCGATGCGGCTGACGTGCTGCGCATCGCCGCTGATGTGCGTCGCGATGAGCTGGACCTGCCTGGCTCGGTCCGCGTGGCGGCGCAGCGCCGTGATCGACAGGGAGAGGACGGCAGCGAGGACGACGATCGCGCCGGCGCTCAGCCACATCTGCAGCGCATGTCTGCGTTGCCCCATCTGGTGCTATCGGCGCGTCCAGGGAAACAGTGAGCTCCCAGGGCCGGTGGTGCGATCCGTCTGATGCGTCAGACGGCCTGGAGCGGCAGGACGGCCCGCACGAGCGTGCCCTCGCCGGGCGGGCTGGTGACGCTCAGCGAGCCGTCGATGGCTCCGACGCGGTCGGCGAGCCCGCTGAGCCCCGAGCCGGCGCCGGCCTGCGCGCCGCCGACGCCGTCGTCTTGGATCTCGACGACGAGCTCGTCGGCGTTGTCAGTGAGCCGGACGGTCGCGAAGCTCGCGTTCGCGTACTTGGCCACGTTGGTCAGCGCCTCCGAGACGGTGAAGTACGCGGTGGCCTCGGCGACCGCGGGCAGCCGCCCGGACGGGAGGGCCACCACCTCGACCGGGATCGGCGCTCGCGCCGCGAGCGTCTCGACCGCGGGCGCCAGGCCGCGCTCCGTCAGCACCGCCGGATGGATGCCGCGGGCGAGCTCGCGCAGCTCCGCCGATGCCTGCGAGAGCTCCTCGCCGAGGCGCTCGAGGAACGGTCCGGCCGATTCGGGCTCGCGCTCGATCCGCGAGCGCGCCACGCGCACGTCGAGCGCGAGCGTCACGAGCCGCTGCTGGGCGCCGTCGTGGAGGTCGCGCTCGATCTTCCGCCGCGCCGCGTCGGCGGCCTCGACGATGCGGACCCGAGAGGCGCGCAGCTCGTCCGTGCGGGCGGCCTCCACCTCCCGCCGGCGCAGGGCCTCCTCGGCCTCGCGCCGCTCGGTGATGTCGAAGATCGCCCCGTCCATCCAGAGCCGCCCGCCGGGCCCGTGCACCATCTGGCCGCGGTCGAGCACCCAGCGGATCGCGCCGTCGGCGCGCACGATCCGGTACTCGAGGACGAACGCCTGGTCCCCGGCCACGGCGTCGGCGACCGCTGCCATGACGTGCTCGCGGTCGTCGGGGTGGATGATGCTCATGATCGTCCGCTTGGCACTGGCGATGAAGTTCTCCGGCGGGTAGCCCGAGATCCGCTCGATCTCGTCGCTGATCAGGGCGAGCGTGTGGCCGGCGTGCCACGCCGAGCGGTAGATCGCGCCGGGCACGTTGACCATCAGCGCGCGCAACAGCGTGTCGTCGGAGCGCTGCTGCGCGGCACGCACGCCGGCGCGCGAGCGGGCCAGCAGCTCGGTGCGCGAGAACGGCCGGCTCAGGTAGTCGTCGGCGCCGGCCTGGAGCGCGGCGACCGCCGTCCTGCCGTCGGCGCGATCGGTGATCGCGAGCAGCCACGCCTCGCCGAGACGGGCATCGTCGCGCAGCTTCCGGCACACGGTCGCGGCGTCCTGGGCGCCCTCCTCTCCGTCCACGATCAGCAGTTGCGCGGGTGCCTCGGCGAGCGCCTTCAGCGCCGCCTTGGCCCTCGGGACGGCTCGGGTCTGGTAGCCCGCGCCGCGCAGCCACGGCTGGACCTCGGGCTCGATCGCGCCGACGAGCAGGAGAGCGGACTCGTGCCGCCGCAGATAGCCGGACTCGGACACCACGGCCGATTATTCACGCCCGGGCAGCGAACAGGACTATTCGCCGCGGTCCTGCGTGTCCGCCGGCGGGGGCTCGAAGCCGACGTCGACGACCTCGAAGCCCTTGTGGCGCTCGCTCTCGGCGTAGCCGGTGTACGCGCGCTCGTCGGCGGAGGTCAGCTCAACCTGGTCCGTGAATGGCGTGAGCAGTGCCCGCGGCCACAGTCGCCGCTGGGCGACGACGTTGATCTGGGCCGCGAACACGATCACGAGCGCCAGCAGGTAGATCCACGCGATCAGGCCGAGCACCAGGCCGAAGACACCGTAGGCCTCGGATCCGCCCTTGAGCGTGCGCGCGACGTAGTAGGAGCCGAGCACCTGGACGACCTGCCACCCGACGCCGGCCACGACGGCACCGGTCCGCAGGTGGCGAGTCGGCACGTCGCTGACCGTCAGCACGCGGAAGGCGAGCATGAAGAGCCCGACGTTGACGAGCGCGGCGAGCGGAATGGCGGCGATCGCCAGCCAGGCGCCCACGGAGGCGCCGAATGCGCCGCCGTTGGTCGTGAGTGCCGAGATCGCGGTGGTGAGGAGCACCCCGAAGCCGAGCACGAGCAGCAGGACCAGGCTGCGAAGGCGTGTCTTGATCGGGTTCGGCCGCTCGTTGCGAGGCACCGCCCACACGCGGTTGAACGCGTTCTGGATCGCCCCGGCCGCGCCCAGGCAGCCGTAGAGGGTGCCCAGGATGCCGAACGCGAGCCCGACGCCGCTGCCCTTGAGCGATTGCACGTTCTCGCGCAGTTGGCTGCCGATGATGGGCAGCTCGGCGAGCGTCGAGTCGACGAGCCTCGTCTGAAGGCCCGCGTCGCCCTGCAGGACGAAGCCGAGGATCGTCGTCAGCAGGAGCAGCAGGGGGAACAGCGAGAGGAACCCGTAGTACGTGATCAGGGCCGTGAGGTAGGCGCCCTGGTCGTCGCCGAACTTGTAGAGCACCGCGAGCGGGAAGCCGAGCCAGCGGTGACGGCGCTGGTAGGCGTCCAGTGACTTGACGACGCGACCCGACAACGAGCCGATCAGTCAAGCACCTTCCTCCGTGGGACCTCTCGCGACGCGCGGCTCGTAGGAGGGGCGATGAACCGCCGCGAGTTCCTCGCCGCCGGCCTCGCGGCCGCGCCGCTGCTGCGCTGCGCGTCGCTGCCGGTCGTGGCGGCTCGGGAGCCGGTCGCGCTCGTGACCGCCGACACCGAGGCGCATGTCGCCGTCGTGTCCCTGACCGGCCACCGCGTGGTGCGGCGCGTGCACACCGTGGAGGGTCCGCGCAGCATCCAGAGCGGGGCGGGCGGCGTGGCGATCGTGGGGCACACCGCGGCCGGTGCGGTGACGCTGCTCGAGGGCCGGCCGCCGCGCGTGCGACGGGTCCTGCGCGGATTCGAGCAGCCGCGCTACACCGCGTTCGGCGCCGACGGCCGCCACGCGTTCGCGACCGACTCGGGCAGCGGTGAGCTGGCGGTGATCGACCTGGGCCGCGGTCGCGTCGTCCGGCGCGTGGCCGTCGGAGCGCTCGCGCGCCACGTGACCGTCGATCCCGCCGGCCGCCGGCTGTGGATCTCGCTCGGATCGTCGGCGTCTTCGATCGCGGTCGTGGACATCACCGAGCCCGCGCGGCCGCGCCTCGTGCGCACCGTCCACCCGCCGTTCCTCGTCCATGACGTCGGCTTCTCGCCCAGCGGCCGGCGTGTGTGGGTCACCGCCGGGCGCGAGCAGGAGCTGGCGATCTACGACGCCGACGGCCACGGCCCGGTCCGGCGCCTGCGGGCCGACCTCGCGCCGCAGCACATCACCTTCGGGCCGTCGAAGGCCTACGTCGCGAGCGGGGAGGGCCGCTCGCTCCACGTCCACTCGCTCGCCGACGGCCGCCTGCTGCGCGCGTCCCGCATCCCGATCGGCTCGTACAACGTCCAGCGCGGAGCCGGGCTCGTGCTCACGCCGTCGCTCAACACCGGGACGCTGACGCTGCTCGACCACCACGGGCGCGTCCGCGCCTCGCCGCGCGTCGCGCGGGCGGCCCACGACGCGTGCGTCGTGCGGTAGTTGCCCTGCCGACCGTGCGCGTGGATACTCGCGCGGTGGAGCCCACGCGCGCGGCCGGGCCGGTCAAGGAGGACGAGGCATCGACGGACGAGCGCGCGGCGGCGGCGCCGCTCGTGGGGGCTCCGGGCCGGGTGCTCGCGCTCCAGCGCGCGATCGGCAACCGCGCGCTCATGAAGCTGCTGCGCGAGACCGACCCGCGGCTGACCTACACGAAGGCCGCCGAAGCGGAGGGCACCGGCCTCGACGCGCAGAAGCTGCCCTGGGCCACCCCCGGCAAGCAGGAAGGGGGCTGGAACTCCGAGGAGATCCTGAGCAAGCTCACCCAGGTCGATGAGAGCGGCGTGACGTTCACGGATCCGGTCAGGTGCGGCGCGAACTCCGTCCTGGCGGTGGCGATCACCCGCGGCCCGCTCGCCACGGAGGCGTGGGCGCGCGGGATCATGCTCAACGCGCTGGCGCAGTCGGAGGACAAGGCGCTGCCGAGCGACCGCCGGACGACGGGCAAGGACGTGTACCTGCTGATCTGGCCGGCGATTCGCGCCGTCGGCAACGGCACCGCGACCTACGGCGACCTGTCGCTGATCGCCCACTACGCCAAGGTCGTCATGTCCGAGAAGGCGAGCTCGTCGACGACCGGCCACGAGGTCGCCGCGATGGCGGCGATCCTCGGCGGCATGCGGGAGTCGGGCGAGCCGATCCAGGACAAGGAGCAGTTCTCGATGTTCGCCCGCGACCTCAAGCGGGGCAACAGCTACATCCTGCTCGTGGGGACCAACGTGCTCGCGCCGGGCGTCATGTCCCGCAATCTCGGCCAGGTCAACCACTACGTGGTGCTCGGCAAGGACGCGAACGGCAAGGTGTTCCTCTACGACCCCTACCCGCGGGTCGGGGCCCAGCTGCTGCGGTCGAGCGACCCGAACTTCTGGACGCTGTTCGAGACCGCCGACGGCCGCTGGAAGGCCTCCTACATCTTCGTCCGGCCCAAGACCTTCTGAGCCGCGCGCGAACCGGTCGCGCCTCGGCTGCGTAGTGCCTGCCTCTCGCATGGGGTCTGCAGATGATCAGGGGACGAGCGCTCGGGTGGCCGGCCGGCCGCGGCTGCGGCTGCTGTTCGGGGAGTCGGACGAGCGGCTGGTCGCGTTGGCCCGCGCCGGCGACGAGCAGGCCTTCGCGGCCATCGTCGAGCGCTACCGGGCGCCGCTGCTGCGCTACTGCCACGGCTTTCTGCCTCCGGCCGCGGCGGAGGACGCGCTGCAGCAGACGTTCATCAACGCCTACTCCGCGCTCTCCGGCGGTTCGGCCCGCGCACCGGTGACACTCCGGCCGTGGCTCTACCGCGTGGCCCACAACGCGGCGCTGAACGTCGCGCGCGACCCGCAGGCCGGGCTCGAACCGCTGCCCGAGGGCCTCGACGGCGTGGAGCGCCCGGACGAGGCCTTCCAACGGCGCGAGCGGCTGTGGCGCGTGATCGGTGCGGTCCAGTCGTTGCCGCCGAGGCAGCGGCAGGTGATCGTCCGCCACGCGCTGGACGGCGAGAGCCACGAGCGGATCGCGACGGACCTCGGCGTCAGCGCCGGCGCCATCCGCCAGCTCGCCCACCGCGCGCGGCAGACCGTTCGCGACGCCGCCGCCGCGCTGCTCCCAACGCCGCTGCTGCGCTGGCTCCCGCTGGGTTCCGATGCGGTCGCGGTGGTCCCGGCCGCCGGCGGCGGCGCGGTTCTGGCCAAGGTAGCCGTCGTCGTCCTGGTGGCGGGCGGCGCGGGCGGCGGGGCTGCGGCGGTGGCGCGGCACCACGGCGACCGGCACGCGGGGCGCGCGGTCACGGTGGCGCGGGCACCGGCGCCGGCCGGTGTGCCGTCGCTCGCGCGAGGCGTCGTGCCGGCTGTGGTCGACGCCGCGCCGGTGGCGGAGCCGCGGGGCGGCAGCCCTTCGCGCGGCGGGTCATCCGGGCGCGGAAACGGGTCGTCGCGGAGCGACTCGTCCGGGAGTGGCTCCTCTGGGAGTGATTCGTCCGGGAGCGGGTCGTCCCGTCACGGGTCCGGGGACGACGGGTCGTCGGGGAGCGGCTCGTCCGGGAGCGGTTCGTCCGGGAGCGGTTCGTCCGGGAGCGGTTCGTCCGGGAGCGGTTCGTCCGGGAGCGGTTCGTCCGGGAGCGGTTCGTCCGGGA
>JAXDGC010000036.1:0-16301 GCA_034665245.1 Solirubrobacteraceae bacterium | reverse complement strand
CCCGAGGCGCGGGCGCGGCTCGAGGCGATCCGGAAGGCACGCGGCCGCGAGGACTGAGCGAGCGGCGTGGCTGGGATAGCGTGCCCGGCCGATGGTTGCCCGTTCCGTGCCGCCCCAGCCGCTGTGGGCCCTCGTGCCCACCGCGGCACGCGCCCGCTACCTGCGCCGCGCGGCGACGGCGATCCTCGACGAGCTCGAGGACCTGGCGGACGCCCTCGCGGACACGGTCGGCCAGCCCCGGACCGAGGCGGTGCTCGCCGAGCTGCTGCCGTCGGTCGGCGGCCTGCACGATCTCGCCGACCACGGGCCGCGCGCGCTCCGCGACCGCCGGCTCGGCCGCATCCCGGCGCTCCGTGCCGGGCGCCGCTCGGTGCTCGTGCAGGCGCCGCGCGGCACGGTCGGCGTGCGCGGCGGCGCCTCGTCGCCGTGGGCCGAGCCGGTGCTCGAGACGGGCGCGGCGCTGCTCGCCGGCAACGCCGTCGTGCTCGCGACGCCGCTCGGCGACCGCGTGCGCGCGGCGTTCGAGCGGGGCGGCGTCCCACCCGAGCTGATCGCCCTCGTCGCGCCCGGTGAGGACCTCGGCGCCCTCGCCTCGCACGTCGTCGACACCCGCCCGCCGCGCCAGAAGGGCGCGATGCTCGTGCTCGACGGCGCACCGCTGGACCGCACCGCGACGGGTGCGCTGTGGGCCGCGTTCGCCGGAGGCGGCCGCCACCGCGCCGCGGTCGGCCGCCTCGTCGTGGTGCCGTCCGTGGCGGAGCCGCTGATCGCCACCGTCGTCGCGGCCGCGCGTCGCCTGCGCCCCGGCGATCCGCGGCAGCCCGAGACCGAGGTCGGGCCGCTGCGCTCGCCCGAGACGCGCGAGCGGGTCGAGGAGCTCGTCGCCGCCGCCGTCGCGGACGGCGCGACGCTGCTCTGCGGCGGCCCGCTCGATGTCGCGGGCGTGCCGGGTGCGTTCTATGCGCCGGCGGTGCTGCGCGGCGTGCCGCCGGGCGCGCGGCTGCTCCACGAGCCGGTGCCGGGCCCGGTGCTCGCGGTGGTCGAGGCGGAGTCGGAGGAGGCGGCGATCGCGCTCGCCACCGGCGGCCCGGCCGTCTCGGTATGGAGCGGGGACCGCGCACGCGGCGAGCGGGTCGCGCGCACCCTCGGCGCCGAGGTCGCCTGGGTCAACGAGCACGGCCACTCGATCCCGGGGGCGGCCGTGCGGCTGGCCGCCCACGTCGACGGGCGCCGCCTCGCCTCCCAGCCCACGCGGCTGCGCTCGGCGCGCTGGCTCCCTTACGACCCCGCGCTCGTGCGCGCGTCGACGGCCACGGCGCGGCTGCAGCACGGCCGCGAGAACGAGCGCCTCGGGGTCCTGCGCGCCGGCGCGATCCCGCTCGCCCGCACGGCGGCGCGCCTCGCGCGCGAGGCGCTGGGGCGCTAGATCACCAATTCCATGATCCGCGGAGCTGTCGAACGTCAACTGCGGCTGGGTAGGAGCGGCAGCGAGCCGCCGCGAGGCGACGAATGTCGCCTCGACCACCCAGGAGGGGGCAGAGACGACACTCGTCGCCACCCCGCGCCGCACCCACTCGTACCCAGCCGCCTTTGGCGTTCGCTGGGCATCCACGAACCACGTTCGCGCCCCGCGCGGGCCGTGGAATCGGCCATCTAGGCCGCGGCCTGGCGCGCGCCGCGGCTCAGGCGCAGGTGCGCGGGCAGGAGCGGGACGACGACGCGCTTGACGTACTCCGCCCCGCCGTGCAGCGCGATCGAGCGCGCCGGATCCCACGACAGCCCGTAGCCGCGGCGGATGTCGCCCGGGAGCAGGCCGACCGTGATCTGGTTGGCGAGCTCGAGCAGTGGGCGGACCTTCAAGGGGACCGGCGGGCGCATGACGATCTCGATCGCCAGCTCCCGCGCCTGCGGCGTGATGTGCAGGTCGCCGCTCTCGAGCATCCCGCGCATGTAGGCGTCGAAGTCCTCGATCGTCGCCGGGAGCTCGTCGTCGGCGAGCCCGAACTGGCGGCCGATGACCCGGTAGTCCTGCCAGTAGGCGTCGCGCTCGTCGGCGCTCAGGCGGCGGACGTACTTGCCGTAGACGAGCAGCGAGGAGTCGACGATGGCGGCCAGGATCCACAGCAGCAGCTCCGGGTCGTCGGCCGCGTAGGGCGTCCCGGCCGGGAAGCGGCCCGCGGGCTCGGCCAGCTCGCCGTGGACGCGCCGGTGCATGGCGCGAACGCGCCGGGTCAGGCGGTCGGCCGCGTCGCGGGGCCCGAACGTGATCGCGTCCATGACCTGCGCGGTGCGGGCCAGGCGCTCGTAGGGCTCGTCGAGCGCCCCGGTGTGCGCGAAGAAGCCGGCGAAGGCGACGGGATGGCTCGCCTGGAGCAGCAGCGTGCGTGGGCCGGCGAGGCCGACCACGAACTCGCGGTGGACCCGGCGGACCATGGAGTTGTCGGTGAAGTAGCTCTCGGGAGGCATGTCTACTGCGTTGTACGGTGTAGGCGAGATGCCGGCTCAAGCGTATGCAGGCAAGGAATGCGTCTGTCAGTTCAGGCGCGGGATCTGTGATCAGACCTGCGTCCAGGGCATGCTCGAGACGCCGTTCTACATCGCCTGCCTCAAGCTGACGGGGCGGCGCTGCGTGGTGGTCGGGGGCGGTGAGATCGGGCTCGAGAAGGTCGAGGGGCTGCTCGCCTGCGACGGCCGCGTCGTGCTCGTGGCGCCGACCGCGGTGCCGGAGCTCGAGGCGCTCGCCGCCGAGGGCTCGATCGAGTGGGAGCGGCGCGAGTACGAGACCGCGGACCTGGAGCGCACGTTCATCGCGATCGCGGCGACCAGCGACACCGACGTCGACATCCGCGTCTACGAGGACGCCGAGCGCCGGGCGATGCTGGTCAACATCGTCGACGTGCCGCCGCTGTGCAACTTCATCCTGCCCGCGATCGTGCGCACGGGGCCGCTGGCGATCGCGATCTCGACCGCCGGCGCATCGCCGGCGCTCGCCAAGCGGATCAAGGCGCAGGTCGCCGAGGAGTACGGCGAGCCCTATGCGCGGCTCGCCGTCCTGCTCAACGAGGTCCGCGGCTGGGCGAAGGGGACGCTGCCGACCTACCAGGACCGCAAGGGGTTCTTCGAGAGCATCGTCAACGGCGAGCCGGATCCGATCGAGCTGCTGCGCGCGGGCGACGAGGCCGCGGTGCAGGACCTCATCGCCGCCGCGCAGCGCACCCACACTCCCGCCGCGACCGCCTGACCAATTGCGGACCGCGGTCCTCACGGTCTCCACGTCGATCTCGCGGCGCGACGCCGAGGACGAGTCCGGGCCGGCGCTCGCCGCGCTGGCCGAGAAGGCGGGCTGCGAGGTCGTCGCGATGGAGGTCGTGCCCGACGACTTCGCGCTGATCGAGGATCGCCTCAACCATTACGTCGACGAGGGCTGCGACCTGATCTTCACCACCGGCGGCACCGGGCTGACGCCCGACGACGTGACGCCCGAGGCCACGCGAGCGGTGCTCACGCGCGAGGCGCCGGGCTTCGCCGAGGCGATGCGAGCCGAGGCGGTGCGGATCAAGCCCCACGGGATGCTCTCGCGCGGCGTCTCGGGGCTCGCGGGCGGCACCCTGATCGTCAACTTCCCGGGCTCGCCGCGCGCCGTCCTCGAGCTGTTCGGCGTGATCGCGCCGGCGCTGCCCCATGCCGTGCGCACCCTGCGCGGGGACTCGCGGCATGGCGCCCGCGATTGAGCTCTCGGAGGTCGGCCGGGCCTACGGCGAGCGGACCGCGCTTTCCGGCGTCTCACTGACGCTCGAGCCGGGGCGCACGCTCGCCGTCTTCGGCGCCAACGGCGCCGGCAAGACGACGCTGCTGCGGATCCTCGCCACTCTGCTGCGCCCTCACGCGGGGCGCGCGCGGGTGCTCGGCCGCGACCTCCCCCAGGACGGGTGGGCGGTGCGCGGCCGCGTCGGTCTGCTGGCGCACGAGCCGCTGCTCTACCGCGAGCTCTCCGCCCGCGAGAACCTGCAGTTCCACGCGCGGCTCCACGGGGTCGCGGAAACGCGCGTGGAGGCGCTCCTCGACCAGGTCGGGCTGCGCCGCCGCGCCGACGAGCCGGTCCGCACGCTCTCGCGCGGCATGGCCCAGCGCGTGGCGATCTGCCGCGCCTCGCTGCACGAGCCCGAGCTGCTGCTGCTCGACGAGCCGCTGGCGAACCTCGACCCGGGCGCGGCCGAGGCGGTCGAGCCGCTGATCGGGCGCACGGCCGGCCCCGCGCGCGTCGTGATCTCCCACGACGTCGAGCACGGGCTCGCGGAGGCCGACCTCGTGCTCGGGCTGAAGGCGGGCCGCCCGGCGCTGCTCGATCCGGCCGGCGCCGTGACGGCGGGCGACGTGAAGGCGCTGTACTGATGGCCGGGTCCGCCCCGACCGCGGACGCGCAGGACGCGACGGACGCGCCGCCCCGTCCCGCACGCGCCGGCGTCGGGTTCATGAGCGCGGTGAGCGCGTTGGTCCGCAAGGACCTGCGGCTCGAGCTGCGCACGCGCGAGTCCGTGCCGGCGATGTTCCTGTTCTCGCTCTCGACGTTCGTGCTCTTCCGCTTCGGGCTCGACCGCGAGACGCTGGAGGGCGACCTCGCCTCGGGCGTGCTGTGGGTGACGCTGCTGTTCGCGGCCGTGCTCGGGATGAACCGGCTGTTCGTGGCCGAGCGCGAGGAGGGCGGGTTCGACGCGTTCCTGCTCGCGCCCGTGGACCGCACGAGCCTGTTCGTGGCCAAGGCCGCGGTGCTCTTCGGCTTCCTCGTCGCGGTGGAGATAGCGGCGATCCCGGTCTTCTCCGTGCTGCTGCTCGGCCCGTCCCCGCTGCAGGCGTTCCCGGGGCTGCTCGCGATCCTGCTGCTGGCCGACATCGGCATCGCGGTCATCGGCACGCTCGTGGGCGCGCTGGCGATCCAGACCCGGGCGCGCGACCTGATCGTGCCGCTGATCTCGCTGCCGCTGATCCTGCCGGTCGTGATCGCCGCGGGGCACGCGACCGCGCCGCTGTTCGCCGAAGCGGGCGCTGAGGCGCTTCCCGCGCGCTGGCTGGGGGTTCTCGGTCTCTATGATCTGGTCTTCGGGCTGCTCGCATTGGCAGTCTTCGATTTCCTGGTGGAGGACTAGGCGACACATGTTCGGCCGAGGGCTCCGGACCCTCTCCATTGCGTCGGTGGTACTCGTGACAGGCGCGTTCGCGCTGGTGTTCCTCTACGCGCCCAACGACGCCGACCAGGGCTTCGTGCAGAAGATCTTCTACCTCCACGTGCCGCTGGCGATCGTGGCGCTCGGCGGCTTCGTGGCCGGCGGGGTGTTCGCGATCCAGTACCTGCGGACCGGCGACCGCGGCTATGACCTGCGCTCCTACGTGGCGATCCACCTGTCGCTGATCCTCGGCCTCGGCGTGCTGGCCACGGGCTCGATCTGGGCGAAGGCCTCGTGGGGCGCGTGGTGGGTGTGGGACGAGCCGACGCTGGTCTCGTTCCTGATCGTCTTCCTCCTCTTCGCCTGCTACCAGCCGCTGCGGTTCTCGATCGACGATCCCGAGCGCCAGGCCCGCTACGCGGCGGTGTTCGCGATCATCGGCGGCGCCTTCGTGCCGCTGAACTTCCTCGCCGTCCGGCTGGCGTCGTCGCTGATCCATCCGCGCGTGCTCGGGACCACCGGCGGCTCGATGCCGGGCGAGATGCGGCTGACGTTCCTGGTCTCCCTGGTCGCCATGGTGTGCCTGTTCGTGACGCTGTGGAAGTACGAGCTCGCCTCCAAGCACGCCTCGATGCGCCTGCGGAGGCTCAAGCGCGCGCTCGCCGGCGACGACGCCGCGGGCCCGCTCGCGCGCACGTCGGCGCCGACCCAGATCTGATGGGGCGCTGATGCCGGCACTCCCACTCGATGACGCCGGGCCCTACGTCGCCGGCGCGTACCTCGTCTTCCTGGCGCTGATCCTCATCTACGTGGCGATCATGGCCTCGAAGCTGGTGCGCATCGAGCGCGAGCTCGTCGAGCTCTCCGATCTGGTCGAGGGCCGCCGCGCGGCGGCCGCCGATGAGGAGCGCGACGCGGAGCGCAGCGAAGCGGTGCCGCGATGAGCGAGCTGCTGGCGCTGGGCGCATCACACAAGACCGCCCCCGTGGCGGTGCGCGAGCGGATCGCGCTCACCGAGGCGGCCGCCGAGCGCCTGATGCGGGAGCTGGTGAGCGAGGAGCCGATCCAGGAGGCGGTGGTCCTCTCCACCTGCAACCGCACCGAGCTCTACCTCGTCGTCGGGGACGCCGTCGAGGCCGAGACCGCGGTGCTGGGCCGGCTCGCGCGGCGTGCCGGGGTCCGCCCGACCGAGCTGCTCGAGGGCATCTACTCCCTGCGCAACTGTGACGCGGCGCGGCATCTGTACCGCGTGACGAGCGGGCTCGAGTCGATGGTCGTCGGCGAGGCCGAGGTCCAGGGACAGGTCAAGCGCGCCTACGAGGCCGCGCTCGCCACCCACTCCACCGGCCCGCTGACGAACAAGCTCTTCCGCGCCGCGCTGGCGACCGGCAAGCGTGTGCGCACGGACACCGCGATCTCCGTCGGGCGCGCGAGCGTCGCTTCGGTCGCCGTCGACGCCGCCCGTGACGCGCTCGGCGACCTCGGCAGCCGCCACGTGCTGATCATCGGGGCCGGTGAGACGGCCGAGGGCACGGCCCGCGCGCTGCACCAGCAGGGCGTGCGCACGATGTTCGTCGCCAACCGCCGGCGCGAGCGCGCGATCGAGCTGGCCCAGCGCTTCGGCGGTGAGACCGTGGCGTTCGACGCGCTGCCCGACGAGCTCGCCCGGGCCGACATCGTCGTCGCCTCCACCTCCTCGCCGCACCAGATCCTCGGTGCCGAGGAGCTGGCGCTGGTGATGCCCGCGCGCGCGGGCCGGCCGCTGCTGCTGATCGACCTCGCGGTACCGCGCGACATCGACCCGGCCTGCGCCGAGCTGCCCGGCGTCACCCTCTCCGACGTCGACGACCTGCAGCGCCAGGTGACGCGCCAGCAGCTCGTGCGCCGGACCGAGGCCCGCAAGGCCGAGGGCATCGTCGAGGAGGAGATCCAGGCCTTCGCCGGCTGGCTCGGCTCGCTCGACGTGCTGCCGACGCTGGCCGCGCTGCGGACGCGCGCCGACGACGTCGTCACCCGCGTGCTCGAGGAGAACGAGGGCCGCTGGGAGTCGCTCTCGCCCGCCGACCGCGAGCGCGTCGAGCTGCTCGCCCGCACCGCCGTCAACCGTCTCCTCCACGAGCCCACGCTGCGGGTCCGCGCGCTCGACTCCGAGCATCGTCACGCGCGCCTCCAGCTCCTGCGGGAGCTGTTCGGCCTCGACGAGCCGGCCGCGGCGGAGCGCCCCGCGGGCGGCGAGGTCCGCCCGCTGCGGCACCGCGACGCGAGTTGACCCCGCTGCGGGTGGGCACCCGCGGCAGTGCGCTCGCCCTGGCCCAGGCGCGCTGGGTCGCCGCCCGCCTCGAGCACGCGGAGATCGTGGAGATCGTCACCTCGGGCGACCGGGCGCGCGGGGTCGGCGACAAGTCGCGCTGGGTCGACGCGATCGAGGCCGCGCTGGTGGCGGGCGAGATCGACCTCGCCGTGCACTCCGCGAAGGATGTCCCGGGCGCGTTGGCCGCCGGCTGCGCGCTCGTCGCCACGCCGCCGCGGGCGAATGCCGCGGACGTGCTGGTGCGCCGCGCGGGTCCGGACGACCCGGCGACGGCACTCGCCGGCCTGGCCGAGGGTGCTCGCGTGGGCACCAGCTCGCTGCGGAGGCGCGCGCAGCTCCTCTCCGTTCGGCCCGACCTCGACGTCGTCGAGCTGCGGGGCAACGTCGACACGCGGCTGCGGAAGCTCGACGACGGCGAGGCCGATGCGATCGTGCTCGCGGCCGCCGGGCTCGAGCGGCTCGGACTCGAGCGCGCCGCGACGCCGCTCGACTTCGTGCCCGCCCCCGGCCAGGGGACGCTCGCGATCGAGGCGCGGGACGGCGACGAGCGGGTGTGGTCGGCGGTCTCGGGCATCCATCACGCCGCCACCTTCGCGGACCTGGAGGCCGAGCGAGCCGCCGTGGGCGTATTGGGCGCGACTTGTCACACACCCGTGGGAATCCACGCGAAGGACGGCACGATTCGCGGCTTCGTCGGGCTGCCGGACGGGTCGGCGTGGGTCGCCGACGAGCTACCGGCGACCAACGGCATCGAGCTCGCGAACCGGCTGCTCTCCGCGGGCGCCGGTGATCTGCTGGCGCGGGCGGAGGCGATGGCGTGACCGTCCACCTCGTCGGCGCCGGACCGGGTGACCCCGGCCTCCTGACGCTGCGCGCGGTCGAGCTGATCGCCGCCGCCGACGTCGTCCTCTACGACCGCCTGATCCCGCCCGAGGCGCTGCGGCACGCCCGCGCGGACGCCGAGCTCGTCTACGTCGGCAAGCAGGGCGGCGGCCCGCAGATGGCGCAGGAGGAGATCGACCGGCTGCTCGTCGAGCACGGCGGCGCCGGGCGGCGCGTGGTGCGGCTCAAGGGCGGCGACCCGTTCGTGTTCGGCCGCGGCGGCGAGGAGGCGCTGGTGCTGCGTGCGGCCGGCGTCGAGTTCGAGATCGTCCCGGGCGTGACCGCCGGGGTCGCCGCGCCGGCCTACGCCGGGATCCCGGTCACCCAGCGGGAGCTCGCCAGCGGCGTCGCCTTCGTCACAGGTCACGAGGACCCTGACAAGCCTGATTCCGCGCTCGACTGGGCCGCGCTCGCGCGCTTCCCGGGCACGCTCGTCTTCTACATGGGCGTGCGCGCGCTCGAGCGGATCGCCGAGCGGCTGCAGGCGGAGGGCCGCCCGCCCCAAGAGCCCGTCGCGGTGATCGAGCGTGGGACGCTCCCGGGCCAGCGCACGGTCGCCGGCACGCTCGCCGACATCGCCGCGCGCGCGGCGGCCGAGGGGATCCGCGCGCCCGCGGTGACCGTCGTCGGGCCCGTGGCGGCCCTGCGCGAGGAGCTGGCATGGCTCGAGCACCGCCCGCTGTACGGGCGCACGATCGCGGTCACGCGCGCCCGCGCTCAGGCCAGCCCGCTCGCGGCCCGCCTGCGCGAGCTCGGCGCGACGGTGATCGAGGCGCCCGCGATCCGGACCGTCCCGCTCGCGGCCGAGGTACCCGACCTCGGCGCCTACGACGGGCTGGTCGCCACGAGCCCCAACGGCGTCCACGAGCTGTTCGCGCGTCTGCTCGACTCCGGCCGCGACGCGCGCAGCCTCGCCGGCCTCCACGTCGCGGCGATGGGGCCCGGCACCGCGCGCGCGTTCTCGGAGCACGGCGTCGCGCCCGACACGGTCCCGGCGCGATCGGTCGCGGAGGGGCTCGTCGAGGCGCTGGCGGACGTTCCGCTCGAACGGGTGCTCGTCGCGCGTGCGCGCGAGGGGCGCGACGTCCTGATCGAGGCGCTCCGCGAGCGCGGGGCGCAGGTCGACGTCCTCGCGCTGTACGAGACGGTGCCGGAGGCGCTCGACGCCGACGCGGTCTCGGCCGTCGCGGCGGCCCACTACGTCACGTTCACCTCCGCGTCCACCGTCCGCCACCTGCTCGCCGCCGCGGGCGCGGAGGCGCTCGCCGGGCGCCGGCTCGTGTCGATCGGGCCGGCGACGAGCGAGGAGCTGCGCGCGCACGGCCTCGCCCCCGCCCTCGAAGCCGACCCGCACACGCCCGACGGGCTCGTCGCGGCCCTGCTCGCGGACGCGGGGAGCTGAGCCGTGGCGAGACCGATCACGTTCCTGTCGGACTACGGGCTGCGTGACGAGTTCGTGGGCGTCGTCCACGCCGTGATCGCGCACGAGTGCCGTGACGCGCGGATCATCGACCTCTCGCACGGCGTGCCGCGGCAGTCCGTGCTCGCGGGCGCGCTGATGCTCATGCGAGCGCTCCCCTACGCGCCTCCCGGCGTTCACCTGGCGGTCGTGGATCCCGAGGTGGGCGCGCGGCGGCGGGCGGTGGCGCTGCGGACCGCCGAGGAGGACCGGTTGCTGGTCGGACCCGACAACGGGCTGCTGATCCCCGCGGCCCAGCGCTTCCGCGGCGTGGTCGAGGCGGTCGAGATCTCGCACTCGCCGTGGCGCCTCGGACCGGTCTCGGCGACGTTCCACGGCCGCGACCTGTTCGCTCCCGTCGCCGCCCGGCTCGCTGCCGGCGAGGCGCTCGCGGACGCGGGCACCCCGCTCGATCCCGGCGAGCTCGTTGCGCTCGATCTGCCCCGGCCGCGGCAGGAGGAGGGAGCGCTGATCGCGCACGTGATGGTCGTCGACGGCTTCGGCAACGTCCAGCTCGACGCCGCGCCGGCCGACCTCGGCGGCCGCCTGGGCCGCCCGGTCGAGGTGGGCGACGGCCGCTCCGCCCGCTACCTGCGCACGTTCGCGGACGCCGAGGCGGGCGAGCTCCTGCTGTACGAGGACGCCGCGGGGATGCTGGCGCTCGCGGTCAACGGCGGCGAGGCGGCCGCGGAGCTCGGCGGGCTCGCGCACGGCGACGAGGTCCGTCTGGCCACGTCGTGAGGGCGCTCGGCCGCCCGCGCCTGCATCTCCGCGAGACCGACTCGACCAACGAGCGCGCCCGCGAGCTGGCCGAGCGCGGTGCGCCCCACGGTGCGTTGGTCACGGCGGCGACGCAGACGGCGGGCCGCGGCCGCCAGGGCCGTCGCTGGGAGGCGCCGCCGGGGACCGCGCTCCTGTGCTCGCTCGTCGTCCGTCGCCATGACGAGCTGCTGTCGCTGCGGGCAGGCCTCGCCGTGGCCGACGTGGCGGGCGGCGATGCGCTCGTCAAGTGGCCGAACGACGTGCTGCTCGGCGGCCGCAAGGTCGCCGGCGTGCTGGTGGAGGGGCGCCCGCACGAGGGCTGGGCGGTGGTGGGGATCGGGGTCAACGTCGCCGTCGACGTCGCCGCGCTCGGGCCGGGCGTGAGCGAGCGCGCGGGGACGCTCGGCCGGCCGCGGTCGGCGGTGGAGCCGGCGCTCGCCGAGCTGCTCGGAGCGCTGGAGCGGTGGCTCGAGGCGCCCGTGGGCGAGGTGCTGGACGCCCTGCGGGCGCGCGACGCGCTGCTGGGGCGGGCGGTCCGGTGGAGCGCGGGGAGTGGCGTCGGTGACGGGATCGACGCCGAGGGGGGGTTACGGGTGCGTCTGGAGGGCGGCGAGGTCGTGGTGCTCGCGGCGGGGGAGGTGCACCTGGGCGAGCCCCCGCGCTGACGGGCCGCCGCTCAGGCGGCTTCGTCGCCGGCGGGAGCGCTCGGCCCGGCGTCGCGGACCGCGTCGCGGACCCGCTCGGACGCGCGTTCGAGCGGCGTCCCGGCCCCGTTCTCCTCGGTGCCGGCCTTCGGCTTCGCCCGACGGCGCGGAGTGGCCGCGGCGGCCGCCGCGATCGCCCCGGCGGGATCGGCGTCCTGCTTGACGGCGCGCGAGCGGGTTCGCTTCGGCTTCTCATCGGCGGCGGACTTCGACGCCGCGGCACGCGAGCGCGCCGGCTTGGGCTTGTCGCCGGTGGCGGACTTCGACGCCGCGGCACGCGAGCGCGCCCGCGTGGGCTTCTCCTCGACGGCGCCGTTCTCCGGCGCCGCGTCCGCGGGCTTCGTAGCTCGGGAGCGGGTCCGTGCAGGCTTCGCCTCGGCCTCGGCCTTCGCCGGCTTCGCACGCGAGCGACCGCGCTTCGGCTTCTCCTCGACCGCGCCGTTGGCCTCGCCACCATCCGCGGGCTTCGCCTCGACACTCGCCGTCTCCTCGACGACCTCGCGCTCGGGCTGCGCGTCGTCCGGGTCGGCGTGCCGGACCGCTCGTGAGCGGCCGCGCCTCGACTTCGACCCCGCGCTGCCGGACCCGGCGCGCGAGCGGCGGCGCTTGGGCTGCTCCCCCGACTCGGTCTCCTCGACCCCGTCGTCGAGCGTGGCGCCGTTCGCCTCCATCGCCTCGACCTGGCTGCCCCCCTTCTTGCGGCGACGCTGGCCGCGGCGGCCCTTGCCGCCCTTGGGGAAGTTGCGCAGCAGCTCGCGCGCCAGCGCGGCCGGCTTGCGGGACATGCGCGTGCGGGCGCCGTTGATGACCTCGCCGGCCTCGGCGGTGTGCGGAAGGGCGGCGGCGAGCAGCGCAGCCGCCAGGCGGCGGTCCTGGTTGCGGGCGGCGTGCACGAGCCGGCGGGCGTTGCGGGCATGGGCCCCGCCGCTCGAGTTCACGAGCAGCCCGAGCAGGCGCTTCGTCTCGGGCCAGCGCTGGACGGCGTACTCCTCGTGGACCTCGCGCGTCATCTCCGCGCAGGCCCAGATCCAGCCGTTGGCCTGGTCGCGGCGGCCGATCTTCTTCTCGGCGAGCGACTGCAGGACGACCTTGACGCCCTCGCGCTTCTCCTCGCGCGGCCAGCCGGCGATCATCTCGATCGCGCGGTCGAAGGCCTCGGCGTCGCGCGACGCCGCGATCTCCTGCAGCGCGCGCAGCCGCAGCTGCGGGTTCTTGTTGCGCTCGACGGCGGTCAGCAGGAAGGCGCGCTTGAGCTCGCCGCCCTCGTCGAAGTGCAGCATCGCACGCGCCCGCCGCCAGCCCGCCGGCGCGACGCGCGCGCCCGCGAGCGCGGCCCACTGGACCTGCTCGCCGTAGTCGAGGTGCTCGACGGCGATCCGCCACAGCTCGCGCTCGAAGACCTCGATGCGGCGGTTCTCGTCCGCGGTCACCGGGACGACGCGGCGCTCGACCCGCAGTCGCCGCCCGCGCCCGCGGCGCACCGGGCCGACGACGATCGCGCCGCCGCGGTAGACGTCGCGGTCGAGCAGCGAGTGCAGGGTCACGACCGGGTCGTCGTGCTTGGTGGCCGGGTGCACGAAGTCGACGACGATGCCGGCCTCCTTGCCGGGATGGCGGCGCGTGACGCGGCCGACGCGCTGCTGGTAGATGCGCTTGGAGGCGGTCGGGGCGAGGTGCATGCAGACCGTGGCGCGCGGTGAGTTCCAGCCCTCCGCGAGCAGCTGGGCGTTGACCAGCACGTCGATGTCGCCCCGCTCGTAGGCGGCGAGGATCCGCGCGAGCTCGCGCTTCTTCGTCTCGCCGGAGACCGCCTGCGCCTTCATGCCGTTGTCGCGGAAGGCCTGGGCGACGTTGTAGGCGTGGCGCACGCCGGCCGAGTAGACGACGCCGGGGACGCCGTTGAAGCGCGTCTTGTAGAGGTCGGCGACGGCCATGTTGAACGGCATCTGGTCGAGCAGCTCGGCCAGCATCTCCTGGTCGAACTCGGTGTCGACCTCGCCGCGGCGCAGCGGCACCTTGGCGATCGTGCGGACGCCCGGACCCGGCGGGATCCGCACGCAGCGCAGCGGCGCGATCACGCCGCGGCGCGCCGCCTGGGCGAGATCGAAGCGCGAGGTCTGGGTCGGGAAGAGGTCGGTGACGTGGCGGGCGATCAGGGCGCCCGTCGCCGTCATGCCGACGAAGACGGGGCCCGACCAGTTGCGGATCGCCGCCGAGGTCTTCTCGCCGAGCGCCGTGTGGGCCTCGTCGCAGATGACGATCGTGTAGGCGTCGGAGATCTTCCCCGCGTTGCGGACGAACCACTGGTAGGTCTCGACCGTGACCGGCCCGTTCGGGTTGTCCTTGCCGGTCAGCAGCGCGGGCGAGATGCGCTTGGCGTAGCCGCGGTCGCGCAGCTCGCCGTGGAACTGGTCGACGAGGTTGCGGCGGTGGGTCAGGATCAGGATCCCGCCGGTGCGGGAGGCCTCGACGAAGCCGAGCGCGGCGACCGTCTTGCCCGCGCCGGTGGCGTGCTCGAACCAGAAGCGCTTCGCGGCGTTGGGGTCCTCGGCCGCCTCACCGGCCTGCTCCGCCTCCTCGGGCTCCGGATCGGACCAGTCCAGCGGGTCCTCGTCGGACTCGTCGTCGACGAGGTCATCGGGCAGGTCCTCCTCGCCCGGGATCCCCGACGAGGCGAGCGTGAGCGGCTCGTCGGCGCCGGCGCCGTTCGAGCGCCCGTTGCCGTTGGCGCCGCGCTGGGCCTCGGCGAGCAGCGCGGTCAGCGTGCCGGAGAGCGCGTCGACCTGGTGGGCGGAGAGCACGGTCCCGTCGACGAGCACCGGCTCGTCCTGGGAGAGCAGGCGATCGAGGCCGAGCAGCAGCGACCAGCGGCGGCGCCACTTGCTCGAGGGCGCGGTCGCGCCCTCGCCGAGCTCCTTCAGCGCCCAGTCGAGCGCGGCCCGGCGAGGCGCGCCCGGCGCGAGCAGGACGGCCGGATCCTCGCCTTCGAGCAGGAAGGGCTCGCGCGTGAACGCCTCGGCGCGCTCGAGGTCGTCGGAAGAAGGAAGGGGTGCGACCGCAAGGGTCGCTGTATCAGGCTCCGCCATGAAGGCTCGACAAATCGACGTAGGGGGAAGCCGGCAAAAGCGCCGCACGGCTTCGAGCTCCCGGGCCGCAATGGGGAGGCGTCGTCTGGACGCCTGCCCGGGAAGCAACCCGTATTCAAGCAGAGTCCGGCGACGGCGGTGGAGTATCTGCCACCGTATGACCACATGGGACGTATCGCGGCCGTTCTCGGTGCCCTCGCGCTCGTCGTCGTGGTCGTGATCGGGCTCAGCCAGACCGGCGGCGGCAGCAGCGGCGTCGCGTCGGGGCACCGCTTCGACCTCGCCAGGGCGAAGCGGGATCTGGCCGGCGCTCCGGCGCCGCTCGCGAGCCTGCACGCGCGGTCCGCGCAGCTGATCGACGGCGGCCGGCCGGCCTTCCGCCGCGAGCTCGCGAAGCTCGAGGGCTACCCCGTGGTGGTCAACAAATGGGCCTCGTGGTGCGCCCCGTGCCGCACGGAGTTCCCGATCTTCCAGTCCCTGGCGGTCTCCAAGGGCAAGCGCGTCGCCTTCCTCGGGGTCAACGCGGGCGACTCGCGCGATCCGGCGCGCCGCTTCCTCGCCGCGACGCCGCTGCCCTTCCCCTCCTACGTCGACCCCAGGGAGAAGATCGCCAAGTCGATCCAGGCCCCCGCCAACTACCCGATCACGGTGTTCTTCGACGAGCGCGGGAAGCAGGTCTACATCCACCAGGGCGGCTACCGCCGGGAAGCCGACCTCGCCGCCGACATGCGGCGCTACCTCAAGCAGTGACGGTCCGCCGCCCCCGCGACGAGCAGGAGCTCGCCGCCGCGCTGGCCCTGCGCATCGAGGTGTTCTGCGGCGAGCAGGGCGTGACGTTCGACGGTGACCGCGACGGGCTGGACGACGAGGCGGTGCATCTCGTCGCCGTCGCTGACGACGGCGAGGTGATCGGCACCTGCCGGCTGCTGATCGAGCCGGGCGGGACCGCGCGCTTCGGGCGCCTGTGCGTGCTCGCGAGCGCCCGCGGCACGGGCGTCGGCGGCGCGCTGCTCGACGCGGCCGAGCGCGAGGCGCGGGCGGCGCGGGCGCGCCGGATCGGCATGCACGCGCAGACCGGCGCGCTCTCGCTGTACCGTCGCGCGGGGTTCCGGCCCTATGGCGAGCCGTTCGAGGAGGAGGGCATCGAGCACGTGGGGATGGAGAAGGACCTGTGAACGAGCTCCGCGTGGACCCGCTCTCCGGGCTGCGGTCGATCATCGCCGCCGGTCGCGCGACGCGCCCCGGCGGCGGCTTCGCGGCCGAGCCGGCCGAGCCCGTCGACCCTGAGCGCGACCCCTTCCTCGAGGGGCACGAGGACCGCACGCCGCCCGAGGTGTGGGCGCTGCGGCCCGGCGGCGGCCCGCCGGACACGCCGGGCTGGCTCGTGCGCTCGGTGCCGAACCTGTTCCCCGCGGTCAGCCCCGAGGCGGAGGATCCGCCGCCGCACCCCAGCCCCGACCTCTTCACGGCGAAGGCCGCGACGGGCGTCCAGGAGGTGATCGTCAACTCGCCGCTGCCCGTGACCTCGCTCGCCGACCTCACCGCGGAGCAGGTCGCCACCGCCGTGGCGGGCTGGCGGGAGCGCATGCGCGCGCACGCCGACGCCGCCTGCGTGCACCTGCTCGTCAACGAGCGCCGCGAGGGCGGCGCCTCGCTCCCGCACACGCACGCGCAGCTCTACGCGCTGCCGTTCGTCCCCGCGGCGATCGCGCGCGAGCGCGAGCGCTTCGGCGCCTACGCGACGCGGACGATGGGCGGCAACCTGCTCGCCGACCTCGTCCAGGAGGAGGTGCGGATGCGCGACCGCGTCGTCGCGATCGACGCCGACGCGGTGCTGATGGCGCCGTACGCGTCGCGGCTCCCGTTCCAGCTGATGCTCGTGCCGCGGCGCCCGCTCGCGCGCTTCGAGGACGACGGGCCGACCGGCGCCGCGCT
>JAXDGC010000035.1:0-4359 GCA_034665245.1 Solirubrobacteraceae bacterium | reverse complement strand
CCGCCCCAGAAGCTCGACAGGCCGGTGACGAGGACGCGGCGCGCGGGCGGCATCAGCGGGCTCCTAGTACCAGACCGATTGACGCTTGGCGAGCATGTCGTAGAGCTCGTCCTGGATGCGGCCGCGGATCTCGTCGGACACGCGCTGCACCAGCCCGCGGTCGTTGTAGGGCTCGGGCCCCCACTGGTCGGTGGGCACGGGCTCGAGGAAGCGGATGCGGAACTTGGCCGGCAGGTAGCCGAGGAAGCCGAGCAGCCCGAAGTGCGGGAAGGTCGGGGTGATCGGGAAGTACAGGAGGCCCGTCAGTCGCTGCAGCGCGCCGATCTGGGCGAAGATCGGCATCGCCTCCTCCGCCCCCACGACCGCGATCGGGACGATGGGGACCTGCGCGCGCATCGCCGCCTCGACGAAGCCGCCGCGCCCGAAGCGCCGCAGCCGGTAGCGGTCCTTGAACAGCTTCTCCGTGCCCTTGCGGCCCTCGGGGAAGACGAGCACGAGCTGGGCCTCGTCGTAGAGCAGCCGCTGGACGTTGGCCGGGTGCGCGGGCACGCCGCCGATCTTCGGCACCAGCATCGAGAACAGCGGGTTGCCCTTGAAGAAATGCTCGACGGTCAGATGCACCGGGCGCGGGCGCGGGTGCTCCTCCTTGACGGCCTTGAGGATCATCGTCGCGTCGGGCGGGAGCGCGCCGGAGTGGTTGGAGACGAGCAGGGCGCCGCCGTCGGCCGGGACGTTCTCGATCCCCTCGACGTCGCAGCGGAACCAGTAGTGGTAGAGGAAGTCGTAGAGCGTCTTGTCGAGCGCGCCCTCGATGCGCTCGGAGCGGCCCCAGTCGGAGACCTCGCGGTCGGGCTCGATCGCGGGCAGGTAGTCGCGCAGGTCATCGGACGGTGCGGGCAGCTGCTTCACGTCAGCACCGCCTCGAGGTTGCGGGCGAGCTCCGGCCAGTCCTCGCCGCAGACGACGTCCTCGGTCTCGCACAGCTCGCGGTTCCAGGGGTGCAGCAGCGTCGCCGCGGCGATCCCGGCGTCGATCGCGCCGCGCAGGTTGTCCGGAGAGTCGTCGATCAGCACGTCGATCCCGATCTCCTGGCAGCGCGTGACCTTGTCGTAGGAGCAGTAGAGCTCGTCGTACGGCAGCCCGATCTGGCGCAGCCAGCGCTCCGTGGCGTCGTGGGCCTCACCGGAGCGGTGGGAGGTGATGTGGATGAAGTGACCGGCCTCGTGCCAGGCCCTGACCGCCTCGACCGCGCCCGGGTAGGGCTCGGAGCCGAGGATGTGCGGCTCGGAGTGCGACTCCTTGACGACGGCCGAGAGCTGCTCGGGCTTGAGCCGGTCGATGTTCCACACCACCTGGTCCTCGTAGGGGATCGTCACGCCGAAGCGGCGGTGGGCGATCTCCTCGAGCTGGTCCCAGTAGTGGTGCAGCGTGGAGTCGATGTCAATGGCGATGCGCATGGTCCGAGGGAAGTACCGTAGAACCCGATGCCCGATCCACGCGCGGTCAAGTCCATCGGCGGCCTGCTGCATCCGGGACCTGACTCGGACTACGGCCGCCGCGGCCGCTCCGAGTGGCTCGACTTCCCCTGGGATCGCCATCAGCACCGGATCCGTCTCGACGGGCGCGAGGTCAACTACGTCGACGCCGGCCAGGGCCCCGCGCTCGTCCTCCTCCACGGGCTCGGGGCGTCGTGGCAGTCATGGCTCGAGAACATCCCGGAGTTCGCGCGCGACCACCGCGTCGTGGCGATGGACCTGCCGGGGTTCGGGTGCTCGGAGATGCCGTCCGAGGACATCTCGATCGAGTACTACGCGAACTGGACCTTCCGACTGCTCGACGAGCTCGGCATCGACGCGGGCGCCGTGGTGGGCAACTCCATGGGCGGCTTCGTCGCCGCGGAGATGGCGATCCGCCGGCCCGAGCGCGTGCAGCGCCTGGCCGTCGTCTCCGCCGCCGTCTTCTGGCAGACCTACCGGCGCGCCCAGCCGCTGGTGCAGCTGGCGCGGATGTCCGACGCGATCGTCGCCCGGGCGCTGACCCGCGTCACCGACGACGTCGCCACCCGGCCCCGGCTGCGGTCGTGGGCGCTCGCCACGGCCGGCTTCCGCTACCCGCACCTGATCGACAAGGACCTCGCGCACGAGATGGTGCGCAGCGCGCGCCGCACGGACGGCTTCCTGCCCGCGCTCGAGGCGCTGGCCGACTTCCCGCTCGAGGAGGAGCTGCCCAAGATCTCCTGTCCCGCGCTGATCGTCTGGGGCGCCCACGACACGCTCGTGCCGGTCAAGGACGCCAAGCGCATGGAGGAGCTGATCCCCGACTCGCGGCGCGTGGTGTTCGAGCGCACGGGCCACGTCGCGATGCTCGAGCGGCCTGAGCGCTTCAACCGGCTGCTGCGCGAGTTCCTCGACGAGGAGCCCGACCAGAGCGAGGGCGCCGCGGCCGAGCGCGCTAGCGCGTGACGGCGCCTTCGGAGGCGCTCGAGACGAGCTTTGCGTACTTGCCGAACACGCCGTTGGTGACGGTCGGCGGCGGCTGCACGTAGGCGGCCATGCGCGCGGTGATCTCCTCGGCGGGCAGGTCGACGTCGAGGCGGCGCGAGGCAACGTCGATCGTGATCGTGTCACCGTCCTGGACCGCGGTGATCGGGCCGCCATGGGCGGCCTCGGGCGCGACGTGGGCGACCATGAAGCCGTGTGTGGCGCCGGAGAAGCGCCCGTCGGTGATGAGCGCTACGTCGTCTCCGAGCCCCTGCCCGACGAGCGCGCCCGTGACGGCGAGCATCTCGCGCATCCCCGGGCCGCCGGCCGGGCCCTCGTTGCGTATGACGACGACGTCGCCCGCCACGATCCGCCCCGCCGTGACGGCCGCCATCGCCGCCTCCTCGTTCTCGAACACGCGCGCCGGGCCCTCGGCATGGACCCGCTCGTGGCCTGAGAGCTTGACCACGCAGCCCTCGGGCGCGAGGTTGCCGCGCAGGATCGCGAGGCCGCCGGTGGCCTTGAGCGGCTCGTCGATCGGCAGGACCACGCGCTGGCCCGGCGTCTCCTGGGCCTCGCGGGCGTGCTCGCCGATCGTGCGGCCCGTGACGGTCTGCGCATCGTCGTGGAGCACGCCGAGCTCCTGCAGGCGCTTGACGAGGACGGGGATCCCGCCCGCCTGGTGCAGGTCGGCGGCGACGTAGCGCCCGCCGGGCTTGAGGTCGCAGAGGATCGGCGTGCTCTGCGCGATCCTGTCGAAGTCGTCGATGTCGAGCTCGACGCCGGCCTCGCGTGCGATCGCGAGCAGGTGCAGCACGCCGTTGGTCGAGCCGCCGCTCGCGGTGACCGCCGCGATCGCGTTCTCGAGCCCTTCGCGGGTGATGATGTCGCTCGGGCGCTGGCCGCGAGCGAGCACGTCCATCACGAGCCGGCCGGCCTCGTAGGCGACCGCGGCCTTGCTCGGGTTCTCGGCCGGGACCATCGCGGCGCCGATCGGCGAGATGCCCAGGACCTCGAGCGCCGTCGCCATCGTATTGGCGGTGAACTGGCCGCCGCAGGCGCCCGAGCCGGGCGACGCGACGTTCTCGAGGTCGATCAGCTCCGCCTCGGTGATCTTGCCCGCGGCGTGGGCGCCGATCGCCTCGTAGACCTCCTGGATCGTGACGTCCTCGCCCTTGTACCTGCCGGGCATGATCGAGCCGCCGTAGAGCATCAGGCCGGGCAGGTTGAGGCGCGCGAGCGCCATCACGGTGCCGGGCAGCGTCTTGTCGCAGGCGGCGAGGGCGACGACGGCGTCGAAGAAGTGACCGCGGGCGACGAGCTCGATCGAGTCGGCGATCACCTCGCGGGAGACCAGGCTCGCGCGCATGCCGCTCGTGCCCATCGTGATGCCGTCGGAGATCGCGATCGTGTTGAACTCCATCGGGGTGCCGCCGGCCGCGCGGATGCCCTCCTTGACCTTGGCTGCCAGCGCGCGCATCTGGTAGTTGCAGGGCATCGTCTCCGTCCATGTGGAGGCCACGCCGATGATCGGCTTGGAGAGCGCTTCGTCGTCGAAGCCGATGCCCTTGAGCTGGGCGCGGGCGCCGGCGCGGGACGGGCCGTCGAGCAGCTGGCTGGAGTTGTGGCGGGGGTCGAGTGCGGCCATGGACGGCGGGAGCCTACTCCGGGGCGTTGGCCGGACGGCTACCCGTCGGGCGAGCCGGCGGCGCGGCGCGCCGACTCCGCCGCGCCGGAGTGGCGCTGCGCGCGGGCGAGCCGCGCGCGCTCCCACTGCCCGAGCCGCCAGAGGTCGCGCTGCGCCTGCTTGGGCTCGACCTGGCGGCCGGGCAGGTGCAGGTTGGCCTCGGCGATCAGCCGCCGCTCGTCGCCCTGCAGC
>JAXDGC010000034.1:0-9363 GCA_034665245.1 Solirubrobacteraceae bacterium | reverse complement strand
ACGCGCCAGGCCGGCGTGCCGCTGCACGCGATCGTCGGCACGGACGCGCTCGACGCGTTCGGCAAGCGCATGATCGACCTGCAGGTGGTCACCGAGGCGACGACGCTCGACGAGATCGAGGCCGCCGCCGAGGACCTCGGGGGCCGGCTGGCGACGGGGGAGGCGTAGGTGTTCGAGCGGTTCACCGAGCGGGCCCGCCAGACGATCGTGCTCGGCCAGGAGGAGGCGCGGCGGCTGGGGAGCTCTCACATCGGCACCGAGCATCTGCTGCTCGGGCTGATCGGCGAGGCCGAGGGCACCGCCGGGCAGGCATTCGCGCGGCTCGGCGTGACGCTCGACGCGGCACGCGCGCAGGTCGCCGCCGAGGTGCCGGCGGGCGGAGGGAGCCCGGCCGGCCAGATTCCCTTCAGCCCGCGCGCGAAGGCGACGCTCGACGCGGCGCCGCGCCAGGCGCTCGGGCTCAAGGACACCGAGGTCGGCACCGAGCACATGCTGCTCGCCATGCTGATCGAGCGAGACGCGCGAACGGCGAGCATCCTCTCCTCGCTGGGCTGTCCGCCGGACCTGCTGCGCACGACCCTCCTCGAGGATCGCGCGGCCGAGAGCCCCGAAGACCCCGCCGACGACGGCGACGTTCTGCTCACCCTCGCCGAGGGCGCGAACGTCGCCGGCCGGGCGCTCGCCGACCTCGGCGTCACGGTCGAGGCGCTCGAAGCGGCCATCGAGCGCGCGCGCCACGGTTCGTAACCCGCATCGCCCGGAGAGGTACCTGACGGATGCCGCCCCGCCCCCATCTCGCGCTGGCCTCGCCCGGCACGCGGCGAGCGGTCGTCGTCGGCGCCGGGTCGTTCGGCACGGCGGTCGCGGTGCTGCTCGCGCGCGGCGGCTTCCGCACCTCGCTGCAGACGCGCACGACCGAGCAGTGCGCCCGGCTCGAGGCCGACCGCGAGAACAAGGCCTACCTGCCGGAGGTCCAGCTGCCGCGCGAGCTGCGCATCGAGTCGGCGTCGTCGGGCCTCGGCCGCGTGGACTACGTGTTCCTCGGCGTCCCGTCGGCCGGGCTCGGCGAGGTGATCTCCAACCTCGCCGAGCGCGGGCTCGATCGCCGCACACCCGTGATCTCGCTCGCCAAGGGCCTCGTGCCGCCGCACGGGATCGCCCCCACCGTGCTGCTGACGGCGAGCCTGGGCGCCCCGCGGGTCGCCTGTGTCGGCGGGCCCGCGCACGCGCGCGAGATGGTCACCGAGGGCGCGGCGCTCGTCGCCGCCTCCGTCGACGAGCGGCTCGCGGCGACGATCGCCGACGTCTTCGCCCGCGCCGGCGTGGTCTGCGAGCAGTCGAGCGACCCGATCGGCGTCGAGCTCGCCGGCGCCGCCAAGAACGCCGCCGCGCTGGCCGCCGGCGCGACGCAGGCCCAGGGGCTCAACGCCGCGGGCGCCGCCGCCGGGCACATCTTCCTCGAGGTCTGGCGCTACGCCGAGCAGCAGGGCGCGCGGCCCGAGTCGATGATCGGCCTCGCCGGCATCGGCGACCTGGTCGGCACGGCGCTGGCGCCGCAGAGCCGCAACCGCCAGGCGGGCGAGCTGCTGGCCGCCGGCGTCCCGGCCTCCGAGATCCCCGCCCGCATCGGCCAGGCCGTCGAGGCGCTCGACATGGTGCCGCTGCTCGCCCACGCGCTCGCCCGCGCCCAGATCGACGCGCCCGTGACGGACGCGCTCAACCGCCTGATCAGCGGCGAGCTGCCGCTCGACGAGTGGGTCGCGCGGGTGCGCGCCACCGTGCCGCCGCCCGCCCGCTTCGGCTCGGCGGTCGCGTGGGCGCGCTGGCGCCAGCGGACGAAGGCACGATTTAGCCGCCGCAGAGCCCCCTCTTAGAGATCTCTGTCGAATGGCGGTCAGGATGGCCGCCATGACTCGCCTCTCCAACGTCTTCTATGTGCTCGTCGGCGCCGTCGCAGTCGGCGCCGTCGTGGCCGTGCTCGCGGTCTCCGGCGCGCTTCCCACCAAGGTGGAGCGCACGAACACGGAGACGACGATCACCCCGCAGTCCACCACTCCGACCGCGCTCGACGCCAAGCCCACGAGCGTCGCCGACATCTACCGGAAGGTCTCCGGCAGCGTCGTCTTCGTCTCCGCCCGCGGCGGCAACGGCTCGCTCGGCTTCAACGGCCAGGGCGGCGGCAAGGCCGCGTCCGGCTCCGGCTTCGTCGTCGACTCGGCAGGCCACATCGTCACGAACGACCACGTCGTCGAGAACGCCGACAGGTTCACCGTGCGGTTCGGCGAGAACGGCAACCCGATCACCGCCAAGCTCGTCGGCAAGGACCCCTCGAGCGACATCGCCGTGCTCTCGATCGACCCGAACGCCGACAAGGGCGTCAAGCCGCTCGAGCTCGCGACCTCGAAGAACCTGCGCCCGGGTCAGGCCGCGATCGCCATCGGCAGCCCGTTCGGCCTCTCCGGCACCGTCACGACCGGCATCATCTCGGCGCTCGGCCGTGAGATCCAGGCCCCCAACGGCTTCTCGATCCCCGGCGCCGTGCAGACGGACGCCGCCATCAACCCCGGCAACTCGGGCGGCCCGCTGCTCGACGCCAGCGGCCGCGTGATCGGCGTCAACTCGCAGATCGCCTCGTCGAGCGGCAGCAACACCGGCGTCGGCTTCGCGATCCCGGTCGACAGCATCCGCGACGTCGTGCCGAAGCTGCTCAAGGACGGCCACATCGACCGCGCGTACCTCGGGCTCGCCTCCGGCGAGAGCACCTCGACGCCCGGCGCGCTGGTCGGCACCATCAATCCCGGCACGCCGGCCGCCGACGCGGGCATCCGGAGCGGCGACCTGATCGTCGCCTTCGACGGCAAGCCGGTCCGCAGCCCGTCCGAGCTCTCGCTCGCCGTGCTGCAGAAGAAGCCGGGCGACTCGGTGAAGGTCGAGCTCAAGCGCGGTGGCAACACCCGCACCGTGACCGTCAAGCTGGGCCGCCGCCCGAACCAGGTCGTGCAGTGAACAGGCCCGAGCCACAGGCCGCGTACTCTGAAGGCATGACGGACGACAGCCGCCTGCGGGCGATCGAGGACGGCCGCGACGACCCGGCGCGCGAGGCGCACACCGCGCTCGAGGCGACGATGTTCGAGGTCAAGCGGGTGATCGTCGGCCAGGAGGCGATGCTCGAGCGGCTGCTCGTGGCGCTCCTGGCCGGCGGGCACGTGCTCCTCGAGGGCGTCCCCGGCCTGGCCAAGACGCTGACCGTCAAGACGCTCGCCGACGCGCTCGGCGGGGAGTTCAAGCGGCTTCAGTTCACGCCCGACCTCGTCCCGGCGGACCTCGTCGGCACACGCATCTATCGCGCCGACTCGGGCAGCTTCGACACCGAGCTCGGCCCCGTGTTCTGCAACTTCCTGCTCGCCGACGAGATCAACCGCGCCCCCGCCAAGGTGCAGTCGGCGCTGCTCGAGGTGATGCAGGAGCGCCAGGTCACGATCGGCCACGAGACGCACCACGTCCCGCAGCCCTTCCTCGTGCTCGCGACGCAGAACCCGATCGAGTCCGAGGGCACCTACCCGCTGCCCGAGGCGCAGGTCGACCGCTTCATGTTCAAGCTCGTGGTCGGCTACCCCGAGCACCGTGACGAGGTCGCCGTGGTCGAGCGCTCGCTGATCGCTCCCGCGCAGGTGCGCGAGGTGCTCTCGCCCGCCTCGCTCGCGCGCCACCAGCGCGCCGCGCAAGCCGTCTTCGTCGACCGGCGCGTGATGGAGTACGCGGTCGAGCTGACCACCGCCACGCGCGATCCGGGCGCGGAGGACTGGGTCGAGTTCGGAGCCAGCCCGCGCGGCTCGATCAACCTCGTGCACGCGGGGCGCGCGCTCGCGCTGCTGCGCGGCCGCGACTACGTGTTGCCGAGCGACGTCCGCGACGTCGCGCGCGACGTCCTGCGCCACCGCCTGGTGCTGACCTACGAGGCGCTCGCGGCGGGCGTCGACGCCGACCGCGTGCTCGACGACGTGCTCGAGAACGTGCACATGCCGCACATCGAGCTGTCTGACCGGGAACGCCGCTGACGTGAGCTTCCGCGAGCCTGTTCTCCTGCTCGCGCTGGCGCTCTTCCCTCTGGCGGTCGCGGCATACGTGCTGGCGCAGCGCCGGCGCCGGCGCTTCGCGGTCCGCTACACGAACGTCGACGTGCTCGCCTCGGTCGCGGGGCGCTCGTGGGGGCGCCACATCCCGGCCGCGCTCGCGCTGCTCGCGCTGGCCGCGCTGCTGATCGCGCTCGGGCGCCCCGAGCGCACGGTCGCCGCGCCGCAGCGCCAGGGCATCGTGATGATGGTGACGGACACGTCGGGCTCGATGGATGCGACCGACGTCGCGCCCAGCCGCCTGAAGGCGGCACAGGTCGCGGCGCGCGCGCTCGCCAAGAAGCTCCCGGAGCAGTTCCGCCTCGGCCTCGTCTCCTTCAACAACGCCGCCGAGCAGCTCGTCGCGCCGACCACCGACCGCAGCCAGGTCAACGCCGCGATCAACGGCCTCAAGGTGCACGGCTCGACCGCGATGGGCGACGGCCTCCAGCTCGGGCTCCAGAGCGCGCGCACGCGGGTGACCGACACCGCCGGCGTCGCGCACCGGGTGCCCGCCGTGATGGTGCTGCTCTCCGACGGCAAGAGCGAGCGCGGGGCCGAGCCGGTCGACGTCGCCGACCAGGCGAAGAAGCTCAAGATCCCGATCTACACGATCGCGCTCGGCACCCAGCAGGGCGTGCTCAACCGCAACGGGAAGTCCGTGCCCGTGCCGCCCGACAACGTGACGCTGCGCGACGTCGCCGAGACGACCGGCGGGCGCTTCTTCGCCGCGCCGAGCGCCACGCGGCTCGAGACGATCTACGAGAACCTCGGCACCCGCTTCTCCACGCGCAAGGAGAAGCAGGAGGTCACCGCGGCCTTCGCCGGCGCCGCGCTCGTGCTGCTGCTCGCGGGCGGCATCCTCTCGCTGCTGCGCACCGGGAGGATCCCGTGAGCACCGTGCGCCGGCGCCCGCGCCGTGGTGACCCGCCGCGCCGCCCGACCCGGCTCGCGGTCACCGCGCCCGAGCGCACGCCCGCGCGCCCGGGCCCCGGCCCGATCCCGCCGTCGGTCCTGCGCTCGCTCGACCTGGCGGTGCTGCGGCGGGTGGAGAGCCTGGTGCCGGGCGAGCACCTCACGACGCAGGTCGGCGGCGGGACCGAGCTCGCGATGATCCGTCCCTACCGCCCGGGCGACGACGTGCGCCACATCGACTGGAACGTCACCGCGCGGATGCGGGAGCCGCACGTGCGCGTTCATGTCGGCGAGCGCGCGATGACCGCGTGGCTGCTGCTCGACGTCTCGGCCTCGATGACGTTCGGCACCGCCGACCGCCGCAAGGCCGACGTCGCCGAGGGCGTCGCGCTCGCGATCGGGCACGTGGCGACGCGGCGCGGCAACCGCCTCGGCGTGGTCGCGCTCGGCGGCGGCGAGCCCCGGATCATGCGCCCGCGCCAGGGCCGCCTCGGGCTGCTCGCGCTGCTGGCCGAGCTGCGCACCGAGCCGGAGGCCGACGGCGCCGGGGCGACCTCGCTCGGCACCGCGGCGCGCAGGACGGCGGCGCTCGCGCGCAACCGCGGGCTCGTGGTCGTCGTCTCGGACTTCCGCGGCGAGCGGGACTGGGAGGCACCGCTGCGCGCGCTGCGCGGCCGCCACGGCGTGCTCGCGGTCGAGGTGCGCGACCCGCGCGAGCTCGAGCTGCCGCCGGTCGGCGACCTCTGGCTGACCGATCCCGAGACGGGGCGGCAGCTCAACGTCAACACGAGCCGCCGCGGCGTGCGCAAGCGCTTCGCCAAGGCGGCCGCCGCCGAGCGCGAGGAGGTCGCCGCGGCGCTGCGGCGCACCGGCGCCGAGCACCTCGTGCTCTCGACGGAGGGCGACTGGCTGCGCGCGCTGGCCGGGCACCTGCGGCGCTCGGAGATGCAGATGCGCGGCCGGGGCGGGCGAGCGGCATGAGCTTCCGCGAGCCCGCGGTCCTGCTCGGCCTGGCCCTGCTGCCGCTCGCCGCGGCCGCCTATGCGGTCATGCAGCGCCGCCGCCGTGCGGACGCCGCCCGCTTCGCCAACCCCGCGCTGATGCCCGGGATCTCCACCGGCCGGCCGGGCTGGCGCCGTCACCTGCCGCCGCTGCTGCTGCTGCTCGCGCTCGGGGTGCTCGTCCTTGCGCTCGCGCGGCCGCAGCGCACCGTCGCGGCGCCGCAGCGCCAGGCGACGGTGATGATGGTCACCGACATCTCGGGCTCGATGCGCGCCAACGACGTCAAGCCCGATCGCCTGTCCGCGGCCGTCGCGGCCGGCCACGCGCTGGCCGACAAGCTGCCCGACCAGCTGCGCCTCGGGCTCGTGTCGTTCTCCGACTACGCCGAGCAGACCGTCCCCCCGACCACGGAGCGCGAGCCGGTCAACCAGGCGCTCGACCGCCTCGTGGCCGACGGCGGCACGGCGATGGGCGACGCGCTGCGCCGCGGCATCGAGTCCGTGCGGACGCCGGTGCCGAACCGGGACGGCAGCGGCTCGCGCCGCCTGCCGGCGGTGATCGTGCTGCTCTCCGACGGCAAGAACACGTCCGGCAACACGCGGCCGCTCGACGTCGCCCGCCAGGCCAAGGCGCTGCACATCCCGATCTACGCGATCGCCCTCGGCACCCCGAGCGGCGAGATCGAGCTGACCGACCCGTTCTCCGGCGTCACCCAGAGGATCGCCGTGCCGCCGGACCCGCAGACGCTGCACGAGGTCGCTCGCATCACGGGCGGGCGCTTCTTCGAGACCGCGAAGGCCGCCGACCTCAAGTCGATCTACGCGAACCTCGGCACCAAGCTCTCCTCCAAGCAGGAGAAGCGCGAGGTCACCGTGGCGTTCGCCGGCGGCGGCCTCGCGCTGCTGCTGGTCGGCAGCGGCCTCAGCCTCGCGTGGTTCGGGCGCTTGCCCTGACCAGCTCCTCGCGGTCGGTGCCGCCGGAGAGGTCGACGGCCAGGACCTGGCCGACGCCGCGGGCGTAGAACTTCGCCTCGAGCACGTCGGGCTCCACCGGGCTGGTCTCGAGCGTCATGAGCGCGTGGCGGTAGCGCCGCAGCGGAACCTTCACGCGTTCGCTCAGCGAGACGATCTTGGCGCGATCTTCGGCGTGGCCCTTGTAGAACTCCTGCCGGTAGCGCATCCCGACCTTCGGATGGGCGGGCATCGCGATGCCGGCCTTCGCGCCATCGACGCCGTCCTCGAACGAGCCCTCGGTCGAGGCGGGCTTGCCGTTCTTGAACACCGTGGTCGCCTCCCCGAGGTACCAGACGTTGCCCTTGCGATCCTGGGCGTAGTAGTCGTCGGTGATCTCGGTCGGGGCGCCCTTCTCGGTCACCTCGTCCCGCACGACGCGACCTTCGATGCCGCTGGCCATGCGCTTCGTCTCCTGCGTGACGGTGACCGCGTCGCGCTGGTGGCCCACCCTGTAGACCCAGTGGTGGCCGGGTCGCAGCGGCAGGTAGGGGTTGGTGATGGTGGTGCTGTAGTCGGCCGGGTTCGCCGAGCCCGCGGCGAGCACGAGGGCGGCCGTGGCGATTGAGATCAGCATGGGCACGGTTCTACGCCCGGTTGGTGAGAGCCGCGTGAGACGGTTAGCGTTGTTGCATGACCGACCGCGCCCTGCTCACCCGCGCCGCCGAACTGGCGGCCGACCACCTCGAGGCCGTCGGCGAGCGCCACGCCGGGCCGATCGCCGGACACGCCGAGCTGCGGGCGGCGCTGGGCGGGGCGTTGCCGCAGGACGGCGTGCCCGCGCGGGAGGTGGTCGAGGCGCTCGCGCGCGACGCGGCGCCGGGGCTCGTCGCCTCGCCGGGGCCGCGCTACTTCGGCTTCGTCACCGGCGGCGCGCTGCCGGCGGCGCTGGCAGCCGACTGGCTCGCCTCGGCGTTCGACCAGAACTCCTTCAGCGCCGTCTCCTCACCGGCCGCCGCGGTCGTGGAGGAGGTGGCGTGCGGGTGGTTGCTGGAGCTGCTCGGGCTCCCGGCGGAGGCGGGGGTCGGGCTCACCACCGGCGCGCAGATGGCGAACGTGACGGGGCTCGCCGCGGCGCGGCACGCGCTCCTCGCCGGTCAGGGCTGGGACGTCGAGGAGCGCGGCTTCGGCGGCGCGCCTCCCCTCCGCGTGCTGGCCGGCCAGGAGGCGCACGTGACGCTGTGGCGGGCGCTGCGGCTGCTGGGCTTCGGACGGGCGTCGGTCGAGGTCGTCGCGGCGGACGGGCAGGGGCGCATGCGGGCGGACGCGCTCGCCGAGGCGCTGCGCGCCGGCGACGGCCCGGCGATCGTCTGCGCGCAGGCGGGCAACGTGAACACCGGCGCGATCGACCCGATGGCGGACATCTGCGCCGCGGCGCGCGAGCACGGCGCGTGGGTGCACGTCGACGGGGCGTTCGGGCTGTGGGCGGCGGCGAGCCCGGCGCTCGCGGGCCTCACGGCCGGCGTCGGCGACGCCGACTCGTGGGCGACCGACGGCCACAAGTGGCTCAACGTCCCCTATGACTGCGGCGTCGTCGCGGTGCGCGACCGCGATGCCCACGCCGCCGCGATGGGGATGACGGCCTCCTACCTGGTCCGCTCCGGCGACGCCGACCGCTCCAACTCCGACTGGGTCCCCGAGGCGTCGCGGCGGGGCCGCGGGTTCGCGGTCTACGCGGCGCTGCGGTCGCTCGGGCGGACCGGCGTGGCGGAGCTGGTCGACCGGTGCTGCGCGCTGGCTCGGCGGCTGGCTGCTTCGGTCGGCTCCGTCGACGGGGTCGAGGTGCTCAACGAGGTCGTTTTGAACCAGGTGCTGTTGCGCTTCGGTGCGAACGACGCTTTTACGGATGAAGTGATCGGCCGCGTGCAGGAGGACGGGACGTGCTGGGTGGGAGGGACGCGGTGGAGAGGCGAGGCGGCGATGCGCGTGTCGGTGTCGAACTGGTCGACGACCGAGGCCGACATCGACCGCTCCGTGGAGGCGATCCTCGCCGCGGCGCGGACGAGTGTCGCCTGAACCCCCGTATGGGTGGTTAAGACGACACTCGTCGTTCTGCGAGCGTGGTGATGACGGCCTCGTAGACGCCGGCGCCGTGTGATGCCTCGGCGACGCGGACGTTGCCGATTCCGCGCGCCTCGTCGCGCACCTCCGCCGTGGCGTTCGCCACGAGCCAGAACGTGCCGACCACCGATGCCGCGCCGAGGTCCTCGCGCGAGTCGCCGACGGCGATGCAGTCCTCCGGCGCGTAGCCGCGGGCCTGCATGTGGCGCGCCACCGCCCTGGCCTTCGACGCCGCGCGCGGGATCAGGTGGTACGCGCGGCCG
>JAXDGC010000033.1:0-5504 GCA_034665245.1 Solirubrobacteraceae bacterium | reverse complement strand
CGCTCGAGGCGTGGGTCCGCCCAACCGCGATCGGCAACTACCGGACCGTGATCCTCAAGGAGACCGCGGGCAACCTCGTCTACGCGCTCTATGCGTCGTCGGCGTTCGGCGGCAGCGGCGTGCAGCGCCCGTCGGCGTGGATCTTCGCGGACGGCCTCGGGCCGACGACCGCGCTCCCGGTCAACACCTGGAGCCACATTGCCACCACCTACGACCGCACCAACTGGCGCTTCTACGTCAACGGCGTCCAGGTTGCCACCCGCGCCTACGCGCCCGCGATCCAGACCTCCACCGGCGCGCTGCGCATCGGGGGCAACAACATCTGGGCCGAGTGGTTCGCCGGCCAGATCGACGAGGTCCGCGTGTACGACCGCGCGCTCGCCGTGGCCGAGGTCGTGGCCGACCGCGACAAGCCGGTCAATCCGTAGCTCGGCGCGGATCGGAGATGGCAGTGGTTGTATGCCTCCTGTCCGACAGGTGATGGAGGCGAGGGGAATCGAACCCCTACCTCGGCCTTGCAAAGGCCGCGTGCTCCCGTTACCACTACGCCCCCGGTCGGGCCTCAAGGATAGTTCCGCGCCCGCAGTGCAAGGATCCCGCACCATGGCAACGAAGCCGAAGGGCAAGCGCAAGGCGGCGGCCGTCGCCGAGGTCTCGAACTACGACATCGTCAACCACTGGTTCGACCTCGCGGCCGACCGCATGGAGCTGCGCGACGACATCCGCGCGGTGATGCGCTCCTCCTACCGCGAGGTCCAGGTGCAGATCCCCGTCAGGCTGGGCGACGGGAACATCCACGTCTTCACGGGCTTCCGCGTCCAGCACAACGGCGCGCGCGGGCCCTACAAGGGCGGCATCCGCTACCACCCCGAGGTCAACCTCGACGAGGTGCGCGCGCTGGCGACGCTGATGACCTGGAAGACCGCCGTCGCCGGGATCCCGTTCGGCGGCGCGAAGGGCGGGGTCGACGTCGACATTTCCGGTTGCGACGAGGCCGAGCTGCAGCAGATCACCCGCTCGTTCATCGACAAGATCGACAAGGTGCTCGGGCCGACGCGCGACATCCCGGCGCCCGACGTCGGCACCAACGCGCAGACGATGGCCTGGATGATGGACGAGTACGGCAAGCTGCACGGCCACACGCCGGCGATCGTGACCGGCAAGCCGATCTCGCTCGAGGGCTCCTACGGGCGCGAGGCGGCCACCGGCCGCGGGCTCGTCTACATGTTCCGCGAGGCCGCGCCGGCGCTCGGGCTCCAGCCGGCCGACACGCGCGTCGTCGTCCTGGGGTTCGGCAACGTCGGCTCGTGGGTGGCCCGCATCATGGCCCAGCTCGGCTGCACGGTCATCGGCGCCTCCGACGCCCACGGCGCGATCCACTCCGAGGACGGGCTCGACACCGAGGCGCTCTCGGCGCACGTCCGCGACGGCGGCAAGCTCGCTGAGTTCGAGGGCGAGGGCGTCGCGGCGATCTCGCCGGAGGATCTGCTCGCGCTCGAGTGTGAGGTCGTCGTCCCCGCCGCGCTCGGGGGCATGATCCACGCCGGCAACGCCGGCTCGCTCAACACCAGGGTCGTGCTGGAGGGGGCGAACTCGCCGACGACGCCGCAGGCGGACGCGATCCTCGTCGACAAGGGCGTGCACGTGATCCCCGACGTGATGGCCAACGCCGGCGGCGTCGTCGTCTCCTACTTCGAGTGGGTGCAGAACCTCCAGCACTTCCGCTGGGACGAGCGCGAGGTCAACGAGAAGCTCGGGGCGATCATGCGCCGCACCTACCGCGAGGTCTCCGCGCGGGCGCAGGAGGAGGACGTCCCGCTGCGCGTGGCCGCCTACCAGACCGGCATCGAGCGCGTCGTGGAGGCGGCGCGCACGCGCGGCTACATCGGGTGAGCGCACCCGGGGGCCGCGTGGCCTGGGCCACGCGACCCGCGAGCGTGCTCTGATGCCGAACGGGCGACAGATCGCCCCGGGGCAGGAGGGATACAGTCGCGCGTGTCCGGCAGGACGCCTCGTCCGGGAGGTCGAGGCTGCCGCCGAGTCCGTCCCGTCCAAGGTGGCTCGAGCGGCGTGACCAACTCTTCGGCAGCCGGGGCGGCGGGCAACAGGGTGCGCGCCGTGGAATCGGTCACCCGTCCAGACGACGGTCGGCTAGCGGTCGAGATCGAAGTCGCGCGGCGGCTTCTGCTCGAACCACAGCCGGTCGTGCTCCGGCGTCTCCTGCAGGAAGTCCGGCGTCTCCTCGAGGACGTCGTCGCCCTCGGCAGGCTCGGCGGGCGGGGTGTACTCGGCCGTCGGCTGGTCGAGGACCACCTCCTCGGGCTCCTCGGGCTCCTCCGGCTCGGCGGGCGGCGGCGGCTCCGGCCAGCCTTCCTCGGCCTCGTCCCGCGGCTCTGGCTCTGGCTCCGGCTCCGGCTCGACGACGGGGTGATCTGCGGTCTCGGGCGCGGGCTCGGCCGGCGCGGCATCGCCGTCCGGCGGGAGCGGCTCGCCGGCAGGCTCTACCGGAGCGGTGGCTCCGGCGAACTCGCCGCGCTGCGGCGGGCCAAGCGCCTCCTGCTCGAGGCGGGTGACCTCCTCGGCGTCGGCGCCGCGCCGCCGCTTGAGCTCGAGGTGCTCTCGGATGGCGTCGTCCAGCAATCCCATCTGCTGCGTTAAACCCTACTCCGCTCTGACGGTGCGGTTCTTCCCGGACCGTTTGGCGCGGTACAGAGCCGCGTCGGCCGCCGCGACGAGCTGGTCCTTGTCCGCCTTCTCCTGATCCGGCAGCAGCGCGGCGGCGCCGAAGGAGGCGGTGACACGCAGCGAGCCGTCGCCGTCGATCAGCTTCAGGTCGAGCGACTCGATGCTGCGGCGCACGCGCTCGGCGAACAGGTAGGCGCCGTCGAGGTCGGTGGCCGGCAGCGCGACCGCCATCTCCTCGCCGCCGTAGCGCGCCGGCTCGTCGATCTCGCGCGACGACTCGCGCAGCACGCGCGCGACCTCACGCAGCACGAGGTCACCCTGCATATGGCCATAGGTGTCGTTGACGCGCTTGAAGTTGTCGATGTCCAGCATGATCAGGCCCATCCCCGGGCCGCCGCGCTTGGTTCGCTCGACCTCGTTGGCGATCACCTCCTGGAAGCGGCGATGGTTGAACAGGCCCGTCAGCTCGTCGGTGACGGCCTGCCGCTTGACCGTGTCGTGCAGGTCCGCGTTCTCGATCGAGACGCCCGCCTGGCCGGCGAGGTAGCCGAACAGCTCGCGCTCGGCGGGCGTGAACTTCTCCCCGGCGCGGGCGACCGACAGCATGCCCAGGATGCGGCCGGTGTCCTGCGCGCGCAGCGGGTGCGAGAGCGCGAACGCCTCGCCGACCTCGGTCTCGACCGTCGTGCCGGCGTCGAGCGCCGCCGCCTCTGCCGCCCCGATGGCGTCGCGGTAGCGGGTCACGTCGCCCTCGCCGGCCACCTCGTCGAAGCGCCCGTGGGCCTCCGTGCGCAGCGCGGCGCGGCCGGCGTCGGCGCCGACGCCGTCGACGGCGGTCTGCACCGCGATCTCGAGCAGCGGACCGCGTTCGAGTGTCTTGCCGAACGACTGGCCGACGCGCTGGATGGCCTCGCGCAGGCGCTTGCGCTCGAGCTGGAGCTCCTCGAGGCGCCGCTCGAGCTGGCGCGCCATCTCGTTGAACTGCATCCCGAGGGAGGCGAACTCGTCGCGACCCTCGGTCGGGACCTCGACGCCGAAGTCGCCCTGCGCCATCTGCCGGGCGGCCTTGAGCAGCCGCTGGATCTGCGCCTGCAGGGAGCGCGACACGGTGATCGCGAAGGCGAACGCGGCGATCAGCGCCGCGAGCAGGATGGCGAGGACCTCCAGCGCCGCGCCGCTGAGGCCGCCGCTGTTGCGGGCGGCCAGCATTCGCACGGAGACGCGCCCGCCCTCGAAACCGGGCCCGTCGAAGCCCGTCACCCGCATCTTGCGGCCGCCGATCTCGACCTGGCCGCGTTCCGGCAGTCGCTCGGCGCCGGCGTCGGGCAGCGTCGACGCCACCATCCCGTTGCCCGAGCTGACCACGACCTCGGTGCCGGTCACGCGCTCGACCAGCCGCGCGTAGTCCCTGGCGCTGATGACGGAGACCATGAGCGCCCCCGCAGTCGCGCCCTTGGGGCCGATCAGCCGCGTACGCGCCGGGGCGACGGCCTCGCCGCGACCGGACTCGAAGCGACCGGCGCCGTCGAGGGCCAGGACCGTGCGAACCGCCTTGGCGTCGGCCGCGAGCGCGTCGAGGCGCGTCTGGATCGGGCCGCGGTCTCCCGCCTCGATCGCCGCGGACAGGCGCGTGTCCTGCCCGATCACGCGCGCCGCGGCCTCCGCGCGGTCCTGGAACTCGCGGAACAGCCCGGTGGCGGAGCGCTGGGCCTCGAACAGCCGCGCGTCGATCTTGCCCTGCTCGGAATCCGCCGCCAGGACGAACCCGACCGTCGCGACCACGATCATCGGGAGGATGACGAGGACGATGAAGAAGATGGTGAGGCGGTTGCGAAAGCTCATTCGGGCACAGGGCGGCCGGCCAGACTAGCCGCACCACGGCTACAATCGGCGATCTGCGGGTCGTGTGTTAGCGACGATGGTCAAGACCCGGGGCTATAGCTCAGTTGGGAGAGCGCCTGGATCGCACCCAGGAGGTCGGGGGTTCGAGTCCCCCTAGCTCCATCGCCGGAGAACCCCTGCACTGCAGGGGTTCTTTCGTTTGAGCGCCCGGCGCATCCTGCTTTCGTGGCGCGACCTGTCGATTTGCTCGCTCCCCGTTCGTCTCATGGGCGACCATCCCACGAAGGAGGCAGCGATGAAGTACATGCTCCTGATCCACCAAGGCTCCACCCCGCTCCCGGGCTCCGACGCGTGGGAGCGCCTCTCCGAGGACGAGAAGGGCGCGGTCTTCAGCGCCTACAAGGCGCTCAACGAGACCGCCGGCGTCAGCCCCGGCCAGCAGCTGCAGCCGCCCGAGACGGCGACCACCGTGCGCGTGCAGGACGGCAAGACGCTGACCACGGACGGCCCGTTCGTCGAGATGAAGGAGGCCGTCGGGGGCTACCTGCACTACGAGGCGGACGACCTCGACGCCGCGATCGAGCTGGCCTCGCGGATCCCGGCGGCCAGCATGGGCGGCGCGATCGAAGTGCGCCCGATCGCGGAGTGGTAGGGGATCTCGAACAGACCTTCCGCGACCGGTGGGGCTACGTCCTCGCCGCCCTGATCGGCTTCCTCGGCGACTTCGACCTCGCCGAGGAAGCCGCGCAGGAGGCGTTCGCGGTGGCCGCGGAGCGCTGGCCGCACGACGGCGTTCCGGCCAACCCGGGCGCGTGGCTGGTGACGACCGCGCGCAACCGGGCGATCGACCGCATCCGGCGCGATCGCACGCTGGCCGCCAAGACCCGGCTGCTCGAGGTGCCCGAGGCAGCGGAGGACACGATGGACGAGACGACCTTTCCCGACGAGCGGCTCGAGCTCGTCTTCACCTGCTGTCA
>JAXDGC010000032.1:0-10903 GCA_034665245.1 Solirubrobacteraceae bacterium | reverse complement strand
CCCGGCCTCGTTGAGGCGCTCGATCCACACCGGGCCGACCGCCTCCATGTCCGCGGCGGCGCGCGAGGCCCAGTGGATGAGGCGCCGCACGGTCTGGGCGGGGCACGCGACGTTGGTGCAGTACAGCTCGCGGCTGTTGCCCTGCTCGGTCAGCGGCTGCTCGCACGACGGGCAGACCTCGGGCGGGACGATCTCGCGCTCGGCGCCGGTGCGCTTGGAGGCGTCGAGCACGCCCGCGACGAACGGGATGACGTCGCCGGCGCGGCGCACGAGCACGGTGTCGCCGATGCGGACGTCGCGCGCGCGGATCACCTCCTGGTTGGCGAGCGTGGCGCGCGTCACGGTGGTGCCGCCCACGAACACCGGCTCGAGCACGGCGACCGGGGCGACCTTGCCGATCTTGCCGACGTCCCACAGCACGTCGGCGAGCAGCGTCGTCTTCTCCTCCGCCGCGTACTTGAAGGCCAGGGCGCCGCGCGGGCTGTTGGAGCGCGTGCCGGCGGCCGCGTAGGCGTTGCGATCGGCCAGGCGGAGGACCGCGCCGTCGAGGTCGTAGTCGAGGTCGTGGCGCTGGGCCTCGATCGCGGCGATCACCGCCTGGGCGGCCTCCGCGTCGTCGCAGTGGCGCATGTCGGCCGCGTCGAAGCCGAGCGTGCGCAACGCGGCCTCGAGGTCGGCGTGCGCGCCGTCGGCCGAGTCGAGGTCGAAGGCGAAGAAGCGCAGGTTCCGCCCGGCGACGGTCGCCGGGTCCTTGGCCCGGATCGTCCCCGCCGCCGCGCCGCGCGGGTTGATGAGCGGCTTGTCGGGATGCGCGGCGTTGTAGGCCGCGAAGGTCGAGCGCAGCATCACGAGCTCGCCGCGCACCTCCACGCGGCCGTCGGCGTCGAGCGCGTCCGGCACCCCCTCGGCCAGCGCCCGCACCAGCGGGGTGACGTCGTCGCCGGTCGTGCCGTCGCCGCGCGTGACGGCGCGCCGCAGCCGGCCGCCCTCGTAGACGAGTGCGAGCGAGAGGCCGTCGAGCTTGGGCATCACGACGACCGGCTGGCCGGGGAAGCGGTCGAAGAAGGCGGCGACCTGCGCGGGCGTCGTCGACTTCTCGAGCGACAGCATCGGCCGGCTGTGGCGCACCGGGGCGTGCAGCACCGCGGGCGCGCCGACGACCTCGAGCGGGTTCGGGTCCGGTGTGAGCTCCGGATGCTCGGCGAGCAGCGCGCGCAGCTCGTCCTCGAGCGCGTCGTAGTCGGCGTCGGCGACGAGCGTCTCGCCGCGGTAGTAGGCGTCGCGGAGCTCGGTGAGCCGGGTGGCGAGCTCGTCGATGCGCTCGCCCGGGTCCGTGCTCGTGCTCATCGGGCGTAACGCTAGGGCACGGCCACCCCGTGCGGCCCGCGAGGATCCGATCAGCGGAACTGACGCTGCCGGCCCGCGCGCGCCTGGCGGTTGACCGGGCCTGGGGCCCGATCGCGAGTGGCGTGGCCTGGCACCGCCGCCCCGGCCGCGAGGTAGGGGTGGGCCTCGAGCGCGGCGGACGTCATCGGCCGGGCGAAGTGATAGCCCTGGGCGAGCTCGACGCCGATCGCCTGGAGGACCTGCGACTGCTCGGCGGTCTCCACGCCCTCGGCGATCACCGTGAGCCCGATCGCGGCGGCCATCTGGACGATCGCGGCGGTCACGGCGGCCTCCTGGGAGCCGGGTGTGAGCCGCGCGATGAACTCCCGGTCGAGCTTGAGGATGTCGAGCGGCAGCCGGGTGAGGTAGGCGAGCGAGGAGTACCCGGTGCCGAAGTCATCGAGGGCGAGGCGGATGCCGAGGCGCCGCAGGCGGCGCAGCACCTCCAAGGGCCGCTCGGCGTCACCGAGCAGGACGCTCTCGGTGATCTCGAGGATGAGCGCCTCGGCGGGCAGGCCGCCGGCGGCGAGCGCCATCTGCACGTGACCCACGAGGTCGGGGTGGGTGAGCTGGCGCGGTGAGAGGTTGACCGACACGTCGATCCTGCGTCCGGCGAGACGCTGCCAGTCGCCACCACGGCGGCACGCCTCGGCGAGCACCCAGGCGCCCATCGGGACGATCAACCCCGTCTCCTCCGCGATCGGGATGAACTCGTCCGGGGTGATCGCGCCGTCCGGACCGTTCAGCCGCAGCAGCGCCTCGGCGCCGACGATCGCATCCCCCTCCAGCGTGACGATCGGCTGGAACGCGAGATCGAGCTCGTCGGCGGCGAGCGCGGTGCGCAGCCGCTTCTCGGTGGTCATGCGGCGCAGCACGCGCTCGCGCAGCGCGGCGTCGAAGAGCTCGTAGCGGGCGCGGCCGAGGTGCTTCGCGCGGTACATCGCGGCGTCGGCGTCACGGACCAGTGCATTGCTGTCGGCGGCACCGTCACCGCAGGCGATCCCGATGCTCGCCGTGATCGTGAGCTCGTCGCCGCGCACGTCGAACGGGTGCCGCAGCGCCGCGCCGAGGCGCTGAGCGAGCCGGACGAGCTGCGCCGGCTCGCCTCCGGACTCGGCGATCACGACGAACTCGTCGCCGCCGAGGCGGCCGAGCGTGTCGCTCTCGCGGAGCTCCGCGCTGAGGCGCGCGGCCACCTGCGCGAGCAGCTCGTCCCCGACGTCGTGGCCGAGCGAGTCGTTGATCACCTTGAAGTGGTCGAGGTCGATGAACAGCGCGCCGACTTCATCGCCGCCGCGCGCGGCGCGGGCGAGCGCGTGCTGGAGCCGGTCCTGCAGCAGGGCCCGATTGGGCAGGTCGGTCAAGGGGTCGTGCAGGGCCTGGTGGCGCAGGCGGGCCTCGGCCCGGGCGCGGGCCTCCGTCGCCGCCAGGATGCCCGCCGCGGCCTCGAGGAAGAGGGCATCCTCGCGGTCGAAGTGGCGCTCGCGGTCGTGCGCGCACAGCGTGCCCAGCAGTCCGTCCGGCGTGCGGACCGCGACGCGGATCGCCGAGGCCTCCCCGAGGCCTTCGACCTGCAGGCCGTGCTCGATGAGGGTGCCCCCGGGCGGTGTGTCCAGCAGTCCGGCCGCGAACGCGGACTGCACGCCGGCCTCCGACCAGCCATGCGCGCCCGCGACGGCGGCTGGCGCGCCCGCCGAGGACGAGACCGTCAGCGCGACATGCGTGGCGTCGAGGCCGGAGGCGGCGATCGCGGCGGCCTGGCCGGCGAGCGCGCCCGTCTCCGCGCCGTCGAGCGCGAGGCGGGCCAGCCTGCTGAGCGCCTCCTGGCGCGCGACCTGCAGGCGCCGGTCGGTGACGTCATCGAACTGCGCGAACAGGTGCAGCGGGCGCCCGCGATCTCCGCGGATCACGGTGGCGGCGACCGAGAGCCACCTGATCTGCCCGTCCGGGCGGACGAGCCGGGTCTCGGGACGGTTCTGGACCATCGCCCCGGTGGCAGCCCCCTCGGCCACGGCCGCCGCGTGGACCGCGACGTCGCCGGGATGCCACAGCCGCTCGACGTCGGTGCCGATCAGCGCCTCGCGCGGCACCCCGACGAGCCGCGCGCACGCCTCGTTGACATCGAGCACGGTCCGGTCGAAGCCGATCACCGCGCTCGCCAGCGACGACTGCTCCATCGCAAGCCGCAGGTGCTGCTCGCCCTCCCGGAGCCGCTCGGTGAGCGTGCGCACGAGCCAGCCCGCCACCAGCAGCGTCGCGACCGTCATCACCCAGCGCGTGAAGTCCTCGGTCGCGGGCGTCGGCGTCAGCTGGACCGTGAGCACGAGCGCGTACGCGGCGGCGACGGCGGCGACCTGCACGAGCGCCTGGCGGCGGCTGAAGAACGAGAACGCGTACAGCGTCGCCCACAGGTAGAAGAGCCCGTAGACGCTGCCGTGCTCGGCGGATGCCGCGGCGGCCAGCGAGATCACCGCGGTCGTGCCGAGCATCGACAGCTGCACGGCCGCGAGCGACAGGCGCGACCGGCCGACGAAGAGGACCGCCGCGATCGCGTAGGCGCCGAGCGTGGCCGCGAGGATCAGCGACTCCCGCGCGCCCGCGGGGTGAGGCAGCACCAGCCACGCCACCGAGAACGAGGCCCCGATCACGTGCAGCCAGGCCAGCGACGAGGCCAACTGCCTCCGGTCGCCGGCGGGGCCGGGCGGGGTGTGCCGATTGCGCTGGAATTTCATTCCAATGGAGTACTCGGCGCCCGGGCGCCCGGACTCAAGGCGCGTTGGACGCGCGCGATCGATCCAGCGGCCATGATGCGGCGCTCCGCCGACCCCGAGAGGAGCCCCGCCATCCCCGCCGTGACCATCCCGGGCGGCGCCACCACGCCCGAGCTCGACGCCCACCTCGCTATGCCGCCCGTCGGCGACGGGCCCTGGCCCGGCGTCGTCGTGCTCCACGAGGCGTTCGGTCTGATCGACGACATCCGCCGGCAGGCCGAGCGGCTCGCGGCGGCCGGCTACCTCGCGGTCGCCCCCGACCTCTACAGCGCCGGCGGCGTCGCGCGCTGCATCCGCGCGACCTTCCGCTCGGTGATGAGCGGCGAGGGCGCGGCCTTCGCCGATATCGAGGCGGCGCGCGCCTGGCTGCGCGAGCGCCCCGACTGCACCGGCCGCGTCGGCGTGATCGGGTTCTGCATGGGCGGCAGCTTCGCGCTGCTGACCGCGCGGCAGTTCGACGTCTCAGCGGTCAACTACGCGCACCTGCCGGAGGACCTCGACGGCGTGCTGCGCGGAGCCTGCCCGATCGTGGCCAGCTACGGCGGCAAGGACCGCACGCTGCGCGGGACCGCGGCCCAGCTCGAGCCGGCGCTCGAGCGCGCCGGCGTGCCACACGACGTCAAGGAGTACCCGGGCGCGGGCCACTCCTTCCTCAACACGCACCCGTTCGGCCCGGGCGGGGCGCTGCTGCGCGTCGCCGGGGTCGGCTACCACGGCCCGTCGGCCGAGGACGCGTGGCAGCGCATCCTGCGCTTCTTCGACGCGCAGCTCCGCGATCAGGCCGAGACGCGGTAGCGCGGCACGCCGTCCGCCGCGGCGGGCAGCGTCACGACGAACGCGGCCCCACCGCCGTCAGCGTTGGCGGCGGTCACGTGGCCGCGGTGGGCGCCGACGATCGCCGCCACGATCGCGAGGCCGAGGCCGGCGCCGCTCCTGCCCCGCTCGCGCCCGCCCTCGGCGCGCCAGAAGCGCTCGAACAGCGCGTCGGGGTCGTCCGTCGGCAGGCCGGGACCGTGGTCGCGCACCTCGAGGCGGACGTCCGATCCACTCGCGGCGACCGCGACCTCGATGGGGCTTGCGGCGGGCGTGTGCACCAGCGCGTTGCGGAGCAGGTTGGCGAGCACCTGGCGCAGCTGGTGGGCGTCGCCGAGCACCACCGCCGCGCTGTCGCCGGCCACCGTGATCGCGCGGCCGGGTGCGGTCGCGCGGGCGTCGTCGGCGGCGTCGCGAGCGAGCTTCGCGAGGTCGACGTCGGTGTGCGGCGCGTCCGCCACCTCGTCGAGGCGCGCGAGCGTCAGCAGGTCCTCGACCAGCACGCCCATGCGCGCCGCCTCGTCCTCGATCCGCCGCATCGACTTCTCGACGTCGGCCGGCCGGTTGGCCGCGCCCATCCGGAACAGCTCCGCGTAGCCGCGGATCGACGCCAGCGGCGTCCGCAGCTCGTGCGACGCGTCGGCGATGAACTGCCGCAGCCGGTCCTCGCTCGCCTGGCGCTCGGCGAACGCGACCTCGAGGCGGTCGAGCATGGCGTTCATCGCGAGCCCGACGCGGCCGACCTCGGTGCGCGCGTCCGTGCCGGCGACGCGATGCGAGAGGTCGCCGCCGGCGATCCGGCTCGCCGTGTGCCCGATGCGGTCGAGCGGCAGCAGCCCGACGCGGACGAGGATCCACGCGACGGCGGCGAGCAGCATGAGCACGCCCGCGATCACGAAGCCCTCGACCACCAGGAGCCGGTTGAGCCTGTCGTCGACGTCGCGCAGCGGGACCGCCACCAGGGTGATACCCGACCCGCCGCGCTGGCGCGTGGCGACGACGCGGTACTGGGATTCATCACCCGTGCGCCCGTGGACGGTGAACGGCTTGCCGATGGGGAGCTTGGCGGGGATGACGGGCGTCGCCGTCACGTTCTGCCCGTAGTCGAAGACGATCGGGTGCACCGTGCCGTCCGCGTCGCGGAGCTCGCCGTAGGTGCCGGCCGGCAGGCCCACGCCCGGGCCGCCGCCGTGGGGCGGGCCGCCGTCGCGCGGCCCGCGGTCGGGCTCGCGGTGCTCGCCGATCCCCTGCTGGGCGAGCGCGCCCTCGACGGCGGCGATGCCCGCGCGCGCCTGGTCGTCGACGCGGTCGAGCTGGTAGGAGCGCTGCTCGGCGTAGGTGATGGCGGCGAGCAGCAGCAGTCCGACGGCGGCCACGACGAGCACGGCGGCGAGCAGCCGCGCGCGCAGCGATGACATCACGTGCGCGGTGTGCGCAGCGCGTACCCGACCCCGCGCACGGTGTGGATGAGCGGCGGGCCGTGGGTGTCGAGCTTGCGGCGGAGGTAGGAGACGTAGGTCTCGAGCACGCGCGCGTCACCGCCGAAGTCGTAGTCCCACACGTGCTCCAGCAGCTGCGCGCGCGTGAGCACGCGGCGCGGGTTGAGCATGAGGTAGCGCAGCAGCCGGTATTCGGTCGCGGTCAGGTCGACGTGAGAGCCGCCGCGCATCACCTCGTGAGCGTCCTCGTCGAGCTCGAGGTCCTCGAACACGAGCCGGCTCGACTCCGCCTCGGCGAGGCCGCTGCGGCGCAGGATCGAGCGGATGCGGGCGACCAGCTCCTCGAGGCTGAACGGCTTGGTGACGTAGTCGTCGCCGCCGAGGCTGAGGCCGCGGATCTTGTCGTCGGTGGCGTCACGCGCCGTCAGGAAGATGATCGGGACGCGGCCGCGCTGGGCGCCGAGCCGGCGCGCGACGTCGAAGCCCTCCATGTCGGGGAGCATCACGTCGAGCACGATCAGGTCGGGCTTGAAGTCCGCCACCGCCGACAGCGCCTCCGCGCCGGTGCCCGCGGACTCGACCGTGAAGCCCTGGTAGCGCAGGGCCATCGAGATGACGTCGACGATGTTCGGCTCGTCGTCGACGACGAGCACGCGGTGGGATGGGGCGGCCGAGTTCATCGCAGGCAGTATCGCCACGCTTCCTGTGAAGTTGCTGAGAGCCGCGCGGCGCGCGAGTTCTTAGACTTCAGCGGGTGAGCGAGCAGCAGGACTCGTCGGTCGAACGGCTCGTGCGGCGGAGCCTCATCACCGAGGACGCGCTGGGGCGGCCCTTCTCGGAGCGCATCCGGCAGTCGCGGCGGACGCTCGAGAACTACCTCAAGGCCGGCGGGCTGCCGCGCTGGATGGAGCGGGTGATCGAGGTGGACGGCAGGATCGCCCGGGAGCGGCAGCGCCTCGCCGACGCCTACGCCGCGCTGGAGGGCGAGTGCGACGGCGATCGCGCGCTGTTCGCCCGCCGCTGGCACGCGCTCGCCCATGCCGCCCGCTTCGATGACCTCAACGAGCTCATCCGCCAGCACAACGAGTGGTATCCGATCGAGCGCGACCTCCCGATGAACCCGCGCACGGGCGACTACGTCCAGGTCCACGGCCGCTCCTACCGACGCCCCGAGCTCAGCCCCGAGTGGGTGCTGGCCGAGTTTCCCGCCTGATCCCGACCCCTGGAGGACCCATGCGCGAGCGCTGCTCGATCGCCTGCATCATCCCGCCGGTGCTGCTCGAGGAGCTGGCCCGCAGGGGCAGCGCCGAGGAGCGCGACGCGCTGTTGCGCACCCTGTCGCTCGACGCGAGCCTGCGCCTCGCCCGCGTCCACAACGCGCTGACCGGCGCGCGCGCGAACCGCGCGACCGTGCGCCAGAGCGCGACGGCCGGCCAGCCGCAGCGCACGATCTTCGACTGCCACGGCCTCGAGCCGCCGAGCGACCCCGAGCAGGTGCGGGCCGAGGGCGAGCCGGCCGGCGACGATGTGACCGTCAACGAGGCCTACGACGGCCTGGGCGACACCTACACGTTCTACTGGGAGACGTTCAAGCGCGACTCGATCGACGACGCGGGCATGCCGCTGCACGGCTGGGTCCACTACGGGCGCGAGTACGACAACGCGTTCTGGGACGGCGAGGAGATGGTGTTCGGCGACGGCAAGACGTTCGACCGCTTCACCAAGTCGCTCGACGTGATCGGCCACGAGCTGACGCACGGCGTGACCGAGCACGAGGCGGGCCTGCAGTACCTCAACCAGTCCGGCGCCCTGAACGAGTCGATCTCCGACGTCTTCGGCAGCCTCGTCAAGCAGTACAAGCTCGGCCAGGACGCCGACCAGGCCGACTGGCTGATCGGCGCCGACATCGTCAAGCCCGGCTTCCCCGGCCGCGCGCTGCGATCGATGATCGAGCCCGGCACCGCCTGGGACGGCGACAACCAGCCTGCGCACATGGACGGCTACGTGCAGACGATGAGCGACAACGGCGGCGTGCACACGAACTCGGGCATCCCGAACAAGGCGTTCGCCGAGCTGTCGCTGGCGCTGGGCGGGCCGGCGTGGGAGAAGGCCGGGCGGATCTGGTACGAGACGCTGCGCGACCCGCTCGTGCGGGCGGACGCGACCTTCCGTCAGTTCGCCGACCGCACCACGGCGACGGCGCGACAGCTCTACGGCGCCGGCAGCGCCGAGGCCAACGCCGTCGACGCATGCTGGAGCGGCGTGGGAGTGACCTGATGGCCGGCGAGCCGGAGCGGATCGAGTTCGAGCGCAGCGGCGGCTTCGCGAACATCCCGGTGCGCGCGGCCGTCTCGGCCGACGAGCTCGATCCGCAGGAGCGCGCAGGGCTCGAGGCGCTGCTGAACCGGGCGAGTGCCGAGCAGGCGCGGGCCGGCGCGCCCGACCGGTTCCAGTACGACGTGACCGTGATCGCGGGGAACCGCCGCCATCGCGTGCAGCTCGGCGAGCGCGAGGTCGACGGGCAGGTGCGCGCGCTGATCGACCGGCTCGAGCGCGACGCCACGTGAGCGAGCCGACCGTCGTCCCGCCCGCCGGCGGCGAGGTGATCGGCGACGCGCCGGACCGGCGGGTCGAGATCCTCTCCGACCACGACACGCTGCACGCGACATGGTCGCGGTTCGGCCCGCACCGCGACGGCGCGGACCTGCACATCCACCGCCGCCACACCGACCTGTTCTACGTCCTCGAGGGCGAGCTGACGCTCCGGCTCGGCCCGGAGGGTGAGGGGGTCACGGTGCCCGCGGGGACGCTCGCTCGCGTACCGCCGCTCGTCGTCCACGGATTCCGCAACCAGACCGGCGCGGAGCTGCGCTACCTCAACCTGCACGCGCCCGGGGTGGGCTTCGCGGACTACATGCGCGCGATGCGCGACGGCCGCACGCTCGTCTACGACCAGGAGCCGCCGCCCTCGGAGGGCACCCGCCCGGCCACCGAGGCGGTCGTGGGGGGCGAGGCGCTCCGGGCCGGCGGCATGACGCTGCTCGCGGACGTCGAGGAGATCGCGGTCGCGGACGCGTGGAGCGATCTCGCCGGTCCCCCGGCGCCGCACGTCCACGAGCGTCACGCCGAGTCGTTCTACGTGCTCGAGGGCGAGCTGGCGCTCGCGGCCGGCGGCCGCGAGCACCGCGCGGGAGCGGGGTCGTGGGTGCAGGTGCCGCCGGGCGTGCCGCACGCCGTCTGGTGTCCCGCGCCGGCGCGCGTCCTCTGCCTCCACACGCCGAGCTATGGCTTCGGAGCCTTCCTGCGCGCGCTCCAGGAGACCGGCGACGAAGCACTCGCGGCCACGCGCGCCGGCTTCGACCAGCAGCCCGCCCCCTGAGGATGACCGCGGTCCGCACCGCCCACACGGCCGACCTCGACGCCGCGACGCTCACGGCTGCGCGGGCGCTGCTCGACGAGGTCTTCGACGACATGACCGAGCACGACTGGGAGCACTCCCTGGGCGGCGTGCACGCCGTCGCCTGGGAGGGCGACGAGCTGGTCGGGCATGCCGCCGTGGTCCTGCGGCGTCTGCTGCACGGCGGGCGGGCGCTGCGCACCGGCTACGTCGAGGGCGTGGCGGTGCGCGCCGGCCAGCGCCGGCGCGGGCACGCGTCGGCGATGATGGACGCGCTGGAGCGCGTGGTGCGCGGCGCCTACGACCTCGGCGCGCTCGGGGCGACCGACGAGGCGGCGCGGTTCTACGCCGGCCGTGGCTGGCAGCAGTGGCAGGGCCCGACCTCGGCGCTCACGCCGGCGGGCGTCGTGCGCACCGCCGAGGAGGACGGTGGCGTCTACGTCCTGCCCGGCGCGGCCGTGCTGGATCTCACCGCTGAGCTGACCTGCGACTGGCGCGAGGGTGACGTCTGGTGAGCCACGCGGCGCCGCGGACGTGGTCCACGGCCAGCTCCGGCACGTGATCGGCGTGCTCTGGGGCGGCGGCATGGTCCGGAAAGTCGAACACGGCGACCATCATCTGCATCGGGTAGTCCGGGGCCTGGTGGACGGTCCTGACGTGCTCGCCGTCGATGAGGAAGTCGACCCGTCCGTCACGCCAATCCGCCGCGTAGACGTGGAGCTCGGTGACGTCGATCGCCACCCGCTCGGTGGCGAACTCGTCGCTGAGGGCCGGATCGCGGAACGGGTGGATGCCCATGCCGACGGCCTGAGGGGCGTCGCCGAAGACCTCGAAGATGCAGATCTCGCCACAGCGCGCCGGCTCGTCCTCCAGCCCGACCATCCACACCGAGGCCATCGAGCGCGGGCTGAGATCCATCCGCGCGCGCACTTCGAGGCGCTCGTGGTGCGGGGTCCAGCCCCAGTGCGCCGGCTGGGCCTCGCGCACGACGAGGCCGTCCCGGAACGGCTGCTGGCCGACGGTGCTGCCGGCCGGCCCCGAGAACACCCCGGACTGGACGCCGGAGACCCGCAGCGGCCCGTGGTCGCGGGGACACC
>JAXDGC010000031.1:0-5434 GCA_034665245.1 Solirubrobacteraceae bacterium | reverse complement strand
TCGCGTACTCCTCGTTGCGCAGCACGAGGAACGTGACCGGGACGTCGTAGGCGACCGCCGTCCAGAACCCCTGGATCGCGTACTGCGCGGAGCCCTCGCCGAGCACGCACACCACGGGCCGGCCGGGGTCGGCCATCTGCACGCCGATCGACGCGGGCAGCGCGAAGCCGAGGCCGCCGCCGGCGGTGAAGTAGTACGAGCCCGGGCGCGAGAGCCGCAGCCGGTCGCGGATGGCGAACGTCGTGGCGGGCGACTCGGGCACGACCACGCCGTCGTCCGGGAAGGCGTCGGCGAGCGCGGCGATCGCCGCCGAGGGGCTCATCGGGTCCGAGTCCTCGGGCGGCGCCGACGCCGCGCGCGGCTCGGGCGCGGCGCGCTCGGAGGGGTCGACCTCGGCCAGCAGCGCCTCGAGCGTGAGCTTGACGTCGGCCACGATCGCGTCGCCCATCGGCGCCCGCGCGGCCTCGTCCGGGTCGCTCGTGATCGCCACGAGCGCCGCGCCCTCCGGCAGGAGCGGCCCTGGGAGGTTGGGGTAGTACGCGAACACGGACGACCCCGCGACGAGGATCAGGTCGTGGCCCGCGAGCGTCTCGGAGACCGGGCCGACCGCAGGCGGGAGCACGCCCTGGAAGTGCGGGTGGTCCTCGGGGAAGCCGACCCGGCCGCCGCCGGTGGCGGGCGCGGCCCAGACCGGCAGCCGCAGCTTCTCGGCGAGCGCGACGGCGGCCTCCCAGCCGCCGCTCGCGTCGACGTCTCCCCCGGCGACGAGCACCGGGTTCGCGGCCGCCCCGAGGCGCTGGGCGAGCGCGCGCACGAGTGCCGGGTCGGCGCCCGCGCGCCCCTCCACCGTCCGGGTCGTCTGGTGGGCGACCGCGGCGTCGTCGACCTCCGCGCGCCAGTCGTCCATTGGGATCGAGACGAACACGGGACCCTTCGGCGGCAGCGCGGCGAGGTGGGTCGCGCGCGCGAGCGCGTGCGGGACGTCCTCGGCCCGCGGGGGCTCGTAGCTCCACTTCACGAGCGGGTGCGGCATCCGCGCGGCGTCGCGGTTGGTCAGCAGCGCCTGCAGCGTCATCAGCGAGCGCGCCTGCTGGCCCGCGGTGATCACGAGCGGCGACTTGTTGGACTGCGCGGTGAAGATCGCCCCCATCGCGTTGCCGACCCCCGGCGCGGTGTGCAGGTTGACGAGCGCGGGCCGGCCGCTCGCCTGCGCGTAGCCGTCGGCGATGCCCACCGCCACGCCCTCGTGGAGGCCGAGCACATAGCGGAAGTCCTCGGGGAACTCGGCCAGGAACGGCAGCTCCGTCGAGCCGGGATTGCCGAACACCGTGGTCATGCCGCGGGCGCGCAGCATCTCGAAGGTCGCCTCGCGAACCGTGGTCATGGGCGCGCGGTCACTCCGCCATGGCGGGTGAGGTCGCCTCGCGAGTCGCGGCCTGGGCCATCAGGAAGTACGAGACGGCGGCCAGCCCGAACGCGACGAACACGCCGTAGCGGTAGAGCTGGTCGAGGAAGGTCGGGTCGGCCACGACGCCGCCCTTCGTCGTGGCGGCGTGCAGGAAGCCCGGGATGACCGGGACGACGCCGATCGCGACCGCCACCAGCGCGCGCACGTTGTAGCCGCCGGAGTACCAGTAGCGGCCGCCTACCCGGTAGAGCTCGACGACGTCGAGCACCGTCTTGCGCAGGATCCAGTAGTCGACGATCATCACGCCCGCGAACGCGGCGAGCAGGCTGCCGTAGCCGACGAGCCATGTGAAGATGTACGCCCCGACGTCGTCGTAGAGCTTCCACGGGAACGACACGATCCCGATCACGGCGGTGATCACGCCCCCGGCCCGGAACGAGATCTGTCGCGGCGAGAGGTTGGAGAAGTCGTTGGAGGGCGAGACGACGTTGGCCGCCATGTTGGTCGAGAGCTGCGCGATCACGATCACGATCATCGCCAGCACGAGCAGGATCGGCAGGTCCTTGAGCAGGCGCGCGACGAGCGCGACCGGATCCCAGATCGCCTCGCCGTAGATCACGATCGTGGCGGCGGTCACCGCGATGCCGACGAACGAGAACGCGGTCATCGTCAGCGGCATCGCGAGCGACTGGCCGAGGATCTGCGAGCGCTGGTTGCGGGCATAGCGCGTGAAGTCCGGGATGTTGAGCGAGAGCGTGATCCAATAGCCGATGTTCGCCGCCAGGCCGGGCGCGAACAGCGACCAGAAGCTCTGGTTGTCGGTCACGAGCTTGGACGAGGCCGAGAACACGTTGCCGACCCCGCCGCCGGCGTCGAAGCCCCAGACCAGCAGCGCGACGCTGCCGCCGATCAGCAGCGGCGCGGCTGTGCGCTCGAGCCAGCGGATGCCCTCGATCCCGCGCAGGATGATCGCCACCTCGATCACCCAGAAGGCCCCGAACGCGATCGCCTTGTGGAGGCCGATATCGGCCCAGCCGTTCCACAGCGTGGCCATCAGCGCGTCGATCGCGAGCGCGCCGATCCACGTCTGGATGCCGAACCAGCCGCAGGCGACAAGCGCGCGCGCCATCGCCGCCACGTTCGCACCCCGAATGCCGAAGCTCGAGCGCACCAGGACCGGGAACGGGATGCCGTACTTCGTGCCCGGATGGCCGTTGAGCAGCATCGGGATCAGCACGATCAGGTTGCCGAGCGAGACCGTCAGCAGCCCCTGCCACCACGACATCCCGGCCGCGATCAGGCCGGACGCGAGCGTGTAGGTGGTGGTGACGATCGACAGGCCGATCCAGAGCGCCGCGAAGTCGTATGTGCCCCACGTCCGCCGGTTCGCTTCGGTCGGCGCAAGATCCCCGTTGGACAGCGGCGAGTCCGCGATGCTGCGATCTGAATGGATGGTGCCCATGAACTCGCCCCCCGGTCGGTTCGTGAATGTCCGCCACCAGGGTTCCAAATCCTCGGGCGGCGTGTCCACCGGCTAGCGGCGGCGCACCAGCACCCTGCGCGTCGACGGTCGCGTGAGGCGCCGGGCGTCGCGCGCGGCCACGGTCACGCGCACCCGCCCGCGCCGGCGCACGACCCCCCGCAGCCGCTTCGGCAGCTGCGCCCGCACGGAGCGCGCCGCGCCGGCGCGGACGTGGTAGCCGCGCGCCCTCGCGGCGCCCACGCGCAGCCGCCCGTCGCACGCGTTCTTCCTCGCCCGCGGGCATGACAGCCGGACGCTGAAGCGCCCGCGCCGGTCGACCGTCGCCGCGCGGCTCGCGATCGCGACGGAGGCGGCGAAGACCGCGACCGAGTGCGAGGAGTCGTTGGCCACGTAGAGCGAGCGGCCGTCGGAGCTCACCGCGAGCCCGCTCGCGCCGGACACACCCGTGGCCTGCGCGCACGACTTGTAGGTCGGGTCGTCCTCCGCACACCCGAACTGATCGAGCGCTCCGGTCGACGGGTTGCGCTGGAAGGCGGCGAGGTAGTCAGAGCCCGCGACGAACACCGCGCGACCGTCCGCCGCGACGGTGACCGCGAGCGCGCCCCCGATGGCCTTCGCGGGGCGACAGTTGTCCGTGGCCGCTTCGTCGGCGCTCGTGTCGTCCGGGTTGACCGCGTCGTCGCCCTGCGGGTCCTCGTGCACGAAGCACGTCCCGGCCGTCAGCTTCCCGGTGGCGGGATCGCGGTCGAACAGCGCCAGCGTGCTGTCCTCCGTGCTGGCGACGAACAGCGTCTTGCCGTCCGGGCTGATCGCGCTCGCGGCCGCGCCCGCGATCCCCGGCGCCGTCCGGCAGGAGCCGCCCTTCGGCGCGTTGTCGAGCAGGCAGTCCTGCGGGGTGAGCGTGCCGTCGTCCTTGTCGCGCGCGTAGGCGGTGACGGCGCCGACCGCGGCGGCGGTCACGAACACCTGGCCGCCGTCGGGCGCGACCGTCACGCTGCTCGCCCCGAACAGGCCGGTGCCGTCCGTGCAGCGCCCGTCCGAGCCGTCGTCGCTGACGCACGCCACCGGAGTCAGATCGCCGGTGTCGGCGTCGCGCCCGAACACCAGCAGCGACCCCGAGGTCGCCGCCGTGACGTAGACGTTCTTGCCGTCGGGACTGACCGCAACGCCCGAGGCACCCGCGAGCCCGGAGCTGCCCGAGCAGCGGTCGGCGCGCGGGAAGTCCTTGATGCAACCGGCCGGCGTGAGCTTGCCGCTCGCGGCGTCGCGCGCGAACCAGGTGACGCCGGCCGAGATCGCCGAGACCGCGTAGAGGTCGCGCCCGTCCGGGCTCAACGCGAGGGCGTCCGCCCCGAGCAGCGCGTCGCCGTCGGCGCAGAAGCCGTCCGTGCCCGTCCGCCCGTCACCGCCCGTGTCGCTCACGCATCCCGCGGAGGTCAGCGAGCCGGAGTCGCCCGCCCGCGCGAAGCCCACGATCGCGTCCGAGCCGCTCGCGCCGGCGCCGGTCGAGGCGACATAGACCTGCTTGTCATCGGGAGAGACCACGACGGCATGCGCCTTCAGCAGCCCGCGCGCCCGCGAGCAACCCTCGATCGCATCCTCCTCGAAGGGCAGCGGCGGCTCCTGCGAGACGCACGCACGATCGCCCGCAAGCTGCGAGAAGCTCGGCGACGAGCCCTGCGCGAAGGCCGAGCCGGGCACCACCAGCCCGAGCAGCATCACGGACGTGAGCAACCGGCGCATGCTTCCTCCTCGAATCATTTTCGCGCGCACCCTCTCACAGTCGGCGAAAAGATCCCCCTATCGCCCGATGGATGGGACCCACCGCGGCGCCGACACTGACCACATGACCGACGCATGGCCCCTCAGCCCGGCACAGGCGAGATTCGCCGACGCCAACCAATCCCACCACTACATCTCCGCGGTCGCAGACGACGGCTGTGTGTACATGTACCGCGAGGGAGCAGAGTGCACCGACCGTTGGCTCGTTGCGCAGGACGGCACACAGCTCGAGTGGGAGCGCCTGAGCTACGCGTGACGGCCGTCAGGCCGCCGCCCTGGCACGCGCGAAGACCTCGGCGAGCTCCTTCATGTCGCCGGGCTTGCCCTCGAGCTTGAACGAGCTCCCGCCGGCGCTGATCTCCATCACGCCGCTCATCCCCATGCGCTTCACCTCGAGCGAATCCACCTCGCCGAGCGGGACGGTGCTGAGGACCTCGGTGATCTCCTTGATCGCGCCCATGGCGCTGACCTTCACCTTCATCGTCACGAGGCTGCTCCGCGTGACGGCGACCGCGCCCGGGTTGCCGATGGCGATCCCCGCGGCCTCGGCACCCTTCCGTTGCTTGCCGGCCCACTGAGCGCCGATCTCCCTGCCGATCAGCCCTCCGCCGGCCACTGCCGTCGTGGCACCACGCGGCTTGCCGAAGGCCGCCCCGAGGATCTCCTCGTCGAGCTTGCCCTTGGCCGCCGCGATGATCTGCTCCTGGTGCTTCGACACCGTGCTCCTCCTCGTCGTCCTTGTGGGCGGATGATCGCCGAAA
>JAXDGC010000030.1:0-7282 GCA_034665245.1 Solirubrobacteraceae bacterium | reverse complement strand
CGGCCGCTCCGGCCCGCTCGAGGCGCTTGACGGCCGCCTCGACCTCGGGCACCGAGGCGTCGTAGTCGTCGCGCAGGCTCGCGTGCGACGCGTCGAGCAGGCCGCCGACCGCCTCCATGTCACCGGCACGCAGAGCGTTCACAGTGGCGTCGACGCGCGCGTTCTCGCTCAGCACATGGCGCGCGCGCCGCCGCCCCGGCTCGGGGAGCCGCTCAACGGCCGCCGGGGTCGCCTCGCTCAGATACGCAACGCCGAGCTCGCGCGCCGCCGCCTCGCACTCCTCGCGGCGCTCGTTGTAGCCCGATCCCGCGTGCTCGTGCGCGGCGCCGGAGTCGATCGTCACGAGCTGCCACCCGCGCAGGTCGAGCGGGACGCGCTCGATCGCGAGCGTGGCGAAGTCGATCCGCAACGCGTGCCCTTCCGCGCCGAGCAGCGATGCGAGCTGGTCGAGCAGCCCGGTCTCGGCGCCCACCCAGTCGTTCTCGACGCGGGAGCACAGCTTCGCGAGCTCCACGCGGTCGGGTTCCTCGGCGCCTGCGACGCCGAGGAGCGCGAGGCACAGCGCCGTCTCGAGCGCGGCCGAGGAGGACAGCCCGGACCCCTGGGGAACGTCGCCGGAGAAGGCGATGCGGGCCGGCACGAGCTCGACGCCCGCCGCGCTGAGCTCGGCCACGATGCCGCGCGCGAACGCGCGCCAGCCCTCGGTGCGCTCGGGGCCGGAGAGCGGGAAGGCGTCGGTCTCGCCGAGGTCCTCCGCGACGACCTCGACGTGGTCGCCGTCGAGCGGCTCGGCGGTGGCCGTGACGCCACGGTCGATCGCGAACGGCAGCGCGAGGCCGCCGTTGTAGTCCGTGTGCTCGCCGATCAGGTTGGCGCGGCCGGGGCCGCGCGCGCTAACCGCCGCCGGGGCCCGGGAGGTCGTCGTCGCCCCCGTGGCCGTTGCCATGGCCGTGGCCGCCGCCGGGCTTCGTCGGGGCCGGCGTGGGCGCGGGGGCGGGCTGGGGCGCCGGCGCGGCGGCGGGGGCCGGTGCCGGTGCCGGGGGGGCGGGGGTCGCCGGCGCCGGCTTCGCGGTCGGGGTCCTGGTGGAGCGCTTCCGCGGGACGATCGTGTTCCCGGGCCTCTGGACGACGCGCGGGCTCGCGGCGCGGCGGCGAGGCGCGGCGACCGGCGTGGGCCTGCTCGTCTTGCGCTCGGCCTTGTCGCCGTCAGGCGTGGCCGTGGGGGTTGCCGCGGCGGCCGGCGCCAGGGCGCTGTGCTTCGCGGGCCGGTGCTTGGCCCGCTTGTGCTTCGCCGGCGTGCGCTTGGCCGGCTTCGGCTTCGGCTTGGCCTTGGCCTTGGCTTTGGCGGGTGCTGCCTCCGCCCGGTCGCTCGCGATCGCGTCGGCGGTCGACTGCTGCGGGTTGCCGAACGCCGCGAGCTGCGGCCGGCCGACTGCGAGCGTCAATAGAGCGCCGACAAGCAGGCCCGCGGCCAGGGCCACGCCGGCGATCTTCAGTCGTGGGTGTCGGTATCCCCAGGGCAGCATTCGATTGAGCCTCCCGCGGTGGGCTCGACTGTCAGGGTACCCCGAGTAGTCGAATCGCACGTGCGCTTGTCAGACGACTCGCGCTTTGTGACGAAGGTGTCACGCGCCCTGGACGGGCGTTGCGCCGGCGCAACGCCGCGTTGCGAGCGCCACCGCGTCGGCGCTCTCGTCCATGAGCAGGAAGCGCCGATCGAGCTTGGCCGCGACGGCTCCCAGCGTGCCCGAGCCGGCGAACGGGTCGAGGCACAGGTCGCCGGCGCGGCTCGAGGCCTGGACGAAGCGCCGCAGCAGCCCCTCGGGCTTCTGCGTCGGATAGCCCGTCTTCTCGCGCCCGGTGGGGGAGACGATCGTGTGCCACATGACGTCGGTGGGGCGCTTGCCGCGCGCGACCTTCTCCGCCGTGACGAGGCCGGGCGCCATGTAGGGCTCGCGATCGACCGCCTCGGCGTCGAAGAAGTACGTCGCCGGGTCCTTGACGTAGACGAGGATCGTGTCGTGCTTCGGCGGCCAGCGACGACGCGGCTTGGCACCGTAGTCGTAGGCCCAGATCAGCTCGTTGAGGAAGCACGGCCGCCCGAACAGCTCGTCGAGCAGCAGCTTGCAGTAGTGCGCCTCGCGCCAGTCGATGTGGAAGTAGAGCGTGCCGGTCGGGTGGAGCAGCCGCCAGACCTCGCGCAGCCGTGGCTCGAGGAAGCCGAGGTAGTCGTCGAAGGCGTCGCGATAGGAGGACTCCTCGAGCAGCCGCGTCGCGTAGCGGCGGCCGCCGAAGCCGGTGCGGTCGCCGTCCGGGTCGGCGGTGGTGGAGAGCGTGCGGCGGGTGCGATCCGAGCCCGTGTTGAACGGAGGATCGAGATAGGCCATCTGGACGCTCTCGGCGGGCTCGTCGCGCATGAGCTCGAGGTTGTCGCCGAGCAGCACGCGGTTCGCGCTCACGGCCGATGACCCTAATAGCGTCATCGGTCAGTGACCCACTCATGATCGCCCAGGTCGAGCCCCTCACCACCACCCGCCGGCTGTCGGGGCCGTTCGACTACGCGCTCCCCGCCGAGCCGGTCGCGGTCGGCTCGGTCGTGCGGGTCCCGTTCGGCCACCAGCGCCTCGACGGCGTCGTGGTCGGGCTCGCGGCCGAGAGCGAGCTGCCACCGGAGCGGCTCGTCGCGCCGAGCGCGGTGCGGGCGGACTCGGTGCCTGCCGACCTCGTCGAGCTCGCGCTGTGGATGGCGGCGGAGTACGCCTCGACGCCCGCTCGCGCGCTCTCGCTCGTGCTGCCGCCGCCGGGCAAGCCGCGGATGCGGCTGTGGGCCCGTCGTACCGAGGCGAGCCTCGAGGGCGAGCGGCTGAGCGAGCGACAGCGCGCGCTGCTCGACCGGCTGCCGGGGCCCGCGGGCGCCGAGCTCGGCTCGCTGCGGCGGCTGGAGGCGCGCGGGCTCATCGCGCTCGAGTCGCGCGCGGAGCGGCGCGAGCCGCTGACGCGGCCGCGGGCGGACCGCACCGTCGAGCTGACCTCCGAGCAGGCCGCGGCGCTCGAGGCGGTCGAGGCGGGCGGCGCGCACCTGCTCCACGGGGTCACCGGCTCGGGCAAGACCGAGGTCTACCTGCGCGCCGCCGAGGCGGCGCTCGCGCGCGGCGAGGGCGTGATCGTGCTGGTGCCGGAGATCGCGCTGACCCCGCAGACGGTCGGGCGCTTCCAGGCCCGCTTCGGCGACACCGTCGCGCTGCTGCACTCGGCGCTGGGGGAGGGCGAGCGCTACGACGAGTGGCGGCGGCTGCGCTCCGGCGAGGCGCGGATCGCGGTCGGGCCGCGCTCGGCCGTCTTCGCCCCCGTCGCCGACCTCGGGCTCGTGGTGGTCGACGAGGAGCACGACGCCTCCTACAAGCACGAGGGCGACCCGCGCTACGACGCCCGCCGCGTGGCGGCCGAGCGGGCTCGCCGCGCGGGCGCGCGGCTGCTGGTGGGCTCGGCCACGCCGCGGCCGGAGACGTGGGCGGCGCTGCCGCGGCTGTCGCTGCGCGAGCGCGCCGACGGCCGCCCGCTGCCGCCCGTGCGCGTGCTCGACATGCGCGGCGCCGGTCATCCCTTGCACCCCGAGACGCGGCGGGCGCTCGGTGACGCGCGCAAGGCGATCGTCCTGCTCAACCGCCGCGGCTGGTCGAACTTCCTCACCTGCCGCAGCTGCGGCAAGGTCTGGGAGTGCCCGCAGTGCGACGTCGCGCTCGTGCTGCATCGCGCGCAGGGCGCGATGGCCTGTCACCACTGCGGCCATCGCGAGCCCGTCCCGCAGCGCTGTGACGCCTGCGGCTCGCTGGCGGTCGCGCGCTACGGAGCCGGCACCGAGCGCATCGAGCACGAGCTGAGCGAGGCGCTCGAGGTGCCGGTGTTCCGTCTCGACGCCGACACGGCGGGCGCCAAGGACGCGGTGCCAGAGCTGCTCGCGCGCTTCGACGCCGCGCCCGCGGGGCTGCTGCTCGGCACGCAGATGGTGGCCAAGGGCCACGACTTCCCCGACGTGACCCTCGGCGTCGTGCTCGACGCCGACTCGACCCTGCGCTTCCCCGACTTCCGCGCCGAGGAGCGCACGTTCGCGCTGATCGCCCAGCTCGCGGGGCGCGCCGGCCGCGGCCCGCGCGGCGGCCACGTGCTCGTGCAGACGGCCTCGCCCGACGCGCCCGCGATCCTCGCCGCCGCGCAGCACGACACCGAGGGTTTCGTGACCGGCGAGCTCGGGCGCCGCGAGGCGCTGCGCTACCCGCCGTTCGCCGACCTGATCCGGATCGTCTTCCTGGCCGAGGACGCCGTGGCGGCGCGCGCGGCGGCGGGCCAGGTGGGCGACGCGCTGAACGCGCGCGCGGGCGCCGGATCCGAGGTGCTCGGCCCGGCGCCGCTGTTCCGCCTGCGCGGTCGCGACCGCTTCCAGCTCGTCGTCAAGACCCAGCGCCGGGAGGCCGCCATCGCCGCCGTGCGCACCGCCGTGGAGCGGGCCGCGCGCGACCGCGCGCACCGCCACGTGGCGTTCTCCGTGGACGTCGACCCGCAATAGACTGGCCTTCGCTGATGTCCGAGCACGCCGATCCCATTCCGCCGGTCGAGGTCGAGGTCGAGAGCGAGGCGCCCGAGGTCGCGGCCGAGGACCGCGTCGCCCGTCTCGATCCGGAGACGCGCGCGCGCCGCGACGCCGCGCTGCGGCTCGTCCGCAAGTACGGCGACCCCTCGCTCAAGAGCCGCGCGCTGCCGATCGAGCGCTTCGACGACGCGCTGCGCGAAGAGGTGCGGCGCATGGGTCAGCTGATGCACGACGCCCTCGGGATCGGGCTCGCGGCGACCCAGCTCGGGGTCATGCACCGCGTGCTCGTGTACCGCGTCGAGCCCGACGCGCCCGTCGCGGCGCTCGTCAATCCGGTGCTCGAGTGGTCCGGGAGCGACACCGAGGCGCTCGAGGAGGGCTGCCTCTCGCTGCCGGGAGTGCTCGTCGACGTCGAGCGGCCGATCTATGTGCGGGTGCGCGCATTTGACGAGTACGGAGACGCGCTGATGATCGAGGCCTCGGGGCTCGAGGCGCGCGTGATCCAGCACGAGATGGACCATCTCGACGGCGTGCTGATCCTCGAGCGCACCTCGCGCGAGGAGCGCAAGCAGGCGATGCGCATCCTGCGCGAAGAAGCGGGCGCGCCGCTCGGCGTCGCTTCCTAGATGCGCATCGTCTATCTCGGCACCTCGGACTTCGCGGCGGCCGTGCTCGACCGTCTCGCCGGCGGGCCGCACAAGCCGGTGCTCGTCGTCTCGCGGCCCGACAGCCGGGCCGGGCGCGGGCGGTCGTTGACGCCGCCGCCGGTGGCGGTGAGGGCGCGCGAGCTCGGCCTCGAGCTGATCCAGCCGGAGCGCCTCCACGCTCCCGAGGTGCTCGAGCGGATCGCCGTCGCCGAGCCCGACGCGCTGTGCGTGTGCGCCTACGGCGTGCTGATCAAGGAGCCGCTGCTCTCGGCCTACGAGATCCTCAACGTGCATCCCTCGCTGCTGCCGCGGTGGCGTGGCGCCGCGCCGGTCGAGCGGGCGATCATGGCCGGCGACGAGCAGACCGGCGTGTCGATCATGCGCTTGACCGAGGGCCTCGACTCGGGGCCGGTGTGCCTGCAGGAGCGCGAGCCGATCCGCCCCGACGACGACTACGCGACGCTGTCGGCGCGCCTGCGCGCGCTCGGCGGCGAGCTGCTCGTCCGCGCGCTCGACGAGCGCCCGCCGTTCAGCGAGCAGGACGAGGCGGGCGTCACCTACGCGCACAAGATCGAGGCGCGCGACCGCGCGCTCGACCACACGCGGCCGCCCGAGGAGGTGGAGCGCGTCGTGCGCGCGCTGCGCCCGCACATCGGCGCGCGCCTGCCGCTGCCGGATGGCTCGTTCCTCGGCGTCGTCGCGGCGCGCGTCGACGGTGAGACGCTGGCGCCCGCCGGCGGCCGGCTGCGGACCGACGGCGAACGGCTGCTGCTCGACTGCAACGGCGGCGCGCTCGAGCTGCTCGAGCTGCAGCCGCCGGGCGGCCGGCCGATGGCGGCGTCGGACTGGCTGCGAGGCCGTCCGGACCCGGCGCTCGTGAACTTCTGGCTCGATCCGCGGCTGCCCGGGCGCTCCCTGGAGGAGCTGACGCAGCTCGCGATCAGCGAATGGCGCTCGGACGCGGAGTGGGCTCCGTACCTGGCGGCGCTGGCGTGGCGGGGCGACGAGGCCGTGCTCGACGCCGCGCGCGAGCTTGCCCAGCAGGACGACCCGCGGGCACGCGCCGCCGCCGCCTACGTGCTCGGCCAGCTCGGGCTGCCCGAGCGGAGCTTCCCGGGCGACAGCGCCGAGGCGCTCGAGGCGCTGGAGGCGCGCGAGGAGGACCCCGAGGTGCTGGCGACGATCGCGAGCGCGCTCGGCAACCTCGGCTCGCCCCACGGGACCGAGACGCTGCTGCGCCTGCGCCGCCACGAGGATCCGCGCGTCCGTGAGGGCGCGGCGGACGCCCTGGCGGGGCGCGAGGACGAAGGGGTCTTCGACGCGCTCGTCGAGCTGACGGCCGACCCCGAGCCCGGTATCCGCGACTGGGCGACCTTCGCGCTCGGCACGCTGTCCCCGCACGACACGCCGGTGTTGCGCGACGCGCTCGCGGCGCGGCTGGACGACAGCAACGACGACACCCGCATCGAGGCGGTCCACGGGCTCGCGCTGCGCGGCGACACGCGCGCGCTCGAGGCGGTGCTCGACCTCCTCGGCGAGGTCGGGGCGCACGACGACGGCGGCAACGCCGCCGACACGATCTGGAAGCGCTACGCGCTCACACAGGCCACGGTGCGCCTCGCCGCCCTCACGGGCGACGCGCGGCTCAAGCAGCACCTGCCCGCGCTCGACGAGCGTCTCGTCGGCACCTCGATCGAGCCCGAGCTCCGCCGCGCCTACGAGCGCGTGACGGACGGGGACCCGGTCTAGTCAGCGAAGCGGCTGCCGTGGCCGCCGCGGTCGTGGTGCCGGCCGCCGCCGCTGCCGGCACCGTCGTCATCGCCGCTGCCGGACGCGTTCGGCTCCGCGGCGGGCGCCGGCGGCGTGGGCGTGGGCGCTGCCGCGGCGTGCTCGAGCGCGGCGGGCGCCGGGGCGGGCGAAGCGGGCGCGGGCTGCTCGACGATCGCGGGCGTCGGGGCGGGGGCGGCGTCGTCCGCCGGCGCGGCGTGCACGGGCGGAGCGGGCGGCGGGACGTCGGGCGCATGGCCGCCATCGTCGGGCGGCGAGA
>JAXDGC010000029.1:0-7716 GCA_034665245.1 Solirubrobacteraceae bacterium | reverse complement strand
CACGGCCCGTCTCGCGCTGCTGCGTGCCGACCGAGAGCTCCTCCTCGGAGCGCGTCATCGCGTCGTCGGTGGTCGGGCCGGAGGTGTCGCGGCCGACCGGCTCGTCACCGCCGCCGTTGGTGCCGCTGCCGGACTGCGAGTCGTCGTAGCCGAGGCCGTAGTGCTCGTAGAGCGTGCGCTCCTCGGACCGCGACAGCTCCCCGTCGGGCTCGATGTTGGGCGCGTCCTTGACGTGCGCCTTCTCGAACGGGACCTGGACCCCGTCACCGCTCGGGTTCGCCTGCTGCAGCGGCACGAAGGTGCCCTTGCCGCCGAACATCCCGGTCTTGACGAGCGCCCACTCGGGCTGCTCGGTGTCGGTGTCGAGATAGATCTCCTCGATCGTCCCGATCTTCTCGCCGTCGCTGTCGAGGAGCGACTGGCCCCTCCATTCGGTCACGTTCTGCGTCGTCATGCGGTGTCTCCCACGTTGTCGATCTTGCGGTGGTAACGGGTGCCTGCCTTGCCGCCGAGGACGGCGGCGAGCAGGGTGCCGAGGACGACGGCCACGAGCGCGATCAGGCCGCCCGTGGTCAACGCGCCCTCGTCGATGGGGATGTGCGGGAGGCTGAGCTTCGAGAGCACGTTGTACTTCGCTCCCAGCAGCACTCCCGCGACCGCGAGCAGGATCGTGACGAGCAGGCCGATGACCCACACGCCCGCGCCCTGCCGCGGACCGTCGAAGCGCGACATCCGGCCCGCGACGTAGCCGCCCGCGTAGTACGCGACGAGCAGCACGACGAGGAACAGGACGCCGCCGATGATGCCGATCGTGTCGGCGCTGCCCGAGGCCTGCGACGGGCTCGTCTTCGTGAGCCCGATCGCGGCGCCGGCGGCGCTGAGGATCGCGGTCAGCAGCGTTGCGATGCCGACCGCTACCAGCCAGCCGAAGAACGCGGCGCCCCAGTTGAGGCCGCCGAACTCGTCGCGCTGGAGGGCCCGCGTCTCGCGCGCTCGGTCGACCCCGTCGACCGAGCGCTCACGCGTGGACACAGCGGCCGGGCGACTTGCCGTTCCGCGGGCCATCAGCGGATCGGCCGGGCGCCCGGCGCGCTGGTCGGGACGGGCTGGACGTCGCCGTTGCCGGCTCCGCCGGCCCCCGTCTTCTCCTGGGCCTTGTCCTTGGCCTGCTGGGCGTCACGCTCAGCGCGCTCCTTGCCCGTCTCCATGTCGTCCTTGACCCGGTCCTTGTTGTCCTGGCCCTTGTCGTAGGCGTCCTCGAGCATGCGCTGCGCGACCGAGCGCCCGCCGAGCCCGAAGGCCAGGGCCATCGCGAGGAACACGCCGCCGATCAGCGCGGCGTAGGTGATCGTCACGATCTCCGTGGCGATCTGCAGCTGGTTGAGGATCATGAACGTCGCGATCGCCATCACCAGCACCGGCACGACCGAGCCGACGATCTTGCCGGTCGGGGTGTCGCCCATGGTGCGGGCGACGAGACCACCGACGGCGGCGGCGATGACGCCGGCGACGACGAAGATCAGGATCGCGGCGACGACGTTGGGCAGGTACGCGGCGATCGACGCGACGAAGGTGGTGAGCGCGGCGATGCCGAGCTGCGACACGGCGATCGAGATCGCGCCGAGGAAGATGAACCAGAACGCGATCGCGCCGATCGTCCGGCTCGGCTTCACATCAGGAGCGACCTTGTTCACGTACTCGCCGGTTGAACCGGTGTGCAGCGCCTTGTCGACGCCGACGCGCTCGAGCACCTTGGTGAGGAGGCCCTTGACGACCCTGGCGATGATGTAGCCGATCAGCAGGATCAGCAGGAAGCCGACGAGACGTGGCACGAAGGCGAAGAAGTTGTCCAGCCCCTGCTGGACGGAGTCGCCGATCTTCACGGCGGCGAGGAAGCTCATGGGTGTTCTCCCGGATCGATGGATGAGCACTGACCGACCGAGGGTTCACTCGGGGTGCCGGCGGCGAAACCGGTGCGATCCGGCGCGCGGAACGGCTCCCGCGACGGCATGATCCGATGCCGGCCGCTGTTCGTACACCGGGCCGCGGCGGCCTGTAGAGCGGCTCGCCGGGCGTGGGCGCTACCGCGGCGACCGCGCGTTCGTGGTCAGCTGACTAAACCGGGCGCGAAAGCGCTGTCACCGGCGTGACGCAGAGCGGGCGCGTCCGAACTCAGCGCCCGTAGCGGTCCTTCGACAGCACGAGCTGCTCGGGCAGTGCGACGCGCGGCGGCGGCGAGGGGTCGGCGACCACGGAGACCGTCTCGGCGACCGACCGCGTCAGCGAGATGGTCCGGCCTTCGAGCTCGACCGTGACCTCGTCGTCGTTGGAGCGCACGAACGTCCCGTCCAGCGCCGGCTCGATCCCGGAGTCGTGGAGGTAGTGCAGCAGATCCTCGGCCTCGTTCTCGAAGCGCAGGATCTTGATCGAGGCGCCGGGCTCGCAGTCGGCCAGCGGCACGCCCTCGATGCGCTTGCCCGCCTCGATCGGGTGCCCGTGCGGGCACGTCTTGGCGTCACCGATGGCGGCGAGCATCCGCGCCTCCAGTACGGGCGACATCGCGTGCTCGAGCCGCTCGGCCTCCTCGTGCACGTCATCCCACGGGATGCCGAGCACGTCGGTGAGGAAGCGCTCGATCAGGCGGTGGCGGCGGACCACGCCCTCGGCGTACTCGCGGCCGTGGTCGGTGAACACGAGCGAGCGGTCGGTCTCGCGCGTGATGTAGCCGTCGCGCTCGAGCCGGCCGACCATCTCGTGCACGGTCGGAGCCGAGAGCTGCATGGCGCGGGCGACGTTGGCGCCGGTCATCGGCAGCCCCGCCTCCTGCAGCCAGAAGATGGTCTGGAGGTACTCCTCCTCGGCGACGGTGGCCTGGTCAGCGGACATGGCCCAATCCTAGTCCGCGTTCGGACCGCGGCGGTCGAGTGCCTCGAGGCGCTTGCCGGCAATCTCCATGAAGGCTCGCGTGGCCGGCGAGAGGTGGGCGTTGCGGCGGGTCACGAACGCGAAGGTGTCGACCACCGGCGGGTCGAAGCCGACGCTGTGCAGGCGCCGTGCGAAGCCGCGCCCGAGCCCGACGCGGCGCGTCCCGATCGTGTCGCCGAGCCCCCGCGCCGCGAGGTCGAGCGCCGCCTCGACGTACTCGACCTCGATCACGGGCTCGAGCGTCACCCCCGCGCGCTGCGCGCGCTCTGCGAGCTGGCGGCGGGTCGGGTCCGCCCAGCCGAAGCGCGCGTCGTAGAGGATCAGCGGGGCCGCGGCGAGGCGCTCGATCGTCATCGGCACGCGGGTGCGAGCGGGGTCGGCCGAGAGGTAGAGCAGGTCGTCGTCGATCGCCGGCTCGATGTCGAGGCCGCGGTCGTCGATCGGCAGCACGATCAGCCCGGCCTCGAGGTGGCCGTCGCGGACGGCGTCGGCGACCTCCGAGGAGTTCTGCCCGATCAGGCGCACGCGCACGTTGGGGTAGCGCGTGCGGAAGTCCTGGACGAGGTCGGAGAGCAGGTAGTAGGGCGCGTTGCCGAAGGTGCCGAACGTCGCCGTCCCGGCCGCCAGCTCGCGCACCTCGCGCACGGACTCGCCCGCCTCCTGCGCGGCGGCGAGCGTGCGCTCGGCGTGCGGCTGCAACAGCCGGCCGGCCTCGGTCAGTTCGAGGCCCCGACGAGCGCGGATGAAGAGCGGCGAGCCGAGCTCGGCCTCGAGCCGGCGGATCTGCTCCGACAGGCTCGGCTGCGCCATGTGCAAGGCTTCAGCGGCCGCCGAGAACGATCGGTGGCGGCTCGCGGCGAGGAAGTATTCGAGCTGTTGGAGCGTCATAGGTTTTACCTACTGACCCTAGAGTCAAGTAAGCCTACAGCTATGGCGCACAATGTCCGATAATGGTCACATGATCACTCTCATCGCCATCGCGGTCCCACTGGCGGTCATGGGTGCAGTCGACGCTCTCGCCATGAAGTACGGCGCGGACACCCGCCCCGGCTTCGACGAGCGCCGTCAGTACTCCTAGCCCGCCCGCGTGACCCTTCATACGAAGCACCCCGGAGCCCCTTCCGCACGAGCCTGACTCGAGAGCGCGAGGGGCTCCTTCTCTTTCAGCCGCGCAGCGCCTCGAGCAGCGCGCGCTCCGACTCCCCGGAGAGCCCGCTCGCGCGCACCTCGGCGCGCCAGTCCTCGAGCGTGCCGCCCGCGGCCAGCCATGCCCAGGTGTCGGCCACCGTCTCGCCCAATGGGCGCGGCGCCAGCCCGGCCGCGGCCGCGCGCGCGCCCGACATGCCGTAGAGGCCCGGGAGCGACGGGATCGGCCACAGCGGCAACTCGTCCCACGGCTCCTCGACCTGCGCCTCGATCCAGGCGGGATCGGCCCAGCGGAGCTCCGCGGAGCCGCCGGTGACGTCGCGCACCGCCTCGAGCAGCTCGCCCCAGGTCGCCGACCCCGGCTCCGCGATCGCGTTGTAGGCGCCGCCGCGGGCGGTCTCGGCCATGTCGAGCATCCAGGCGCCGAGGTCGCGCGCGTCGATCAGCTGCAGCGGCGCCTCGGGCGGGCCGGGCGCGAGCACCTCGCCGCCCTCGGCGACCCGCCGGAGCCAGCGCGGCAGCCGCCCGATGTTCTCGTGCGGCCCCACGATCACGCCCGCGCGGGCGGCCAGGACGCGGCCGGGCATCGCCGCTTCGGCCGCGCGCTCGCAGGCCGCCTTGAGCGGGCCGTACTCCCGCTCGTCGCTCTCGAACACGGGCGAGTCCTCGGTCACGGGGGCGTTCGGCCAGTCGCGGTAGGCCGAGCCGGAGGAGACGAAGCCGTAGTGCCCCGCGCGCTCGGCCAGCAGCTCGGCGGCGGCGCCGACGTGCTCGGGCTCGAAGCCGCAGGTGTCGATCACCGCGTCCCACTCGCGCCCGAGCAGGGCGGACAGGTCGCGGGTGCGGTCGCCCAGCAGGTGCTCGGCCTCCGGGAACAGGTCCGGGTTGTGCACGCCCCGGTGGAAGATCGTCACCGCGTGGCCGCGGGTGAGCGCCTCGGCGACGACGGCGCGGCCGAGGAACACCGTCCCGCCGATGACGAGCAGCCTCACTCGTCCTCGATCAGCTGGATGTCGAGCGCGGCGGCGAACGCCCCGGCGAGCTCGAGGATGTCCGCCCAGCGCATCCGCGTGCCGCGCAGCGCCGCCGCGCCGCGGATGCCCGCCAGCCGGCAGTCGTCGAGCACGGCGCCGTCGAGCCGCGCGTCGCGCAGCTCCGCCTCCGTGAGATCGCAGCGCTCGAAGCGAGCGCCGCGCAGGTCGGCCCCGGAGAGATCGGCCCCGGTGAGCAGGCAGTCGCGGAACACCGCGCCCTCGAGGCGCGCGGAGCGGAGGCTGACGAGATCGGCGCGGCAGTCGGCGAACAGGACATGGCGGCCGGTCGAGTCGCGCAGGTCCAGGCCGGTGAGCCGGCAGCCGTGCAGCTCGACGGCGTTCCACTCGCTGTAGGGCGCCTCGAGGTTCGCGAGGCTGCACTCGCGCAGCCGGGTGTTCCGCAGCGACCAGCCCCGGAGCCGCGCGCCGGTCAGCTCGACCTTCTCGAGCTCCATGTCGCGCAGCTCGACGCCGTCGGCCTGGGTGCCCGCCAGGTCGGTCGCCTCCCAGCGCTCGTCCTCGTAGCGGACGTGCGACTCCATCGGGCGGAGTCTAGGATCGAGCGCCGTGGCCCTCCCGCTCCGACCACCGGTCCTCCCGCAGCTCGCCAAGTCGCAGAAGTCGCTGCCCGAGGGCGAGGGCTGGGTGTATGAGCCGAAGTGGGACGGCTTCCGCTCGATCGCGTTCATCGACGACGGCACGGTCCACCTCCAGTCGCGCAACGGCAAGCCGCTGACGCGCTACTTCCCGGAGCTCGCGTTCCCCGAGGGGCGCTACGTGCTCGACGGTGAGATCGTGCTGTTCGACGAGCGCGGCCGCCAGGACTTCGACGCGCTCGGCCAGCGCATCCACCCCGCGAAGTCGCGGATCGACATGCTCGCCGAGAAGACGCCGACGCGCTTCATCGCCTTCGACCTGCTCGCCTGCGACGACGAGACACTGCTCGAGCTGCCCCAGCGCGAGCGCCGCGCTCGCCTCGAGCGGCTGATCGAGGCGCCGGTCGACCTGACGCCGGCGTCCGAGGACCCGGCGGACGCCCAGCCGTGGCTGCAGGGCGCCGAGGGCGTGATCGCCAAGCGCCAGGAGGCGCCCTACCGGCCCGGCGAGCGCGTCGGCATGGTCAAGATCAAGCGCCTGCGCACGATCGACGCGGTCGTGCACGGCTGGCGCCCCGGCAAGGAGGAGGGCACCGTCGGCTCGCTCAACCTCGCGCTCTACGCTCCGGACGGGCGCCTGCGCGACGTCGGCCACACGTCGGGCTTCACCGCCAAGCAGAAGCGCGAGCTGCCCGCCTTCCTCGCCCCCTACGAGACGGGCGAGCGCTACAGCGGCGAGCCGAGCCGCTGGAACGCGCAGCGCGAGCTGAGCGGCGTCGTGCTCCGGCCCGAGCTCGTCGTCGAGGTGACCTTCGACCACACGAGCAACGAGCGCATCCGCCACGGCGCCAAGATCCTGCGCTGGCGCGAGGACAAGGAACCGCACGAGTGCACCATGGAGCAGCTCGACCAGTGAGCGGTCAGGCGGGCGCGCGGAAGGCGGCGGCGGTCGGGTCGTAGGCCATCGTGCCGCCGTCGACCGGCAGCGCGACGCCGTTGACGTAGCTGGCGTCGGGGCCGGCGAGGAACGCCACGGCCGCCGCGACCTCCTCCGGCTGGGCGGCCCGCCCGAGCGGGTGGCCGCGGTGGACCAGCGCGTAGGCGCCCTCGACGTCGGTGCCATGCAGGCGCCCCACCTCGGCCATGTCCGCGTCGCCCATCGGCGTGCGCACCCAGCCCGGGCAGACGGCGTTGGCGCGCAGGCCCGCGGGCCCGTGGTCGATGGCCAGGCAGCGCGTGAGCATCACCAGCCCGGCCTTGGAGACGCAATACGGCGTCCAACCCGGGCCGGCGAGGACGGCGTTGATCGACGCGACGTTGACGATCGCGCCGCGGCGCTCGAGCAGGTGCGGCAGCGCCGCCTGCGCCATCAGGTGCGCAGCGGTGAGGTTCACGCGCAGCGTGCGCTCCCAGTCCTCGTCGCCCACGCCGGCGTTGTTGACGAGGACGTCGATGCCGCCGAAGCGGTCCACGGCCGCGGCGACCACCCGCTCGCAGTCGCCGGCCTCGCCGACGTCCGCGGACACCGCCTCGGCCGCGCCCAGCTCTCCCGCCAGGTCCTCGAGCGGTTCGCGGCGGCGGCCGACCAGCACGACGGCGTGCCCGTCGGCGCGCAGCCGGCGCGCCACCGCGGCGCCGATCCCGCTGCCGGCGCCGGTCACGATGGCGCAAGAGGCCATGTCCATCCGTTCGCCGTGAGCCCTCGCCAACCCTCCTGGGAACTTAAACCTCCAATACCCGGTCGGCTTTTGCTACTTTGGCCGGTTCATGAACAAGTTCGAGCGCGCAAAGCAGGAGAAGGACGGCCTCGATGTGTTCCCGGCCCTGATGCGGGCGGCCGAGGTCGGCTGGGAGTCACTCGACGACGACGACGTGATGCGCCTGAAGTGGTACGGCCTCTACGCGCACAACACGAAGGACGGCCACTTCATGCTCCGGACGAAGGTCGTCCAGGGCATCCTCACGGCCGACCAGGCCGAGGTGATGGCGTCGATCACCGACGACTTCGCCCGCGG
>JAXDGC010000028.1:0-7536 GCA_034665245.1 Solirubrobacteraceae bacterium | reverse complement strand
CTGAACCAGGCCGCCCTCATCGAGGCGGTGGTCGAAGCCGTGCAAGAGGCTAGCGATGCGGTCGGTGGGGCGGTCGACGCGGTCGGCTTCGGGATCCCGTGCACGTTCGACCGCCGGACCGGCATCGCCGTCCAGGCCGTCAACCTGCCGCTCGCCGACCTCCACTTCGCCGACCTGATGTCCGAGCGCCTCGGGCTGCCGGTGGAGGTCGACAACGACGCCAACTGCGCGGTCTGGGCCGAGACTCGCGCGGGGGCGGCGCGCGGCGCGACCGACGTGGTGATGCTGACGATCGGGACCGGGATCGGCGGTGGGCTCGTGCTGGGCGGGCGCCTGTATCGCGGCTGGGTCGGCGCGGCCGCGGAGCTCGGCCACATGGTCGTCGACATGGACGGGCCGCCGTGCCAGGGCAACTGCCCCAACTGGGGCTGTCTCGAGGCGGTCGCCTCCGGTTCGGCGCTCGTCCGCGAGGCCGCGCTGCGGGTGGCGCGCGAGCCCGACACGCCGCTCGGCATCGCGCTCGAGGACGGCCGGCCGCTCACCGGGCCGCTCGTGACCGAGCTGGCCTTCGACGGCGACCCCGTGGCGGCCGAGTCGATCCGCGTCATCGGTGAGCGCCTCGGGGTCGGCATCGCGAACCTGGTCAACATCTTCAATCCGGAGGTCGTGGTGATCGGCGGCGGCGTGATCGCCGCCGGCGAGCTGCTGCTCGAGCCGGCGCGCGCGGTGCTCAAACGGCGCGCGCTCGAGCCCGGCCGCGACCTCGTCCGCGTCGCCGCGACCAGCTTCGGCGCGGAGTCGGGCATGATCGGCGCGGCGCTGCTGGCCGCCGACCCGGGGGCGGCGGAGTGAGCGGCGCGGGCGGCGGCAGCGGCCGGCTCGTCGTGTGCCCGACCCCCATCGGGAACCTCGAGGACGTGACGCTGCGCGTGCTCGCCGCGCTGCGCGAGGCCGACCTCGTCGCCTGCGAGGACACGCGCCGCACGCGCATCCTGCTCGAGCGCTACGGCGTGCAGGCGACCCTGCTCTCCTACCACGAGCACAACGAGCACGAGCGCACTCCCGAGCTGGTGGCGCGGATGCTCGACGGCGCGGTCGTCGCGCTGGTCTCCGACGCCGGGATGCCGCTGGTGAGCGATCCGGGCTACGTGCTGGTGGCGGGCTGCATCGCGGCCGGGCTGGAGGTCGAGGTGCTGCCCGGCCCGTCCGCCGCGGTCGCCGCGCTCGTCGCGAGCGGCCTGCCGGCGGACCGCTGGCGCTTCGCCGGCTTCCTGCCGCGCAAGCGCGGGGCGCTGGAGGCGCTGCTCGGCGCGCCCGAGACCGTGGTCGCGTTCGAGTCGCCGCGGCGCGTCGGCGCTTCGCTGGCCGTGCTCGCCGAGCTCGACCCGGAGCGCCCCGCCGCGGTCTGCCGGGAGCTGACGAAGCTGCACGAGGAGGTCGTCCGCGGCGACGCCGCCACACTCGCCGAGCGCTACGCGAGCACGCCGCCGCGCGGCGAGGTCGTGCTCGTCATCGGCGCGGCGCCGGCGCGCAAGGGCGCCGACCCCGCCGCGGTCGAGGCGTTGCGGCGCCTCGTCGAGGCAGGCGCCCGAGCGCGCCCGGCGGCCGGCGTGGTCGCGGAGCTGACCGGCAGCGCCGCCAACGATCTGTACCGCGCCGTGACGAAAGGCGCACAGAAGCGCAAAGACTGACGCCGCGCGGGTGGTGTCGCCACGGACCGGGCTTAGCGTCGAGCGGGATGCCCGCACGACCTGTCCTCGCCCTTGTCCTCTTCGGCGCCGCGCTCGGCGGGTGGCCCGCGCGGGCGGCGGCCTGGGCCCCGCCGGTGCCGGGGCCGCCGACGCGGCTGTTCGACCTCGGCCCGGACCCGTACGAGCGTGGCCGGCACCGGGGCGTCGACCTCGACGCCGCGCCGCGCGAGCGGGTGCGCTCGGCGTGCGGCGGCCGCGTCGTGTTCGCGGGGCCCGTGGCCGGCGCCGGCACGGTCAGCGTCCGTTGCGGGCCGTGGCGCGTGACCTACGCGCCGCTGGAGCGGCTCGCGGTGCGGGCGGGCTCGCGTGTCGCTCCGGGCAGCCGGCTCGGCCGCGTGAGTGCGGGTGCCGGGCGTCCGCCGGGACGCGCCGGCCGTGCGGCGGGTCACGCCGGGCTCCACTTCGGCGTCCGCCGGGAGTCGGCGCGGTTCGGCTACGTCGACCCGCTGCGCTTCCTCGCCGGCCCGCGCCGCGCCCCGCCTCCCGTCGTCCCCGCGCGCCTGCCCCGCCCGGCTGCGCGGCGGCAGCCCGCCGCGCATCCCTCCCGGCCGTCGCCCGGCCTCGCGCCGTGGCCCGTCTGGCTCGGGCTCGCGCTGCTGATGACGGGGCTCGCCGGGGCAGGTACGTTGCACTTTCCGCTCCGCGAGACAGGAGGTGCAGCGTGCCGCGCGTCGTCCACTTCGAGCTCCTCTCCGACGACCCCGAGCAGTCCGTGAAGTTCTTCGAGGACACATTCGGCTGGAAGAACCAGTCGTGGGAGGGGCAGACCTACTGGCTCGTCGACACGGGCGAGGGTGAGCTCGGCATCAACGGCGGGATCATGCGTGCGAGCGACTTCCCGCACGCTCAGAACGCCGTCTGCACGCTCGAGGTCGGGGACATCGGGGAGGCGCTCGGAAAGGTCGAGGCGGCGGGCGGCAAGGTGATCGCGCCGGAGCGCCAGGTCGGCGAGGCGGGCTGGGCGGCCTACGCCGCGGACCCGGCGGGCGTCGTGTTCGGGCTCTGGAAGTCCGCCTGAGGCATCGGCGAGTGCCGCCGGTCGAGGACGGTGACGGCCGCCGCGGTCATGGTCAGCGCGGCGCCGGCGGCGAGCAGGGTGCGCGGCCCGGCTCCGCTCGCTGTTCCGGCCAGCGCGGTTCCGGCGGAGGCCATCGCGACCTTCACCCCGGCCAGCGAGACGAACACCTGCGCGCGGGCCGGCGCCGGGGAATAGCGCGAGCGGGCGGCGAGCGTCGCGGTGAAGAACGGCGCGTTGCTCGCACCGGCGAGCGCGAACGCCGCGAGCGCGAGCGGGTAGGTCGGGGCGAGGGCGCAGACGCCCAGCGCCACGCCCATGACCGCGACCCAGCGGGTGGTGAGGCGCTCGGGCTCGCCGCGGAGCGGGAACGCGGTCACCAGCCCTGAGCCGGCGAGGTTGCCGAGTCCGAACGCGGCGACGAGCGAGGCGCCCGCACCGGTCCGCGAGGTCAGCGTCGGGGCGAGGAGGACAGCGATGACAGAGAGCGCCCCGAAGCTCGCAGCGGTGAGTATCGTCGCCACACCGACGCGGCGCAGCGGACCGCACGCGACGAGCAGGCGCAGGGCCGCGCGCACCCTCAGCGCCTGCTCGCCGCGGGCGGCGGGCGCGTCGGCGCGCGGAAGCGTCAGCGTCACGGGCGCCGCGGCGAGCGTCGCGGCGGCGAGGACGAGCATTGCGGTCAGCGCCGTGGTGACCGATGCGAGGACGGCGACGAGCGCGGGGCCGAGCGTGCCGGCCAGCCCGTAGCTGACGGCATCCCAGCCTTCCGCCCGCCCGCTCCCGGCGATGCTCGCCAGGCGGCTGCTGAGGCCGCCGGTCAGCAGGGGTCCGGACGCTCCGGCGGACACGACCGCGACGAGGACGACGGCGAATGGGATGCGCCCGAGCCCCACCGACGCCGCCGCGAGCGCGATCCCGTAGGCGGCGAACGCGGCCGCCAGCACGCGCCGCCCGTCGCGCGCCCGGTCGAGGCGGCGTGCGACCCACGGTCCGAGCAGGTGCGGCGCAGTCAGCGCGGCCGCCAGCAGCCCGCCGGCCCCGGCGCCGTGGTGCAGGCCGGTGGCCGGGCTGACCGCGAGCAGCACGAGGCCCACGGCCGCTCCGGCGTCCGCGCCGCGAGCGAGCGTCGCGGCGAGGAGGTATCGCGCCAGCGTCCACCCACGCAGAGCGTCGTAAGCGTCCAACATCACCTAGACGCTTACCCAACGCGAGCGAGCTCAATCCATCTCGCTCACTCGCCCGCGGTGGCGGCGCACGTTGGTGCGGTTCGCGCACGTTCGCGAGCAGTAGCGCCGCGCCCCGTTGCGCGAGACGTCGACCACGGCGCACAGGCAGTCATCCGCCGAGCACATGTGCAGACGCTCGATCCCGTAGGCGATCACCAGCTCCGCGAGACCCCGGGCGGCACGCGCTCCGAACCAGTCGGCTGCGCGCTGCGGGCCGGCCGGACCGAGCGCCCAGCCGCCGTGCACGCTCGCGGTCATCTGCCAGCCGCCGGGACTGCGCGCCAGCAGGGGGTTCACCGCGTCGGCGAACGCCTCCGTCGTCGTCGCCTCGAACGCCTCCACGAGCCTCGGCCGCAGTTCGCGGAGCGGGCCGACCTCGCGCTCGGTGACCGCGGGGGCGGGCACCGGGCACGCCGCAAGCAGCCTCCTGAGCTCGTCGAGGCCGACGAGCTTCTCGGCCGGGTCGGTCGGGCGCGGGCGCGTGTTGACGAGCGCGGCCGCGAGCTCCGCCCACGCCGCGTGCTCGGGATCCAGGCGCAGCGCGCTCACGCCTGGAGTATCCAACCGCGCGGCCGCGGCGGGCGCTACCGCTTGATCTTGAACCGCTTGACGACCGGGGTCCGGTCGACGTTGCCGGTCCGGTCGCGCGCCTTGACCCGGAACACGTGCTTGCCGCGCTTGAGCTTCTTGTACGTCTTCGGCGAGGTGCAGGGCTTGTACGGCTTCTTGTCGAGCTTGCACACGAACCTCGAGCCGGCCTCGCCGGACGCGAACCGGAACGTCGCCCTGCGCTTCGCCTGATTGATCTGCGCCTTCCGGAGCAGCGTCCTGGGCGCCGTGGTGTCGGGCGGCGGGGCGGTGGTCGGGCTCGGGGTCACCGTGGGTGTGGGAACCGCGCTCGGGCCAGGGGTCACGGTGGGCGTCGGATAGGCGATGACCTGCGCGAGATCGAACGAGGCCGCGGACCACGCCAGCGTGTCGCCACCGGCGCTGGTGAAGTTGCCTGCCGCGTAGAGCCGCCGATCGACGATCGCGAGAGCGAGGGCCTTGCTGTTCAAGGGACCGTCGCCGGCGCCGTTGGAGCCGACCGGGTGCCATGCGGACCCGTCGAAGAACGCGACGTTGTCGGCGCGCGGATCTCCGTTGGCGTTCTGGAACGACCCGCCGACGAAGAGGTTCGAGCCGGTGCCGGTCAGGGCGTCGATCTCGGCCGAAGTCGGGAACCAGCCGTCCGTGCCGGCGCTGTTGGAGCCCAGGGCGCTCCACCCCGACGCGTTCCACTTCGCGACGTGGTCGGCCTTGGCGAGGCCTCCGATGTCGTTCGCGTCCGTCCCGACGTACACATCGGTCCCGACCGCGGTGAGGCCGCGGACGAACGTGGTGACCGCGCAGTCGCACGGGGGCCCGCCCGCGCCCATGTTCTGCCACGTGCCGCCAAGCGTCTTGTAGGCGACGTTGTCGGCGGCGGGGATGTTCTCGAGATCGGTGAAGCCGCCGCCCGCGTAGAGCGTCCCGTTGCTGTCCGCCGTCAGCGCGTAGACCGGGCCGGAGAAGTTGTCGACGCCCAGGGGGTCGAGGGTCGTGGCAGTCGGTGCGCCGGTGGCCAGGTCGCAGGCGAGCAGGGAGTCGGCGGCGGGGAGGTGCGCGCCGTCGTCGAACTCTCCGCCGACGTAGAGGGTCTGCCCGACGATCTGCAGGGCCGTGACGTTGCCGCCGATCGCCGACGTCGTCGACAGGGCGTCGGTGTCGTCACAGGGGGCTTCCCAGGTCGCCCCGTTCCAGGCCGCGACGAAGTCCGCGTCCGGGTTGCCTCCCGCGTTCGTGAAGGTGCCGCCCACGTAGAGCTTGTCGCTGGTGACGGCGATGGCGAAGACACCACCGTTCGAGATCTGCGACGCCGGCGTCGAGCTGAGCGCGCTCCACGAACTGCCGTTCCACCTCGCGATGCGATCCGCGTTGGCCATCCCGCCCGCGTCGAAGAACTCCCCGCCGACGTACAGCCCACCCGGTCCCTGCTTCAGCGCCCGCGCGACGTAGTCCAGCGAGCGGGTGCCGGGCGTCCCGCGGTCCCCCAGGTGGTCCCAGCCGCCGGGGCCTGTCGCGAGCGCCCACGTGGCGAGCCCGCCGATCGCGATGGCCGAGAGTGCGAGGACGCGCAGCATGCGGCGCGCGGCGGTCGAGCGGAGCCTTCCCATCAGGAGCGAGTTCCTTCCCGCTGGGTGACAGGTGTCCGACCCGGCGGGTCAGCCCAGTCGTCCAGGCCCGCCGGGAAGAGCCTAGACCTCCCCGTCGTAGTAGTCCACCGCGCTCTCCCGCCGCACCATCAACCGGTCGTCGCGGTTGCCGGTGTTCGCGAGCATCTTGCCGCTGTCGGGATAGAACGCGACGGACACCTGCGGCATCGTCGAGAACATGACCACGCGCGCGGTCTCCTCGGCGCGGTTCGTGACCTTGTGCGCGCCCTCGGGCCCGAGCTGGAAGGCGACGACCTCCATCGGCCCGAGCTCCTCCTCGCCCTCCGGCGTGCGCACGCCGACGCGGCCCGAGAGCACCAGCAGCCACTCCTCCTCCGGGTACTCGTAGTGGTACGGGCAGATGCTCTGCCCGGTCGGCAGCTCGTAGACCGAGGCGCCGAGCTGCGTCGCCCCGAGCCTGGGGCCGAGGCGGTCCCTGCCGGCGCGGTAGCCCTCCGGATCGCCGTCGTCGTACTGGGGATCGGCGTTGGTCAGGTTGAAGCGTCTCATCGGGCGAGTATCTAACGTGGAGGCCGCGATGGCCTTTTACGTCACCACGCCGATCTACTACGTCAACGCCGCGCCGCACCTCGGCCACGCGTACACGACGATCGGCGCCGACATCCTCGCCCGCCACATGCGCCAGCGCGGCGAGGAGGTGTTCTTCCTCACCGGCACCGACGAGCACGGCGAGCCCGTCGCCCAGCAGGCCGAGCGCGAGGGCGTCACGCCGAAGGAGCTCGCCGACCGCAATGCGCAGCGCTTCCAGGACCTGATGCCGCGCATCAACGTCTCCAACGACTTCTTCATCCGCACCTCCGACCCGCGGCACCACGAGCGCGTCCAGGAGGTCATGCAGCGCATCTACGACAACGGCCACGTCTACAAGGGCAACTACGAGGGCTGGTACTGCCCCCGCTGCGCCGACTTCAAGACGGACGCCGAGATCGGCCCGGACAACACCTGCCCGATCCACCGCGTCCCGCTCGACTGGCAGAGCGAGGAGAACTGGTTCTTCCGCCTCTCGACCTTCCAGGCGCAGCTCGAGCAGCTCTACGACGGCCAGTCGGACTTCGTGCTGCCGCGCGTGCGCTTCAACGAGGCGCGCTCGTTCATCGCGGGCGGCCTGCAGGACGTCTCGCTCAGCCGCGCGAAGCTCAACTGGGGCGTGCCCGTCCCGTGGGATCCCGAGCACGTCTTCTACGTCTGGTTCGACGCGCTGCTCAACTACTACACCGCGCTCTCCTTCGCCCGCGACGGCGAGGACCTGACCGACAAGTTCTGGCCCGCCGACTTCCACGTCATCG
>JAXDGC010000027.1:0-7285 GCA_034665245.1 Solirubrobacteraceae bacterium | reverse complement strand
CCGGCTTCGCCTCGGGCACCCGCCGAAAGGGGTCCGTGGCTCTGCCACTGTCCCCCTCCGGCGTGCACCGCCCTGCATCCACGGGCCACGCACATACGCGCACGGCGGCCGCGGAATCAACCATCTAACCGAGTTCGGCCAGCCCGTCGGCCAGCAGGCCTCGGAACGTCACCGACTCGCGCAGGTCCTCGCCGAACACCGCGCTCACGGCCAGCGCGCGCTCCGCCGCCGCGGCGGGGCTGCCCGCGCCGGCGACCGCGTCCGCGACCTCGCCGTGCAGCGCATCGGCCTCGGCCTGCCGGCGGCCGCCCTCGCCCGCGAGCCAACGCAGCCACGCCGCGACGGCGAGGCAGATGCCCGCCGGCTCGCGCCCGGCGGCCAGCAGCTCCCGCGCCGGCGCGAGCAGGCGCAGCGGCAGCTTGCGAGCTCCGTCGGAGGCGATCTGCTCGAGCTGGTGGCGCATCCGCGCGTTGGCGAAGCGCGCCAGCAGGGCCGCGCGGTAGTCGTCGAGGTCGACGCCCGGGACCGGGTCGAGCGTCGGCGCGAGCTCGGACTCGAACAGGCGCTCGAGGAACGGGCCCAGCTCGGCGTCCGCGGCGGCGTCGGCGACCGTCTCGAGGCCGCGCAGCAGGCCCAGGTAGGCGAGCGCCGAGTGCCCGCCGTTGACCAGCCGCAGCTTCATCGCCTCGTAGGGGCGCGTGTCGGGCACGAGCAGCGCCCCCGCGGCCTCCCAGGCCGGCCGCCGCCCGCGGAAGGCGTCCTCGAGCACCCACTGGCAGAACGGCTCGCACACGACGGTCGCCTCGTCGCGCGCGCCGATCAGCGCGCTCGCCGCCTCGCGGTCACCGGCCGTGGCGGCCGGGACGATGCGGTCGACCATCGTGCAGGGGAAGTCGGCGTGCTCGGCGATCCAGCCCGCGAGCGCGCCCGGCGCGGCGCGCGCGCAGAAGTCCTCGACGAGGCCACGCAGCAGCTCGCCGTTGCGCGGGAGGTTGTCGCACGAGACGATCGCCAGCGGGGCGTCGACGCCGGCCGCGCGACGCGCCTCCAGGCCGCGCACGAGCTGGCCCACCGGCGTGCGCGGCGGGCCGCCGCCCGCCACGTCCGCGGCGAGGTCCGGGTGCTGAGCGTCGTATCCGGCCTCGGTGACCGTGAGCGTGACGACGTGGGTGCTCGCGGCCGCGAGGCGGGCGCGCAGCGCGTCGGGCTGCTCGGCGGCCACGAGCGCCTCGCGCACGACGCCGACCACGCGCGCACGGTCCGCCTCCGGCCCGCGCTCGAGCAGCGCGAACAGCCCGTCCTGGGCGGTCAGCGCGTCGACCACCGCACGGCTGCGCCGGCTCGCCCCGCAGATGCCCCACGGGCCCGGCTCGGCGGCGACGGCGTCCTCGGTGTAGACGGCCTGGTGCGCGCGATGGAACGCGCCGAGCCCGAGGTGCACGATGCCGACCGCCAGCTCGCGCGGGTCCACGGCCGGGCCCGCGATCTCCTCGAGGGCGCGGAGGCCGAGCCGCACGCCGGCGCTCAGGCGGGCGCGCCGAGCCCGAAGCCGGCCGCGTAGAGCTCGTCCACGCGCGCCAGCTCGTCCTCGTCGAGGTCGGGCACGTCCTCGGTGCCCGCGGCCGCCCATTCCTCGAGCTGGGCGGCGGTGTTGACCGTGTGCACGACGCAGCCGATCGCGGGCTGGGCGAGCACGTACTTGAACGCGGCCTGGGCGAGCGTCCGCTCGCCGCCGCGGGTCAGGAACTCGAGCTGGTCGACCTTCTGCAGCCCCTCGATCAGCCACGAGCGCGGGCGGTGGCGACGGTGGTCGTTGCCCTCGAAGGTGTGCTCGGGCGTCAGGTGGCCCTCGAGCAGGCCGGACGACGTCGGCACGCGCGCGATCACGCCGACGCCGAACGCCTCCGCGAGCTCGAGGAACTCGGCGCCGGGCGCCTGCTCGAGCAGGTTGTAGACCGTCTGCAGCGAGGTCAGGCCGGAGCGCTCGGTGAGCGCGCGCACGCCTTCGTCGCGCCACCCGATCTTCGGGCCGAGTGCGATCCCGTAGTGGCGGAGCTTGCCCTCGGCCTTCAGCGCCTCGAGGTCCTCGAACAGCGCGTCGGCGTCGATGCCGTCCATGCGCGGGTTGTGGAGCTGGTAGAGGTCGACGTAGTCGGTGCGCAGCCGCCGCAGCGAGGCCTCGAGCGCCCGCCGGGTGTGCGCGGGCGACCAGTCGTGCGGGCGCTCGGACTCCTTGTGGTCCGTGCGGTCGGCGTCGAGCACGTAGCCGAACTTCGTCGAGAGCTCGAAGGCGTCACGCGGCCGGCCCGAGCGCTCGAGCGCCTGGCCGACGAGCTCCTCGTTGAGCCCCTGGCCGTAGGTGTCGCCCGTGTCGAAGAAGGTCACGCCGAGGTCGAGCGCGCGCGCGACGAGCGCGTCCGGCGCCTCGTGCTCACCCCACCAGTCCGAGCCCAGGGCCCAGGTCCCGAAGCCGACCGCGGAGGTCTCGAGGTCCGTGTTGCCGAAGGTCCGACGCCGCATCAGGCGAGAGTCTAGAAGTCCATTCGCTTATGTATGGTGAGTGCGGTGCAGCGAGCGCGCCGCTTCCTCCTCAGCGGCGAGGGGTGGCCGTATCTCCTCGTTCCGTTCATCCCGATCGCGATCGCCCTCGACCTCGCGCACGCCGGAGCGAGCGTGATCTTCGTCTGCTCCGCGCTCGGGGTGATCCCGACCGCGGCGCTGATGGGTCAGGCGACCGAGCAGCTCGCGGCTCGCTCGGGCCCGGGCATCGGCGGCTTCCTCAACGTGACCTTCGGCAACGCGCCCGAGATCATCATCGCCCTCTTCGCCCTCCACGAGGGACTGCAGGAGGTCGTCAAGGCCTCGCTGATCGGCTCGATCCTCGGCAACATCCTGCTCGTGATGGGCGCCGCGATGCTGCTCGGCGGGCGCAAGAAGAAGCGCCAGACGTTCGATCGCACGGCCGCCAACGTGCAGGCGATCATGCTGCTACTGGCGGCGGCCGCGCTCGCGATGCCGGCGATCTTCCAGCTCGTGAACGGCGGCGGGCTGCCGCGGCCGGAGGCGAAGGCGAAGGACTTCAGCGGCGACGTCGAGTCCCTGTCGGTCGCGGTGGCGGTCGTCCTGCTGGTCACGTACGGCGCGGGCCTGCTGTTCTCGCTCAGGACCCACCGCGACCTCTTCAACCCGCCCGACGTCGCCGAGGAGCACGAGGGCGAGCCGTGGTCCGTGCGCAAGGCGGTGGGCATGCTCGCGATCGCCGGCGTGGCGGTCGGCGTGATGTCGGAGATCCTGGTGGGCTCGATCAGCGAGGCGTCGGCGTCGATCGGGCTGTCGCCGTTCTTCGTCGGCATCATCGTCGTGGCGATCGTCGGCAACGCCGCGGAGCACTGGGTGGCGGTCTACTTCGCCATGCGCGACAAGATGGACCTGGCGGTCAACATCGCGATCGGCTCGAGCGCGCAGATCGCCCTGTTCGCCGCGCCGCTGCTCGTGCTCGTCTCGCTGTTCGTCGGCCCGTTCCCGATGTCGCTGGTCTTCAACGGCCTCGAGCTGGGCGCGCTCTTCATCGCGATCATCGTCGCTCAGGCCGTGACGTACGAGGGTGAGTCGACGTGGTTCGAGGGCTTCCAGCTGCTCTCGGTCTACGCCGTGCTCGGGCTCACCTTCTTCTTCGTCGGATGACCGGGGGAGGCGGGGTGCTCTCGTGGGCGGCGCTCGCCGTCGTCACCGTCGCGCTGCTGTGGGTCGACCTGCGCTTCTTCGCGCGCGGACGCGAGCCCGGCTTCCGCGAGGGCGTGTACTGGAGCATCGGCTGGCTCCTGGTGTCGCTGGTCGCCGGCGCGACGCTGCTGTTCCTCGACGCCCACGGCACCGACGACGCGATCACCTACCTGACCGTCTACTTCATCGAGCGCTCGCTCTCGCTCGACAACCTGTTCGTGTTCCTGATCCTGTTCGCCTACTTCGGCGTCCCGACCGAGCAGCGCGCGCGGCTGTTGTTCGCAGGCATCGCGGCCGCGCTCGCGCTGCGCGGGCTGGCGATCCTCGGGGGCGTCGCGCTGCTCCAGGAGCTGCACTTCTTCATCTATGTGCTCGGCGTGCTGCTGCTCGTGCTCGCCTACCGCATCCTGCGCGGGGTCGAGGAGAACGTCGACCCCGACCGCAACTTCGTCGTGCGGCTCGTGCGGCGGGTCTTCCCGGTCACGGGTGAGTTCTACGGCAAGCGCTGGTTCCACACGCAGGACGGGAAGCGCTTCGCGACGCCGCTGTTCGTCTGCCTCGCGGCGATCGTGGCGGCCGACATCGCGTTCGCGATCGACTCGATCCCGGCGGCGTTCGCGATCACGCGCGACTCCGTGTTGATCTGGATGGGCAACATCTTCGCCCTGCTCGGGCTGCGCGCGCTGTTCGTGCTCGTCGAGGGGCTGATCCGGCGCTTCCGCTACCTCGACCAGACGATCGCGTTCGTGCTCGGGCTCGTCGCGGTCAAGCTGCTGATCGAGGACCTCTACAAGGCCGGCCCCGTGCTCACGCTCGCCGTCGTCTTCGCGGCGTTCGCGATCGGGATCGTCGCGTCGCTCGTCGCGGATCGGCACGACCCGGAGGCCGACGCCAAACGCGACGAGCGGGCGGAGTCCCTGACGGGACCCGGGACCTAGAGGCCCCAGATGTCGGCGGCCGAGCCCAGGAGGGTCCAGCTCGCCGCGGCCGAGCTCGGCCACACGTGGTACTCGTTGACCTGGCCCGTATCGGTGCGGTCCGCCCCGAGCGGGCCCTCGCCGCGCGGGGTCGTGACGGCGCCCCACGAGCTGATCGACTTGTCGAGCGTCGTCGTGCTCTCGCCCAGCGCCTTGAGCGCGAAGCGCACCTCGGCGGTGCCCTCGGCCCAGATCACGTCCGGGCTGCCGGCCTCCGCGTAGGGCTTGTAGCCCGAGAACGGGCCGGTGGCCGCATAGGTCTGGTTGAAGCTCGCCGGGACGGAGGACTTGACGATCGGCCGGCCGCTGACCGCGTAGGCCGAGCCGAGGTAGGCGCGGACCTTGTCGGCGGTCGACGGGTGGCCGCTCTGGCCCCTGCCCGAGCCCTCGAGGAAGAGCAGGCCGAGCGCCTGGACGTCGAGCGGGCGGCTCGCGTCGTTGATGCCCTGGACGAAGGCGCTGTGCGTCGAGTCGACCGACACGATCAGCTTGCTCTCGATGGCGGCGGCGAGCGTGTCCGTCGCCTTGTGGAGGTCGCTGCTGTTGAGGCCGGTGACGACGTTGTCGTCGACCGAGCTCAGGAAGAACCAGGTGAGCAGGTTGTGCTGGGTCGAGACCCACGACACGTCGGGGCCGCCGGCCACCAGGCCGGTCGACTGCCTGCGCGCCAGCAGGTAGCGCGCCGCGCCGCCGGCGAGCGTGCCGTAGCGAGTCGAGTGGTACAGGTTGCGGTAGGTCGCGGCGGCGAGGCCGATCCACGCGATCGAGCCTGAGCGGAACTGCTGCAGGCTCGAGCCGTCGGCGACGTTGAACGCGAAGTCGATCGAGCCGTCGGTGCGCTGGACCGCGGCGAGCTGGTCGATCAGCTGCTCGGCCTGTGCCTTCTCGCCGGCGAACATCAGCGCGACGGCGGCGACCGCGGAGTCGTACGTCCACGAGAGGTTCGTCATGCGCGCGGCCGCCGGGTCGTCGGCGGGGACGTCGAAGGAGCGCACGAGCCGCAGCGAGCCCGGGTTGCCCGCAGGGAGGAAGTCGAGCAGCGGGCCGGCGCCGGAGGCGCTGGCCGCGGCCTTGAGGTGCCTGGTGCCGGGCGCGGGCCCGACCTGCTTGGCGAGGAAGCGCGAGAGGACCCGGTTGGGGCGACCGCCGCGGCCGCTGCGACCGCCGCTGCGCTTGACGGGCCACGCCTTGCGGATGTGACCGCCCTTGCGCGGAGCGAGCCGGTGCTTCTTCTTGGCAGCGGCGGCCGACGGGCCAGGCCGCTTGGCGGCGTGCGACGCGGCGGGGGCCACGAGCGCGCCGGAGAGGGCCACGAGGAGCAGGGCGAAGAGGGTTCGAGAGCGGGGAAGGTCATCCGTCACCCGTCGGCGGGCTGGAGGCCCGCCTTGATTCCCGGGACCAATGGCGGCTCGGGCTCCTAGGCGCCGAATTCGCGCAGCTGGCGCTCGACCTCCGCTTCGACGTCCAGCGGCGCCTCGCCGCGCGCCTCGCGACGGCGGTTGCGCGCGACGACCAGCTCGCGCACCTCCTCGCGCAGGCCGGGGTCCACCGCGGGCGCGGTCAGGCGCTGGAGCTCGTCCTCGACGTCGACCTCGGCGTCGCCGCGCGCGGCGGCGCGGGCGTTGCGCGCGCCGAGCATCTGCCGGATCTCCGCGTCGCGCTCCACGGTGTCGGTGTGCCCGCTGCCGCTCGGTGGCGCGGGCCGGATCTCGCGATCGTCGCCGATCCCGCCGCGCCCGATCTCGTCGTAGACCTTGCCGCGGAAGAACAGCGAGACGACCGCCAGCACGGCCGAGATTCCAACGACGGCGAAGATGACGATGCCGAAGGCGTCCTGCATCCCTCACCATGGTCCCATGTGGCGACGCCTCCGACGCCGGACGATGGCCCCGCGGCGCCCGCTGCTGTTCGAGGGCCAGTACGCGCTCGCGCTCGTGACCGGGATCGTCACGGTCGCCTCGATCGCGTTCGTCGTCTGGGTCGTCTTCGGCTGAGCCCCCCCCGAACGGACGTTCTCTCCGCGTGATGAAGGGGTATGCTTACGCCAGTGTTGACTGACCAGTCAATCTAGAACTGGAGCGAAACCAAAGTGGTCGATTTCACGCTGACTGACGAACAGAAGGCGCTGCGCGAGATGGCGCACGACTTCGCGCAGAAGGAGATCCGCCCCGTCGCCTGGGAGTACGACAAGGAGGGCACCTGGCCCGCGGACGTCCTGCGCAAGGCGTGGGAGGTCGGGCTGATGAACACGCACATCGGCGAGGAGTACGGCGGTCCTGGCGCGTCGGCGCTGGACGGCTGCATCATCGAGGAGGAGCTCTCCTGGGGCTGCTCGGGCATCACGACCTCGCTGGGGGCGAACGGCCTCGCCGCGGCGCCGCTCCAGGTCGCGGCCTCCGAGGAGCTTAAGAAGACCTACCTCGGAATGCTGGTGGAGGACTTCAAGCTCGCCTCGTTCTGCCTCACCGAGCCCGACGCCGGCTCCGACGTCTCGGGCATGCGCACGACCGCTGTGCGCAAGGGCGACAAGTACGTCATCAACGGCTCGAAGTGCTTCATCACCAACGGCGGCTACGCCGACTGGT
>JAXDGC010000026.1:0-2861 GCA_034665245.1 Solirubrobacteraceae bacterium | reverse complement strand
ACTAGATAGGCGTTCATGTCGGAGGTGAACCCGCGCAGGAAGATCCACGCCTCCTCGGAGAGCGCGCCGCACGGCGCGGCGGCGATCCGGACGTGCCACAAGGCATGTCCGCCGCGCTCGCGGACGGCGTGCGCCAGCGCGGCGCTGAGCGGATCGTGGAGCACCACCACGTCCTCGGGGCGCACGCGGGGCGCGACGTCCTCCTCGGCGCGCGCGGTGCGCTCCGTATACAGCGCCCGCTCGGCGCGGCCCGGAGCGATCGGGCCACCCGCGACATCGTTGAGCATCGACTCGAGCTGCGTGGCAGCATCCCTCAGCGGCTCGCTCCCGTGCACGTCCAACCGAGCCGTGTCCACGCCTCCGTCATGCGCCCACCCGAGACGCTGCCGGAGCCCGCTCGCGCGCTCGCGCCCGCGACCAAGCGCGCCGGCACACCAGACGGTCCGGCCGGCGAGCCGGTCGACCGCGCGCTGGCGCTCGAACGCCTCGACGCGCTCCGCGCGCCTGCTCATCGGGACTCCGAAGCGCTCGGTCTCCAGGCTCATGACACTCAGACGAACTGCTCGTCGACGTAGCACCAGCGCCAGGTCTCGCCCGGCTCGAAGGACTGGACGATCGGATGCCCGATGATGTGCGCGTGCGCGCGCGCGTGGCGGTGCGGCGACGAGTCGCAGCAGCCGACGTGGCCGCAGGTCAGGCAGAGCCGCAGATGGAGCCACGGCGTGCCGATCCGCAGGCACTCTTCGCAGCCCTGGGGGGTACGAGGCCGCACCGCGCGGATCTGCAGGACGTGCGGGCAGGTGGCTATGCCGACCACGACCTGTCCAGTAGGCCACACGAGGAGCGCGTCAACGGGCTCGGCTTGACGGCGCGTGCCTTCGCCCTATTGCTTCCGTGAGTAGCGGGCGACCACCCGAGGTGCGGCATGCGAGCGGATGTCAACGAGCGCGACGCGATGATCAGGCGCCACCTGCCGCTCGCGCGGCACTGCGCTCGCCGGTACCACCGCGGCCACGAGCCGCTCGAGGACCTCGAGCAGGTCGCGAGCCTCGCGCTCATCCGTGCCGTCGACGGCTTCGACTGGGGGCGCGGGACCGCCTTCAGCTCCTACGCGGTGCCCTGCATGGTCGGTGCGATCAAGCGCCACTTCCGCGACAGCGGCTGGGCGATCCATGTCCCTCGCGACCTCAAGGACCTCGCGTTGCGCCTGGAGCGTCTGGCAAACGACGCGCCTTCGCCTCCGACGGCCGCCGAGCTCGCCGACCTCGCCGGCGTCAGCGTCGAAGCGGTGGTCGACGGGCGCGAGGTCTACCGGCTGATGCTCGCGGACTCGCTCGACCGCCCGCGAGCCGGGGTTGACGAGTCCGACCCCCTGAGCGTCCTCGACTCGCTCGGGGAGGAGGACGCAGGCATCGACCGCGCCTGCGACGGCGCCACGCTCGACGCCATGCTCACCGGGCTCGACGATCGCGATCAGCTGCTCGTGACGCTCTACTACCGCCGCGGCCAGACCCAGGCACAGATCGGCGAGCGCCTCGGCTGCTCGCAGATGCACGTCTCGCGGCTGCTGCGCCGCGCGGTGGACCGGCTGAAGCTGTCGGTTGCCGCGTAAGCTCCGCGACCCGTGGAGAACTCGATCATCGCGCTGCTCGGCCCGCCCGGCAGCGGCAAGGGAACACAGGCCGCGCGCCTCCAGGACCGGCTCGGCTTCGTGCCGCTCGCCACGGGCGATCTTTTGCGCGAGGCGCGCGCGGCGGGCACCGATCTCGGGCGCCGCGCCTCGGAGTACATGGATCGCGGCGAGCTCGTGCCCGACGATGTGATCGTCGCGATGATCCGCGACGAGCTCGCGGACCTCGACGACAAGCCGGTTCTGCTCGACGGCTTCCCGCGCACCGTCGCGCAGGCCGACGCGCTCGAGCGCGCGCTCGAGGACCGCTCACGGGAGTTGTCCGGCGTGGTGCTCGTGGACGTGCCCGACGACCTCGTGGTGGAGCGGATCAGCGGCCGCCACGACGATCGCGAGGACGACGATCCCGAGACGGTCCGGGAGCGCCTGCAGGTCTATCACCGCGAGACGAGCCGCTCGTCGCCTACTACGAGGACCGCGGGCTGCTGCGGCGCGTCGACGGCGCGCAGGATCCGGACGAGGTCGAGGCCGCGATCCGCTCCGCGCTCAAGCGAGCGTAGGCGCGCCGCTCGTCCCCTGGGCTGGATGAAACACGAAAACCTGCCCCACCCTGGCGACGTGAACGGCCCACGCAAACGAAAAAGCCCCGTAAATGCGGGGCTTTCACGTCATGCGCCGAAGAGGACTCGAACCTCCACCCACTACCGATCCGGGCGCTCCGAGTCTTGGTCATGCGCTTCTGCTTTTCGTTCGTAGCGGGCGCACGTCGACGCCGAGTCGAAATGCTCGCTCGTCGTCCCGAGCGGGCGTGTCGGCCCGCCGACCGCGACACTCGCTGCTCGTCCGCAGCAGGCGTCTGCCGGGCGAAATCGACACGTTCGCTGTGCGCGCGGAAGCGGGCGGCTGACGAGAGTGCCCCTGCCGTCGCGTAAATCTCCGCCGCGGTGTTTTTCACTCGTTTTCGGTGTACAGTGTGAAGTTGAGGCTGGTTCTGCGGCCAACAATCTCGACCGAAGCGCGGAGTACTGCCGACGGAGCGACCAACGCGACGAGGCGACGCACTAACGGCGACGGGATCGACTGTGGGGCCGGTTTCGCCGGGCCTCTCCTCTTCCGCCCGGCCGCGCTTTCCAAGCGAGGGAAAAAGCAAGGAGCCAGCGATGGCCTCCGTCATCGAACGCAGGAAGCACGCCCGCTCGAAGCACCCGGCGGGTAGCGTGTCGCGTCACGC
>JAXDGC010000025.1:0-4582 GCA_034665245.1 Solirubrobacteraceae bacterium | reverse complement strand
TAGACCTGGCGCCGGCCGGGAGCATTGACGCGCGTCACCGCCGTGCGCCACGACAGGTTGCGGGTCTTGCGCAGCGCGAGGTCGGAGGCGTCGGAGACGAACGCGACGCGGGTGCAGAGCCCGTTGACGGCGACCTCGGTGACGGTGCCGCTCGACTGCCGCCCGCGGCTGTTGACCGACACGCGGCGGAGCTTGCCCGAGCGCAGGTCGTAGAGGAATGCGTCGGGCTTGCCGTTCGTGTCTCCGCGGACGAGGTTCGAGGCGGCCGAGACGAAGGCGATGCAGTGCGGGGCGACGCGCGAGGTGCCGTCGAGCGACGGCTGCGTCGACGGCCCGTTGGCGGGCCGGCCGCCGAGTCCGCGCGATGCGAGGACGGTGGAGCCCGCCCGCCACGGCGTGCCTCCTTCGCCGAACGGCTGCGCGCGGCGCACGACGTAGACGTTGGTCGTGCCGCCGGTGTCGGCCTCGAAGGCGGCCAGCCGACCGAGGCGCTGGTCCTGCGAGATCGCGGGATTGCGCGAAGGCGCGTCGGAAAGGCGCTGGAGGCTCGTGCCGGGGAACGCCGCCGCGGCGCCGGCCGGCGCGATGGCGGCCGCAAGGGCGGCGCTGACCGCGACGGCGTAAGGGCGGGTCACCCCGCGCAGCCTAGCCCGGGCGCGGGTCAGCCGGCGTACGCGAACGGGTGGTTGAACACGTCCATCGCGCGGTGGCGCGCCTTGACCGGGATCTCGAAGTCGGCGCCGGCCTTGGCGTCGGAGACGCGGACGCTGACGCTGTCGCTGCCCGGGTCCCAGAGCAGCCAGACGTCGATGCCGTCGTTCGACCGGTGGTTGAGCTCGCGATGGGAGTTGGAGGAGGCCATGGCAGAAACTGTCGCGGAGCGCGACGTCCGGTGACAGGGGGCTGGCTCGTCTCATATCGGTACGGTCAGCCCCCATGATCGGGCGCGAGCGGCAGACGGCGATCTACCTCGGGGGCGTCGGCGGCCGCCGCCCGCGCGTGCCGCTCGACCCGGATCGCCTCGAGGCCGCCGCCGCCAAGGCGATGAGGGCCGACGCGTTCGCGTACGTCAAGGCCGGCGCCGGGACCGAGGACACGGTGCGCGAGAACCGCGCCGCGTTCGCCCGGCACCGCATCGTCCCGCGGATGCTGCGCGGCGTCGAGCGCCCCGACGCGAGCGTCGAGCTGTTCGGCCGCCGGCTCGACTCGCCGTTCCTGCTCGCGCCCGTCGGCGTGCTCGAGCTCGCCCACCGCGAGGCCGACGTCGCGGTCGCCCGCGCCGCTCGCCGGACCGGCGTGCCGATGATCTTCTCCAACCAGGCCTCGCGCCCGATGGAGGAGTGCGCGGCGGAGCTGGGCGAGAGCCCGCGCTGGTTCCAGCTCTACTGGAGCACCTCGGACGAGCTCGTCGAGAGCCTCGTCGGCCGCGCCGAGGCGTGCGGGTGCGAGGCGATCGTGCTCACCCTCGACACGACGATCGTCGGCTGGCGGCCGCGCGACCTCGAGCCGGCCTTCCTTCCGTTCCTGCGCGGCCAGGGCATCGCCCAGTACACGAGCGACCCCGTGTTCCGCCGCCTGATGGCCGCCGGGCCGAGCGGCAACGGCTCGCCGCAGCCGCAGCCGCCGCCGACGCCCGCGGCGCTGCGCACGCTCGTTGCGCTCACGCGCGCCTATCCAGGCTCGTTCTGGCGCAACCTCAGCTCCGGCGACGGGCGCGCGGCGGTCCAGCGCTTCACCGAGATCTTCTCCCGCCCGTCGCTGTCGTGGGAGGACCTCCCGTTCCTGCGCGAGCGCACGAAGCTGCCGATCCTGCTCAAGGGGATCCTGCACGCCGACGACGCCCGCCGGGCGCTCGACGCGGGCATCGACGGGATCGTCGTCTCCAACCACGGCGGCCGCCAGGTCGACGGCGCGATCGCCACGCTCGACGCGGTGCCCGCCGTCGCGGCGGCCGTCGACGGGCGCGTGCCGGTGCTGCTCGACAGCGGCATTCGCGGCGGCGCCGACGCCTTCAAGGCGCTCGCGCTCGGGGCGAGCGCGGTCCTGGTCGGGCGCTCCTTCGTCTACGGCCTCGCCGTCGCGGGCGAGGCGGGCGTCAAGGAAGTCCTCGACAACCTGCGCGCGGAGCTCGACCTGACCATGGCGCTCGCCGGCTGCGGCTCGCTCGCCGAGGTCGGGCCCGAGACGCTCGAGCGCGTTGGCTGAGATGCGCCGGCTCGCCGCGCTCGCGCTCGCCGCGGCGCTGCTCGCCGGCTGCGGCGAGAAGCCCGAGCCGGCGGCCTCGCGCGTGACCGCCGTCACCGGCACGCTCGACCTCGCCCGGCCCGCGCCCGGCCCGCCCGACGCCGGGACCGCGGCGGGCCATCGCGCGCCGGCCACGGCGTCGACGACACGCTCGTCGCTCGCCTTCGCGGGGCGCGTCCAGCCGGCGACGAGCAGAGTGACGTTGCGGGCACCCCGCGGCGCGCCGGTCGCTGTGGACGTCGCGGGCGACGGCTCCTTTCGCGCCCGCGCCCGCAAGCTGAAGCGGGGCAAGAACGCCTTCCTCCTCGAGGCCCGCGCGCCCGGGCTCGCGCCCTGGACCGTCGACATCTCGATCACCCGCAGGTAGCGCGGTGCTCGCGTCGGCGGCGCGGTCTACCCTGATCGGCCTCCCCGCCCGCCGTGTCCCTCCGCCGCTCCCGCCCACTCTCGCTCCTGCTTGCGCTCGCCGTCCTGGCGGCCGCGCCGGCGCTGCCCTCGCTGCGCCCGGAGCGCGCGCCCGCGGCGTTCGAGCGGCCGAGCGTGGTCGTGATCATGACCGACGACCAGACCTATCAGGACATCGCCGCGATGCCGCAGACGAAGCGCCTGATCGGCGCCGCGGGCGCGCGGTTCAGCCGCTACTACGTGTCCACCCCGCTGTGCTGTCCCTCGCGCGCCACGTACCTCACCGGCCAGTACGGCCACAACAACGGCGTCCTCAACAACACGCCTCCGCACGGCGGCGTCGAGGCGCTCGACGCGCAGCACACGCTGCCCGTCTGGCTGCACGCCGCCGGCTACCGCACCTCGCACATCGGCAAGTACCTCAACGGCTACGGCCTGCGGCACGCGCCCAATGTGCCCCCGGGCTGGAGCGACTGGCACGGCACCGTCGACAAGAGCACGTACCAGATGTACGGCTACAAGATGTTCGAGAACGGCACGCTGCGCCGCTACGGGAACTTCGACGTCGAGGATCCGGCTCTCTACCAGACCGACGTGCTGCGCCAGAAGGCCGTCGAGTCGATCGACGCGACGGGCCCCGGCGTCCCGCTCTTCCTGTCGCTGATGTTCGTCGCCCCGCACGGTGAGGTCGAGACGCCCGGCAGCACGACGCAGCCCTACCTGCGCCCGGCGCCGCGGGACGTCGGCCACTTCAGCCACCTGCGCGAGCCGCGCTCGTTCCGGGGTGAGCGCGACATCTCCGACAAGCCGCCCTACATCCGGAGGCTGCACGTCTCGAGCACCTCGACGGTGGCGCGCGTGCGCGCCGACTTCCGCGCGCGCCGCGAGTCGCTGCTCGCCGTCGACGACGCCGTCGCCGCCGTGGTCGGTGCGCTCGAGCGCACCGGGCGCCTCGCCTCGACCTATGTGCTCTTCACCTCCGACAACGGCTTCTTCCAGGGCGAGCACCGCATCCTCAAGGGCAAGTACCTCGCCTACGAGCCGTCCTCGCACGTGCCGCTGCTGATCCGCGGGCCCGGCATCGCGCCCGGCACGGTCTCGGGCGAGCTCGTCGCCAACACCGACCTCGCGCCGACGCTGCTCGACGCGGCCGGGGCGGCCGCGGACGCCCCAGTCGACGGCCGCTCGATCCTGCCGTTCGCGCGCGATCCGAGGCTGCGCACCCGCCGTCCCGTCCTGCACGAGGGTCTCGTGCCCGGCGACATCGACCGCGACGGCGCCCCGCGCACCCACAAGGTGCCCCGGTACCGCGCGATCCGCACGCCGCGCTACCTCTACGTCGAGTGGCAGGGCGGCGCCCGCGAGCTCTACGACCGCGCCCGCGACCCCGGCGAGACGCACTCCCGCGACCACGACCGGCGCTACCGCACCATCCGCCGCTCGCTCCACCGCGAGCTGCAGCGCCTGCGCACCTGCGCCGGCGACACCTGCCGGCAGGACATGGGCCCGCTGCGTTGAACCGCCGGCTGTGGTCCGGCCTCTGGTAGATCCTTTCACCATGCCGCTCCGCCTCCTGCGCGCCGTTCCGGCCGCCCTCGCCTGCGCCCTCGCCCTCCCCGCCGCCGCGTCCGCGCAGACGAACCCGTACACCGAGGGCCCGGGGGCGATCAGCGCGTATCCCTCGCCAGGCACCATTTCCGCGGGCCCCCAGACCCAGATCTCGCTGCGCGGGGCGCGCAGGAGCCGGCTCGGGACGATCCGCGTCACGGGCTCGCGCAGCGGCCGCCACAAGGGCCGGCTGCGCGGTCACTCGGACGGCCAGGGCGCGAGCTACGTCATGCCGCGGGCCTTCCGCGGCGGGGAGCGGGTCACCGTGCGGACCGCGCTGCCGATCCGCGGGTCGCGCTCGGGCGACTTCTCCTTCCGCATCGCC
>JAXDGC010000024.1:0-4312 GCA_034665245.1 Solirubrobacteraceae bacterium | reverse complement strand
ACGCCGCGGGGCACCACGCGGGTCGAGCTGCCGCTGCCGGGGCTCTACAACGTCTACAACGCGCTCGGCGCCGCCGCGCTCTGCCTCTCGCTCGGCGTCGAGCTGCCAACCATCGCGGCCGGCCTCGGCGCCGTCGAGCCCGCCTTCGGGCGCGCCGAGACCATCGACCTCGGCGGCCGCGCCACCTCGATCCTTCTGGTCAAGAACCCGGCGGGCGCGAACGAGGTCCTGCGCACGCTCGCGCTCGAGGGCGGCGAGCTCGACCTCTTCGGGGTGCTCAACGACCGCATCGCCGACGGCCGCGACGTCTCGTGGGTCTGGGACGCGGATTGGGAGACGGTCGCCCCGCACGTCGCGCGCATGACCTGCTCGGGCACGCGCGCGGCCGAGCTCGCATTGCGCATGAAGTACGCCGGCGTCCCGCTGGAGCGCCTCCACGTCGTCGAGGGGCTCGCCGAGGGGCTCGACCACGCGCTGGAAGGTGGCCGTGGAGCGCTCTATGCGCTTCCGACCTACACGGCGCTGCTGGAGCTGCGCGAGCTGCTCTCCGACCGCGGCCAGGCCCGGGAGTACTGGCGATGAGCGGGGTGATCTGGCACGACGTCGAGTGCGGCGGCTACGCGGCGGACCTCCCGTTCTGGCGCGCGCTCGCGAGCGAGGAGGCGGGACCGATCCTCGACGTCGGGTCCGGCGTCGGTCGTGTCGCGCTCGAGCTCGCCCGCGACGGCCACGACGTGACCGGGCTGGACCGCGATCCCGAGCTGCTGGCGGAGCTCGGCGCCCGCGCCCGCGACGCCGGGCTCGAGGTGCGCACCGAGCTCGCCGACGCGGCCGGCTTCGAGCTCGCCGGCGCGCCCTTCGGCCTGATCGTCGTCCCGATGCAGACGATCCAGCTGCTGCCTGGCCGCGCTGCGCGTGCGGCGTTCCTCGCCTCCGCCCGCGAGCACCTGGCGGCCGGCGGCCTCGTCGCGCTCGCCCTGTCGGAGGAGCTCGAGGCGTTCGAGGCCGATCCCGCCTTCCCGCTGCCGCCCGACCGCGCCGAGCGCGACGGCTGGCGCTACCTCTCCTTCCCGGTCGCGATCCGCCCGCGCGGCGACGTCGTGGTGCTCGAGCGCGTGCGCCAGGCGATCGCCCCGGACGGCAGCGCCAGCACCGCAGGCGACGCGATCGAGCTGACCACGCTCAGCGCGCCCGAGCTCGAGGCCGAGGGCGCCGCCGCCGGGCTGCGGCCCGAGCCGCGGACGCGCATCGCCGAGACCGACGCCCACCTCGGGTCCACGGTGGTGATGCTGCGTGGCTGACGGCGTCCTGCGGGTCTGCGCGCTGTATCCGGACCTGATGAACATCTACGCCGACCGCGGCAACCTGCTGCTGCTCGAGCGCCGCTGCGAGTGGCGGGGCATCGGCTTCGAGCTGAGCGGCGCCGGCCTCGGGGCCGAGGTCGACCCCGATGCCCACGACCTGTTCTACCTCGGCGGTGGTCAGGACCGTGACCAGCAGCTGTGCGCGCTCGACCTCTCGACCGTCAAGCGCGACGCTCTGCACGCCGCCGCGGCGAGCGGGCGCGTGATCTTCGCCGTCTGCGGCGGCTACCAGCTGCTCGGGCACGCCTACGAGCTGGGCGGCGAGCGCCTCCCCGGCGTCGGGCTGGTGGACCTCGAGACGGTGCGCGACCCCGGCCCGCGGCTGATCGGCAATGTCGCCATCGAGGTGGACCTCGGCGACGGCCCGCAGGTGCTGGCCGGCTTCGAGAACCACGGCGGCCGCACGCGCCTGGGCCCGGCGGCGACGCCACTCGGGCGCGTGCTGCGCGGCCACGGCAACAACGGCAGCGACGGCCAGGAGGGCGTCCGCGGCGGGGCGCACGGCACCGTCGTGGGCACCTATCTCCACGGTCCGCTGCTGCCCAAGAACGCCTGGTTCGCCGACTGGCTCGCCGCCACCGCCCTCGGCCTCCCCCCGGCGACGCTGGAGCCGCTCGAGGACTCGCTCGAAGAAGCGGCGCATCGGGGCGCAAGACGTGCGGCGGGTTTGTGAATCCGTGTAGGTTTCTCCGACCTTCGGTCAGGGGGCCTCAACACTCATGAACGCCAGCACCGCTCAGCGGGAGCGGCCCACGTCCAACGCTGAGGCCGCCTCGCTCGAATTCCGAGGGGCCACCAAGCGCTATCCCGGTGCCGGGAAGCCGGCCGTCGACGGGCTCTCGCTCGAGGTGCCCGCGGGCGAGATCTGCGTCCTCGTCGGGCCGTCGGGCTGCGGCAAGACCACCGCGATGCGCATGGTCAACCGCATGATCGAGATCTCCGACGGCGACATCCTCGTCGGCGGCAAGAGCGTCCGCGACCGGCCGCCCGCCCAGCTGCGCCGCGAGATCGGCTACGTGATCCAGCAGATCGGCCTGTTCCCGCACAAGACGATCGGCGAGAACGTCGCCACGGTGCCACAGCTGCTCGGGTGGGACAAGAAGCGGACCGCCGCGCGCGTCGAGGAGCTGCTCGAGCTGATCGGCCTCACCGGCGACTTCCGCGACCGCTATCCCGCGCAGCTGTCCGGCGGCCAGCGCCAGCGCGTCGGCGTCGCCCGGGCGCTCGCGGCCGACCCGCCGCTGATGCTGATGGACGAGCCCTTCGGCGCGATCGACCCGATCAACCGCGAGCGGCTCCAGAACGAGTTCCTGCGCCTGCAGGCCGAGCTGCGCAAGACGATCGTGTTCGTCACGCACGACATCGACGAGGCGATCAAGATGGGCGACAAGATCGCGATCCTCAAGGAGGGCGGCCATCTCGCCCAGTTCGCGGCGCCCGCCGAGCTGCTGATGAACCCGGCCGAGAAGTTCGTCGAGGACTTCGTGGGCGCCGACCGCGCGCTCAAGCGCCTCGCGCTCCAGCGCGTCCGCGACATCGACCTCTGGAAGGCCGCCGAGGTGCGCACCGGCGAGCCGGTGGCCGAGGCACGCGCGAAGCTCGCCGACGCCGACCTGGACATCCCGCTGCTGGTCGACGAGCACGGACGGCCGCTCGGGTGGCTGTCAGAGCGCGGACTGCAGGGGGAGCGCGTGCGCGAGGAGCTGCGCTCACCGCCCGAGCCGATCGTCGAGCTCGACGACATCCTTCGCGACGCGCTGTCCGATCTCCTGGGGAGCGGCGCGCAGTACGGGCCGGTCGTGGACTCCGACGGCGCCGTGGCGGGCGTGCTGTCGATGGAGGTGCTCGCCCGCGCCCTCAGCCACCGCGCGGAGCACCTGCCGACGCCGTCCGAGCTGGCCGCCCGCGAGATGGAGGCCGCGTCCTGACGACGGCGATCGTCAACTGGCTGCCGACGCTGGCGCAGATCACCTTCGGCAACCGCAAGAACGCCGTCAATCAGTGCCCGGGCAACAACGGCCTCTGCCCCGGCTGGATCGTCGACAACTTCAACCAGTACTGGAACCCGCTGTGGGAGCACGTGCAGCTGAGCGTGGTCCCGCTCCTGATCGGGTTCGTCGTCGCGACCGGGCTCGCGCTGCTCGCCCACCGCTACACGTACCTCGGCCCCGTCTTCCTCGGCTTCGTGAGCGCCCTCTTCACGGTGCCGTCGATCGCCTTCTACCTGATCCTGCTCAATGTCACGGGCCGCGGCTACGGCACCGCCGTGTTCGTGCTGACGGCCTACACCCTGGTGCTGATCTACCGCAACGTGGCCACCGGCCTGCAGGAGGTCCCCCGGGACATGGTCGACGCCGCGGAGGGCATGGGCCTCACACGCCGGCAGATCCTCTTCCGCGTCGAGCTGCCGATGGCGCTGCCGACCATCTTCGCCGGCCTGCGGATCGCGGCCTCCTCGACCGTCGGCATCGCGGGCTTCGCGTTCTTCGCGGGCGCGGGCGGCCTCGGGGCCGAGATCTTCGCCGACCCGACCTTCCGGGGCAACGTGGTCGCCGCCTCGGTCCTGATGATCCTGCTCGCGACGGTGCTCGAGGTGGTCGTGCTCGCCGTCGAGCGGGCGTTCACCCCATGGGAGCGGGCGGTGCGCGGATGACCTTCGCCACGCTCGGCCCCTTCGGGGACGCGATCGACTTCATCTTCCACGAGCGCGTGTCGCAGGCCGGCACCGTGCGCGTCGGCGGCCTCGGGGAGATGTGGGACCTCACCTTCACCCATCTCCAGCTCTCGCTGGCCGCGACGCTGATCGCCACCGCGATCGCGATGCCGCTGGGCGTCTGGCTCGGCCACATCGGCCGCTACCAGTTCCTCGCCACCAGCACCTCGAACATCGGGCGCGCGATCCCGGCGCTCGGCCTGGTCGTGTTCTTCATCGCGTTCCTCGGCGTCGG
>JAXDGC010000023.1:0-9816 GCA_034665245.1 Solirubrobacteraceae bacterium | reverse complement strand
GAGCGTGCGGTAGCGCTCCACCAGCTGCGTCGAGGCGGCCCCCGCCAGCACCGTGTAGCTGCGGGCGCGCGCCTCCTGCCAGGCGAGCGCGAACAGCCCGCCCCACGCGCGATGAGGATCGCCGCGGAACGCGGGGCCGACGAGCAGACCGCCGAGGTCGACGACCTCGCCACGGGGCTCGATGTCGAGGTCGAAGGCGTCCTCCGTCGGCAGGCGGCGGCCCGGGACGGGCAGGACGAGCCGCATCGTGGCCACCAGCGCGGTGCCGCGCCAGGCCGCGAGTTGCAGCGCATGGTCGTCGTACGGGTCGGGCTCGCCGGCCTCCGGTTCGGTGCCGACGTGGCGGTGGCGCAGCCGGTGCACCGAGCCGAGCTCGACGATCGTGTGCGCGACGCCGATGCGAACGCCCGCGCGCAGCAGCAACTGCCCCGCGAGGGCGTCGAGCGCCGCGATGGCCGGGGGGACCTCAGTCCGCGCCGACACGCATCCGTCCTTCTCTCACGCCGCCGATACTAAACTGCCAGCGCGCAGCTCGGGGGGATGTCCGAGTGGTTAAAGGAGACGGGCTGTAAACCCGTTGGCTCAGCCTACGCAGGTTCGAATCCTGCTCCCCCCACTAAAAACCGGACTATTGGGCCGTTTCCCATCTACGGACGGTCGCAACCAGGCGGAAAGCGATAGCCGGCGGTCCCGGGCGCTCCCGTTCCCGGGATCCGTTCGCGTACCGAGCCAAGGACACAGGTTGCCGCGCCGACCTCACTGCCGCATGGGAGGATGGCTGGTCATGCTCGGTCCTGCTCGTGACGAGGCTGCGCCTTTGCTCGGCCGCGCCCAGGAGCAGAGCCTCCTGACGTCACTATTGGACGTGGTTGGAGAGCGCGGGCAGGCGCTCGTGCTGCGCGGTGAGCCGGGCATCGGGAAGTCTCGGCTGTTGTCTGTCGCTGCGCAGACAGCGCGCGATCGCGGGATGACGGTGCTCACTGCAACGGGCGTGCAGTCAGAAGCGCATCTGCCGTTTGCCGGGCTGCATCAGTTGCTCCGCCCGGTACGCGAGCGTGCAGTCGGGCTGCCGCCTGTGCAACGGGATGCGCTCGAGGCCGCGTTCGGGCTGACGCGCGAGGTGGCGCCTGAGCACTACCGGATCGCAATGGCCTCGCTCGACCTCGTCTCGGACATCGCCAGTGATGCCCCCCTCCTGCTGGTCGTCGAGGACGCGCACTGGCTCGACGTTCCGACAGCAGGTGTGCTCGCGTTTGTTGCTCGGCGAATCGAGTCCGACCCGGTTGTCCTCTTGGCCGCGACGCGTGATGGGTACCCCTCGGCGCTCGCCGATGCGGGGCTGCCGGAGCACCGGCTTGCCGCCCTCGACGACACGACGGCCGCGGCGCTGCTCGATGCAGCGGCTCCGGGCCTTTCCGTTATCGCACGCAACCGCGTGCTGCGTGAGGCCGCGGGCAATCCGCTTGCGCTCCTGGAACTGCCGGCGGTTGCCGCGCAGTTCGAGGGCGAGCCGGCGGTGCCGGGCAGGCTGCCGCTGACCGAGCGTCTCGAGCGCGCGTTCGCTGCGCGCGTAGCCGACCTGCCCGATGCCACGCGCCTGGTGCTGCTGGTCGCCGCACTCAGCGACGGGGCCGCCATAGGCGAGATCCTCCAGGCCGCTGCCGTTGTCGCGGGGACACCGCTGGGTCTCGACGCCGCTGAGCCCGCCGCGGATGCGGGCATCGCTGACCTCGACCTTCAGACGCTTCGCTTCCGACATCCGCTCATTCGCTCGGCGATCGCGCAGGGCGCGGGCCTGGCGGACCGGCGGCGCGTTCATGAGGCACTGGCGGATGTGCTGGAGGACGAGGACCGGCGTGCATGGCACAGTGCGGCTTTGCTCACCGGTGCGCATGAGGACATCGCGCGCGAACTCGAAGCAGCCGGTGCGCGGGCGCGGCAGCGGGGCGCAGGCGCCGTCGCAGTCACCGCGATGCGCCGAGCCGCGCAATTGGGCGAACCGGCGAGCCGCAGCCGGCGCCTGCTTGCCGCTGCCGGGCTCGCGGTGGAGCTGGGGCGGCCGGATGTCGTGGTGCCGCTGCTACGGGAGGTCGGCCAGCTCGATCTCGGGGAGTTGGACCTCGCGCGAGCCACGTGGGTCGAGGAGACCGTGCTGACGCGTCCGCTCCGCGACCTCAAGCGATTCAAGTCGCTCATATCCACCGCGGAACGCGCCGGCGCAGCAGGCGATCACGATCTGCAGGTCAATCTCCTGTGGCTCGTCGCCTCTCGCGCGTGGTGGGCCGATCCAGGCGCGGAAGCGCGACAGCTCCTGATTGACGCCGCCGCTCGGCTCGGGGACGCGAACGCTGATGATCCGCGCGTCTTCGCGGTCCATGCCTATGCCGATCCGCTGGGTCACGCGGGTGGGGTACTCGAACGCCTGACCAGCGCGGCGCAGGCCGAGCGCCTCGACACCGACACCGCTCGCTTCTTCGGCCCAGCCGCGTTGGTGGTCGGCGCCTTCGACTTGGGCATCACCTTCCTGGCGGCGGCAATCGATGGGGTGCGCATCGAAGGGCGGCTCGGACACCTGCCACGCCTGCTGGTTCTCTACTCGAACATGGCCGTCCGGCTCGGCGATTGGGACGTGGCGATCCCCGCCGCCGAGGAAGCAAGGCGCCTTGCCGAGGAACTCGCCGAACCCCAGTGGATGGCCGCCGCCGACACGGTGATCGCGCTCGTCGCGGCGATGCGCGGGGACGACCAGAGGGCAGACCGGCTGGCCATGGAAGCCGAGCTGGTCGCGGAGTCGGTCGGCGCGAACATCACGGTGGCGTTCGCGCAGTTCGGCAGGGTGCTGGCCGCGCTCGCTACGGGCCGCCACGCTGTCGCATACGCGTCCGCCGACCGGGTGTTCGATCCGGCCGACTCGGCCTATCACCCTGTGATCTCTTCCTGGCTGATTGCGGATTTGGCCGACGCCGCGCGGCACATCGATGAGCACGCCGCCGCGCGGGCGCGGGTGGCGCAGGTTGAGGCGGTGGCCGGCGAGCGGCCCGGCATGTGGATCACGCTGGGTCTCCGACATGCCCGGGCGCTGGTCGCGGACCCGGCGGAGGCGGGCGAGCGGTTCGAGGAGGCGCTGGCAACCGACCTCACACGCTGGCCATTCCAGCGCGCGCGGATTCAGCTCGCATACGGTGAGTGGCTCCGCCGTGACCGGCGTATCGCGGAGTCTCGCGCCGTCTTGCGCACGGCGCGCGACACGTTCGACGCGATCGGGTGCGCGCCGTGGGGCGAGCAGGCACGGCGCGAGCTGCGTGCATCGGGCGAACGCAGCCGCCGCCGGCTCCCGGAGGCTCGTGATCAGCTCACCGCGCAGGAGCTGCAGATCGCGCAGCTGGCGGCGCAGGGGCTCTCGAACCGCGAGATCGGCCGACGGCTGTACCTGTCGCACCGCACGATCAGCACGCATCTCTACCACGTGTTCCCGAAGCTCGGGGTCACTTCGCGTGGTGCGTTGGGTGGCGCGCTGGCGCCGGTCGTGGTCGGCGCCGATGCGCACTACGGTCGGTAGGAGCCCCAGAGAGCGCCGAGATACGTACGACGGGCCGGGCTCACGTACGTACCAACCGCTCGAAAAGCGTCGTCGTTTGACGCACGATCTCGCGCGAGAGCGCGACCAGAGTCGCGGATGACCAACGTCGACCTCATCGGAGGTCGACCAACTGAAAGGAAGGTCATCCATGACCGAAGTGCGCAACATCGTCCTCGTCCACGGTGGCTTCGTGGACGGTTCCGGCTGGCATGGCGTCTACGACCTGCTGAGGGCGGATGGCTTCAACGTGAGCATCGTTCAGAACCAGACGCTCTCGCTCGAGAGCGATGTCGAGACCACGCACAACGTGCTCGACCAGCAGGACGGCCCGGCGGTCCTCGTCGGGCACTCCTACGGCGGCGTCGTGATCACGGAGGCCGGGCGCCACGAGCGTGTGGCCGGCCTGGTCTACATCGCGGCGTTCGCGCCCGACACGGGCGAGTCGGTGAACGCCTTGATCGCAGACCCGCCGCCGGGCGCGCCCGTGCCGCCGATCCTGCCGCCCCAGGACGGGTTCCTGTTCCTGGACCGCGAGAAGTTCGCGGACTCCTTCGCGGCGGATGTGCCGGCTGGGCTGGCGGCGTTCATGGCCGACTCGCAGGTCCCGTGGGGCCTCGAGGCGCTCAACGGCGAAGTCAGCGAGCCGGCGTGGCGCAGCAAGCCCAGCTGGTATCTGGTCGCGTCTGACGACCGGATGATCCCGCCGCAGGCGCAGCGGGCCATGTCCGAGCGGGCCGGCTCAACCGTCACTGAGGCGCCCGGCAGCCACTCGATCTACATCTCGCAGCCGCGCGCGACCGCCGACCTGATCGCGGAGGCCGCCCGGGACGCACGCGTCGACAGCACGGCGGCAGTCCGATGACGACCGCTCGAAACACCAACCCCCGGCGCCGCCGGCCGCTCGCGGCAGGCGGCGTCGCCGTCGCTCTCGCGATCGCGGCGATCGCAGGCAGCGCGCTCGCCTCGTCGCATCGCACGCGAGCGACGCGGGAGAAGCCGACCATCGTGCTCGTTCATGGCGGTTGGGCCGACTCCTCCGGCTGGAACGCAGAGGTTTCGGCATTGCAGCGGCTCGGCTATCCGGTGATCGCGCCGGCGAACCCGCTGCGTGGCCTGACGTCCGATGCCGCGTATGTGCGCAGCGTTCTGCAGACCATCGACGGGCCGATTGTGCTGGTCGGCCATTCCTACGGTGGCGCCGTGATCACGAATGCCGCTGTCGGAGTTCCTCAGGTCAAGGCACTGGTCTACATCGCCGGCTTCGCGCCGGATGAGGGTGAGTCGCTCGTCAAGCTCGTGACGATGAACCCTGGAAGTCAGATCGGGCCGAAGACGCTGACCACACGCAAGTACCCGCTCCCAGGTGGCGGCGAGGGAACTGACCTCTATCTCACGAAGAGGGGGTTCGAGACCGCGTTCGCGGGAGACGTTCCGAGGCGCCTCGCAGACCAGATGTGGGCAGAGCAGCGGCCGTTCTCGCAGGAGGCGTTCGAGTCGCTGTCAGGCGAGCCCGCCTGGAAGACGATTCCGTCCTGGTATCTCGTGGCCACCCAAGACCACGCGATCCCGCCCGCGACCCAGCGCTTCATGGCTGGGCGCGCCCACGCGACGGTGTCGCAGGTGAAGGCGTCGCACGTCCCGATGGTCTCGAAGCCCGCCGCGACGATGAAGGTCATCCTCGCCGCCGCGAAGGACGCCGGCTAATCCCGCCTCGCTGGCCGGCAGGGCGCTCTAGCTCCTGCCGGCCACGACGCCCCGTCGACGTCGGGCTGAGGCGGGACCCGAGGGGTCCGCGTGTGCACACGCTCCCGGACTGCATCGGTCGGAGGGTGGACCGTCTCCGACGACGGGCTGTCAAGGAACGGACGTTCTGCAGCGGGTGCTCACGCCGCTGACGCGCGGCGCGTTGGCTCGCGCGCAAGCGCCGGCGCTACCCGTGCGGGGTGCTGCCCGTCGTGGGCGTAACCTGCGCTCGGCGGGTCGAGCGGTTCGAGGAGGACGCGCTCGCGGTGTCGCTCGACCGCCTGATGACCGCGCTGCGCCAGACACGCCCCCTCAGTCGGCGGCCACGGTCGCATGAGCGCGAGACGGCTGACCGCCTCCCAGCGCTGCCCGGATGACCGCATCGAGGAGAGCACTCTCAACCGGCCCCTTACGGTCGTGAGCGGGCGTGCGGTGGCCGTGGGCTGAGACGCCCGCTTGTCGTCCCAAGCGGTCGTCTCGTGGGCTTCCCGCGAGACGACCGCAGCAGGCGCAAGCGGATCGCCTTGACTCGGTGACCAGAGCCGTAGTCTGGCCCCACGGGGTCGTCGGACGCAAACTTCAGGCGGAAGCGCCCGCCGTGGCGACGCATTAGCCCATGGACGTACTTCCGCCCCCACGGAGAGTCGGACGGCTCGGCCGGATCTCGCGAACCGCGCCGACCCCGCTCCGATGCCGGGAGCGGAAGCGCGCGCCTCAAACCACCCACTGAGGACTGACGAGTCGCTGCGGGTCTCAGGCTTGCCGTGAGCAGCACTGAGCACAGCGCGGCGATGCAGCTCCTGTGGGTTGCGCGGGGGCGCGTGGGAGTAACGTCCACGGCTCGGCTCGGCCGTCTTGGTGCGGCGGCGGCCGGGAGGTCTGCGGCGACTGGAGGCAGGCATGCGGAGGCAGCTTCTCGCGTTGGCGACGGCGGTTCTCGTGCTGGGGGTGATGGCCGCGCCCGGCAGGGCAGCTCCCCTGTCGATCACGCCGCCGGTGCTGGTGAGCGGCGCGAGCCCATTCTCTCCCGGGTGTGGCGGGTCGGCCGAGGGCAGCTTCCCGGGCGCGAACTTCAACTACCAGAACGCGGAGACCGAGCCGTGGCTGGCGGTGAGCCCGACGAACCCGAACGACGTAGCGGCGTTCTGGCAGCAGGATCGCTGGTCGGACGGCGGCTCGCACGGCCTCCTGGCCGCCGTGAGTCATGACGGCGGCGCGAGCTGGGCCTACTCGGCACCGCACTTCAGTAACTGCGCCGGGGGCACCGCGGCCAACGGCGGGAACTTCGGGCGCTCGTCGGATCCGTGGGTCTCGTGGGCGCCCAACGGCGACCTGTGGTCGATTGCCATCGGCGTCGATGCCACGACGCCGCGCAACGCTGTGCTCGCTTCACGGATGCAGCACGGGACGGCGACCTGGAGCGAGCCGTTCGTGCTGCGCTTCGACAACTCGCGGACGGGCATCCCGCTCGGCAACAACTTCAACGACAAGGAGTCGCTCACCGCCGACCGGTCCGACAGCAACCTCGTGTACGCGGTCTGGGACCGTCTGGTCTCGCCGAACCAGAACGCGCCCGCGTCGGCGTTCGAGCATTCGCGCTCCAACCACGGTCCAACCTGGTTCGCGCGCACCACCAATGGGGCGGCCGCGAATCCGAGCTGGGAGCCTGCGCGGCCGATCTTCGACGCGGGCGTCCGCAGCCAGACGATCTCCAACCAGATCGTCGTGCACCCCAACGGAGACCTGATCGACGGCTTCTACCTGTTCAAGTCGACGGGCGCGTCGGCGGACCGCGGGACCAGCATCGCCGCGATCCGCTCGACTGACAAGGGTGTGAGCTGGTCGAAGAAGGCGATCGCGATCGCGCCCGCGCACTCGATCGGCGAGACCGACCCCGAGCCGATCAACTGCCGGCCGTTCATCACCGGCAACCCGCCGTGCACCGTGGTGCGCTCCGACGGGGTCATCCTCGACCTCGCGGTCGACTACTCGTCCGGCTCGCACGCCGGGCGCATCTACGTCACCTGGCAGGACCACCAGGACAACCCGCACGGCGACGACCTGATCCTGCTCTCGCACTCCGACGACGCCGGGCAGACGTGGTCGGCGCCGGTCAAGGTCAACCTGACGCCGTCGGGGACGTTCACCGACCAGGCCTGGGAGCCGGCCGTGCACGTGAACAGTTCGGGGATCGTGGCGGTCAGCTACTACGACTTCCGCAACGACGTCTCCGGTGATCGCAGGCTCACGACCGACCATTGGATCGCTCACTCCCATGACGGCGGTGCGACGTGGAGCGAGGACCACCTCGCGGGGCCGTTCGATCTGCATCAGGCGCCCTACGCCCGTGGCTACTTCGTCGGCGACTACCAGGGCCTGGACTCGCAGGGCACGGTGTTCCGGCCCTTCTTCACGCTCGCCAACCCGGGCAGCGACACGGCCTTCCCCAACCCTAACCCGACGGACGAGTTCATCAACAGCGCCTTCTGAACAACCGCGGCCGGCGCCGCCCGCCCGGGTTTGGGCGAGCGCGCGCCGGCAGTGGGCGCGTCCACCTACGGGCATCGGGGGAGGGGTCGGGCGAGCATGCCGGCGAACGTCGATGTCTGGGCTCGGACTCGTTGTGGACGGGCCGTGTCGCCCGGAGTTAGGCTCGCGCTATTGGTGGGCTGGGGAGCGCCGAGGCGCTCGCTCGCGGCCCTCGTCGTCCTCGAGAGGAAGTCTGAGATGCGCCCGTCGTTGCGATCGCCGTTCCGCCGACGCTCCCTCGTGCTGGGTGTCGCGCTCACGCTTGCGCTGTCATTCGCGTCCATCGCCAAAGCGGCCGTCCTGCAGGTGAGCTCTGACCCGTTCACGCAGGCGACGTGCAAGGCGTCGAGCACGACCAACCACCGGACCCTGGTCGAGCCCGACACGTTCGCGAACGGCTCGACGATCGTCGCCGCCTACCAGGTCGGTCGCGTCTACGACGGCGGCGCGTGCGCCACCGGGTTCGCGACATCGACCAACAACGGCGCCACCTGGACGAGCGGTCTGCTGCCCGGCATCACAAAGTGGGCCGGCAGCGGACCGAACGACCGCGCCACCGATGCCTCCGTCGCCTACGACGCCAGGCACAACGCGTGGCTGATCTCATCGCTGACGCTGCGCGAGGCGGGCGGCGTGCACGGCAACGCGGTCGTCACCAGCCGCTCGACCAATGGCGGCACCACCTGGAGCCGTCCCTTCACCACCGCGACGGGCGGCGATCTCGACAAGAACTGGATCGTCTGCGACAACACCCCGACGAGCGCGTTCTACGGCAACTGCTACACGCAATGGGACGACCACGGGGCCGGCAACATTCTGCGGATGAGCCGGTCGAGCGACGGTGGTCAGACGTGGTCGGTTCCGGCGACCAACAACAGCGGCGTGATCGGCGGCCAGCCCGTCGTGCGGCCCAACGGCACCGTCATCGTGCCGACGGCCAACGCGAATGAGACCGCCATCGGCGCGTTTAACTCCACCAACGGCGGCGCGAGCTGGAGCGCGGTCACCACGATCGCGACGATCCGCCACCACCGGGTCGCGGGGAGCCTGCGCGAGGGGCCGCTGCCGTCCGCGGAGATCGACGGCGGCGGGACGGTCTACGTCGTATGGGCGGACTGCCGCTTCCGCCAGGCCTGCGGCACGAACGACATCGTGCTCAGCCACACGCTGAACGCGACCGGCACCAGCTGGTCCTCGGTCGCCCGCGTTCCGATCGACGCGACCAACACCGGCATTGACCACTTCATCCCCGGCCTCGCCGTCAACAAGGCCACGTCGGGCGCCGGCGCGCGGCTCGGCCTCACGTATTACTCATACCCCTCAGGTAGCACCCAGCTCAGGGTCGGCTTCATCTCCTCCACGAACGCCGGGAGCACGTGGAGCACGCCGCAGACGCTGGCCAGCGGCATGCCGACGACGTGGACGGCGACGACGAGCCAGGGCCGGATGGTCGGGGACTACATCTCGACGTCATACGGCTCGGACAACCTCGCTCACGGGGTGTTCGCCACCGCGTCGGCGCCGACGTCCGGCACCAGCTGCAGCTCCGTCCTGGACAACTGCCGCGAGCCGATGGACACGTTCGTCTCGGGTCTCGGAGCGGGTGGCAGCGCCTCCGGCGCGGCCTCCCCGGTCCTGTTCTCCGGCAACGGCGGCGCCAACGCGAACAGCCTCTGGAAGGTCGTCGACAACAACGGATCCAAGCACCGCGACTGACGCCAAAGGCCGCGCTGCCGCCTCGTGCACAGGCGTGCACGAGGCGGAGTGCGACCCGGACGCCTGCCCGTCCCAGAGCGCGCTGGATCAGAACATCTACATCGGCCCTCAGCGGGTGCGCTGAAAGCTGCGCGGCGACGGAACAAACCGCGGCCGCAACCCGAGACGCCCGCTCCGGACGAGCTCGATCGTCTGGGTGCGCGGTGCCCGCTCGCTTCCCACAGACGAAGCAGAAGCCAGCGCGCGGT
>JAXDGC010000022.1:0-6108 GCA_034665245.1 Solirubrobacteraceae bacterium | reverse complement strand
GGCCTCGTCGGCTTCGAGCGGCGCGCCGACGGAGTGCACGCACGGCACGAACGGACCGTCGCCCAGCACGTCGAGGGCCGCTTCGCCCATGCGGGTCATGATGCGCATCGACACCGCGACATAGGGCGAGTCCGTGCACTGGACGCCGATGTAGGAGATCGGCGAGCCCAGCGGCCCCATCGAGAACGGGACGACGTACATCGTGCGGCCCTTCATGGCACCCGTGAAGAGGTCGTTGAGCTTCTCGCGCATCTCCTCCGGGTCGGTCCAGTGATTCGTCGGCCCGGCGTCCTCCTCGCGCTGCGAGCAGATGAACGTCCGGTCCTCGACGCGCGCCACGTCGCTGGGGTCCGACAGCGCCAGATACGAGTTCGGGCGCTTGGCCTCGGAGAGCTTCTCGAAGGCTCCGGCGTCGACGAGGTCCTGAGCCAGCGCGTCGTACTCATCCGCGCTGCCGTCACACCAGTGCACGGCGTCCGGCTGGGTGACCGCGGCCACCTCGTCGACCCATCTCACGAGGGATTGGTTGCGCGTCGGGACAGTCGTATTGCTCATCGGGTTCAGATCAGCTCCTGTTTTCGGGGCGAAGCGATTGTTCAGTACCGAACTTATTCGACATCGCCCTCGGCGGGCGTCGCACCCGCCTCTCGTCTAGGTACGAGCACGAGCCGCTTGAACTCCGCCACCAGCACCCCGTCCTGGTTCAGGACCCGGGTGTGAACCCGCACCGTGCCGCGGTCCGCCTTCGATCTGGACTCCTTGACCTCGAGCACCTCGGACTCGCAGAACAGCGTGTCCCCGTGGAAGACCGGAGCCGGGTGCTTGAGCTCCTCCGTGGCGAGGTTGGCGATCGCCTTGCCGGAGACGTCGGAGACGCTCATCCCGAGCGCCAGCGAGTAGACGAGCGGCCCCACGACGACGTTGCGGCCCTGCTGGCTCTGGCCGGCGTAGACGTCGTTGATGTGGAGCGGGTGGTGGTTCATGGTGATGAGGCAGAACAGGTGATCGTCGGCCTCGGTCACGGTCTTGGCGGGCCAGTGCTTGTAGACGGCGCCGACCTCGAACTCCTCCAGATAGCGCCCGTAGGGATGGGCTCCGGTCGCCTCGCGGGCGGCCTGGCCGGTTTCGACAGCAGGGGTTTCTGTGCTCATGGGCGGGATCATGGCGTACCGGTCCGTCGCTAGATTCAAGGCCACCTATGCGCAATCCCCGTGACTTCGCCAAGCCCCTCGCCGTCGGCGCGCCCGACCCGGTCCTCGAGATCCCCGTGACGCCCAGCCGGATGATCCACTTCTTCGACCCGAGCAACGAGAAGATCGTCGGCAAGCTGCCCGACCTGGCCCAGAAGGCCGACATCCTCCTCGGCAACCTCGAGGACGCGATCGCCGTCGAGAACAAGGAGGCGGCGCGCGCCGGCCTCGTGCGCGTCGGCCGCGAGGTCGACCTCGGCGAGACCGCGCTGTGGACGCGCGTGAACGCGCTCGAGAGCCCGTGGGCGCTCGACGACATCACGACGCTCGTGAGCGAGATCGGCCACCGCCTGTCGGTGATCATGGTCCCGAAGGTCGAGGGGCCGTGGGACATCCACTACGTGGACCGCCTGCTCGCCCAGCTCGAGGCCCGGGCCGGGCTCGAGCACCCGATCCTCGTGCACGCGATCCTCGAGACCTCGCTCGGCGTCACCAACCTCGAGGCGATCGCCCAGGCCAGCCCGCGCATGCAGGGCATGAGCTTCGGCCCCGCCGACCTCGCCGCCTCGCGGCGCATGAAGACGACGCGCGTCGGCGGCGGGCACCCCGGTTACCGCGTGCTCTCCGATCCCGACCCCGAGAACCCCGACGCGCCGCGGGTCAGCGCCCAGCAGGACCTCTGGCACTACTCGATCGGCCGCATGGTCGACGCCTGCACGGCCACGGGCATCCTCCCGTTCTACGGTCCGTTCGGCGACATCCGCGACCTCGACGGCTGCGAGGCGCAGTTCCGCGCCGCGTTCCTGATGGGCTGCGTCGGCGCCTGGTCGCTGCATCCGGCCCAGATCGCGCTCGCCAAGAAGGTCTTCAGCCCCGAGCCGGACGAGGTGATCTTCGCCCGCCGGGTCATCGAGGCGATCCCCGACGGGCGCGGCGTCCACATGATCGACGGCAAGATGCAGGACGACGCCACCTGGAAGCAGTGCCGGGTGATGGTCGACCTCGCCGAGATGCTCGCGGCGAAGGATCCGGAGCTGGCGGAGGCCTACGGGCTGGAATCCCGGGTACCCGCCTGACATGCCGCTGCCGATCGCCCCGCCGGAGGTCGCCTCGGCGCGCCGCCTGGGCGAGCGCGCCTGCGTCGTGGACGCCGGCGGGCAGTTCGCGGACGCGCGCCAGGTCGACGACCTGGCGGCCCACGCGGCGGTCGGCGGGGCGCGAGAGTTCGTCTTCGACCTCGGCGGCGTGCGCCGCTACGAGACCGAGGCGCTGGTCGAGCTGTCGGCGCTGTGCCGGCGGCTGACCTCCTACGGCTGCGAGGTCATCGTCGCCGCCCACGACCCGGGCGTCGTGCTCGAGCTGCGCCGCCTCTCCCACGGCGACGACTGGGCGATCGCGCCGACGCTCGGCTCCGCGCTCTCGGACCTGTTGTCGCGGCCGCTTTAGACCGCGGCGCCGCTCTCGATCGTCCGGTCGTAGACCAGCCGGCCGCGCGGGCCGATCCCCAGGACGCCGTAGGTCGAGAGCGTGGTGTCGCCGTTGCGGTCGATCGAGTAGCGGCCGAGCGCCGAGTCGCGGTCGCGCGTGGCGCGGAAGGCCGCGACGACGCTCGCGCGATCATTGCCCTTCGCGCCGGCGCGGCGGATCGCGTCGAGCGTCAGGCTCATCGCCTCGTAGCCCTGGAGCGCGTAGGGCTCGGCCTCCTTGCCGAAGCGGGCGCGGAACGCCGCGTAGAAGGCCTGGGCGGCGGGCGGGTAGGCGGAGGGCGCGAGGATCGGGGTGGTCAGCAGCGTGCGCCGCGCGGCGGCGCGCGAGAGCCCGCGGGTGAAGGCCGGCTCCGCCAGGGCGTCGGGCCCGAACAGCGCGATGCGGGGGTTGCGGCGGTGGACGGCCCGCCACAGCCGCGCCGCGCCGTTCTGGGTGATGCCGCCGAAGAACATGGCGTCGGCCTTCGAGCGGCGGACCGCGCGGGCGATGCTCGCCGCGTTGTGGGCGCGCAGCGGCCTGCGGCCGGCGACCTTGACCCCACGCGCGGCCAGCCGGCGGCGCAGCATGGCGGCAAGCCCCGCGCCGTAGACCTCCGTGTCGCTGACGATGAAGACGCGCTTGACGCGCTCGGCCTGCAGCAGCGCGGCGATCGCGGCCGCCTGGAGATGATCGGCCGGGGCGACGCGGCCGTAGGTGCGCTCGTCGGTCGGGTAGTACTTCTCGGGCTCGCCCCGCTCCGCGCCCTCGGTCCGGGTCAGCCCGACGTAGGCATTCGACGGTGAGATCTCGAGGATGCCGGCCTCGTTGAGGACCGGAATCGAGATCGCCGAGGCGCCGGCTTTGAACTCGCCGAGGTAGGCGATCGTGGTGGCGTCCTGCGCGGCGCGGCGGGCGTTCCTGGCCGTCCGCAGCGGCGTCCACGCCCCGGTGCGGGCCGAGGCGTCGTTCAGCGAGACGAAGCCGATCGAGAACGCGCCGGCGCGGCTGCTGTTCTGCTCGAGCGCCATCTGCTCGGCCCGGACGATGTCCTGGGCCTCGGCGCGGGTGCTCCCGGCGAGCGGCAGGCTCGAGTAGATCGTCAGGTCCGCGCCGGCGGCGGCCGGCGGCAGGCACAGCGCGACGGACAGCGCCGCCGCGGTGAGCCAGGGCTTGCGCACGGTCAGAACTTGTAGCGCTTCTTCGGGCAGCCCAGATGCGGGTCGCCCATGCCGCCGTTGTAGGGGAAGCAGCTCGCGTAGCGGAAGCGGCCGTTCCAGGAAGCCGGGATCCGCACGCTCACGCGCGAGCGGAAGCGGCCCTTGACGCGCTTCCCGTTGCGCATCACCGGCTTCGTCTTCGCCTTCGCCGCGAGCGGCGCCTTCGGCTTGCCCGCGCGCCCGACGTAGAACAGCGTCGGCGCGGTCAGCTTGACGCTCTTGGGCGTGCGGTAGGTCTGGACGAGGCGGATCACGTTGCGCCGCACGAGCGAGTACGTCAGCGCGGTGCGCGGGAAGACGTAGACCGCCTTGACCGGGCTGCGGTCCCCGAACTCCGGCGCGAACACGCGCACCTGGTGGTTGCGGTCGAACGCGCGCTCGAAGGCGAAGCGGCCGTCGAGCCCGGTCCTCGCCTTGGCCACCGACGTGAAGCGCCCCTTGTAGGGGTAGCGGCGGATCTCGAGCTGGACCTCGCGCCCGACGAGCGGGGAGTCGTAGACCCCCGTCAGCTTGCCGGTGATGGAGTGGGTCTCGCCGTAGTCGGCGCCGGCCTTCGGCTGAACCTCGATGTTGAGGATGGCCGCGGAGGCGGCCGCCGGGAGGAGCGCGAGACTCAGGAGAGCGACGATCAGGGGTCGGAGCACGGCTGGGAGCCTAGTAACCCGCCGGGCGCTAGGGTTCCGCGCCGCATGAGGTTCTTCGAGTTCGAATCGCGCCAGGTCGTGGCGAAAGCTGGCATTCCGGTGTCTGGTCATGGATTCGCCACAACACCGGCGGAGGCCAGACGGATCGCCGAAGAGATCGGGATCCCGACCGTCATCAAGTCGCAGGTTCTGACCGGCGGCCGCATGAAGGCGGGCGGCGTGAAGTTCGCCGATACGCCCGAGGAGGCAGAACGTCACGCCGCGGACATCCTCGAGCTCGAGATCAACGGGCACATGCCGCGGGGCGTGCTCGTGGACTCACGCGTCGACGTGGCGCAGGAGTACTACGCGGGCGTGACCTGGGACGGGACGCGCAAGCGCCCGGTGCTGATCTTCTCCGACATGGGCGGGATCGACATCGAGGAGGTCGCCGAGACCCATCCCGATCGCGTCGGCCGCGCCCACTTCTCCACGCTGCGCCCGTTCAGCGACTACGAGGCCAAGCAGGTGATCGCCTCCGTCGGCGTCACGGGCCGCGCGCTCACGCGCCTGACGCCGATCCTGTCCCGCCTCGCCCGGCTGTTCACCGACTACGACATGACACTGGCCGAGATCAACCCGCTCGCCCAGCTCGCCGACGGCTCCTTCGTCGCCGTCGACGCCCACATGGACATGGAGAACGAGGCCCGCCCGCGCCAGAAGGCGCTCTTGAAGGAGCTCGGCGTCGGCGACGACGAGACCCGCCAGGCCCGCGAGGCGACGCCGTTCGAGCTCGCCGGCGAGGCCGTCGACCAGCAGGACCACCGCGGCGTGGCGGGCAACGTGACCGAGTTCGACGGCGACCTCGGGCTCGTGATCGGCGCCGGCGGCGGCTCGCTGACGCTCTTCGACGCCGTCCGCGCCCACGGCGGCAAGCCCGCGAACTACTGCGAGATCGGCGGCAACCCGTCGGTCGCCAAGGCCTGCGGCCTCGCCAAGCTCGTGCTCCAGAAGCCCGGCGTGGACAAGATCGCGGTGATGATGTCGATCGTCTCCAACACCCGCGTGGACATCGTCGCCCGCGGCGTCATCAAGGCCTGCATCGAGCTCGGCCACGACCCGGCGGAGAAGATCTCGATCTTCCGCATCCCCGGGGCGTGGGAGGAGGAGGGCTTCAAGATCCTCGAGAAGTACGGCGTGCGCTACGCGGACCGCAGCGTTTCCTTGAACGAGGCCGCGCGGATGGCGGTGGCGGGATGAGCATCCTCGTCGACGCCGACACGACCTTCATCGTCCAGGGCATCACGGGCCGCGAGGCGGTCAACCTCACGCGCGAGTGCCTCGACTACGGCGCCGGAGCGAAGATCGTCGGCGGCGTGACCCCGGGCCGGCTCGGCCGCGAGGTCCACGGCGTGCCGGTGTTCGACACCGTCGCCCAGGCCGTCGAGCACCATGGCGCGCCGATCGACGGCTCGGTCGTCACCGTCCCCCCCGCGTTCACGAAGGACGCGGTCGTCGAGGCGGTCGCCAACGGCGTCAAGCTGGTCGTGATCGTCACCGAGCGGATCCCGCGCGGCGACGTCGCCCAGATGGTCGAGTTCGCCGACGAGC
>JAXDGC010000021.1:0-11864 GCA_034665245.1 Solirubrobacteraceae bacterium | reverse complement strand
ACGACCATCGCCGCGAGCTCGCCGCCCGCGAGCACGTAGCGGCCGATCGACAGCTCCTCGGTGCAGAAGTGGTCGATCACACGCTGGTCGAAGCCTTCGTAGCGGCCGCACAGGAGAGTGATGTCCTCTTCGCCCGCAAGCGTGTCGGCGAGCGCGTCGTCGAGCAGCGGCCCGCCCGGCGTGAGCGCGATCACGCGCCGGCGCTCGCGCAGCTCGACCGGGTCCGCTTCGTAGCGGGCGCGCAGCGCCGCCTCGACCACGTCGACACGCAGCACCATCCCTGCCCCGCCGCCGAACGGGACGTCGTCCACCCGGCCGCCCTTCAGCGGCGTCGTCGCGCGGTAGTCGACGGTCTCGAGGCCGTGGCCGAGGGCGATCGCGTTGGCGACGTGGCGCTGGGTGCGGAACCAGTCGAACCAGTGCGGGAAGAGGGTGAAGACGTCAATCCGCACCGAGGAACCCCAGGTCGACGTCCACGCGGCGGGCGGCGACGTCGATCGAGCGGACCGCGTCGGAGACCATCGGCACGAGCAGCTCCTCCCCGCTCTCGCGGACCACCTCGAGCACTTCGACGGAGGGCAGCTCGCGCATCTCGCGGACGGTGCCGACCGCGCGCGCGCCGTCGGTCACCGCGCAGCCCTCGAGCTCGTGCGCCCAGTACTCGCCCGGCTCGAGCGCGGGCGCGTCGGCGAGCGCGACCTGCAGCACGGACCCGTGCAGGCGCTCGACCGCCTCGCGCGTGTCGTGGCCGCGCAGGCGGACGACCGGCTTCTCGTCCGTGCCGGCCCGGCGCACGATCTCGCCGAGGTCGGTCGGGGTCCCGAGAGCGAGCAGGCGCGGGCGCGGGGCGATGACGTGGAAGGAGCCGTCGCGGCCGTGGGCGCGCCCGACGCGCCCCGCCTCGAGAAACCGCTCCACGACTAGTGGTTCCTCCGGTGGGTCCGCGCGTGCTCGGGCGGGATGCAGGCGGATGCCTGGCAAGGACGCAGGGAGGGTGCCAGGACGGAGTCCTTGCCCCGACCGAGGACACAGCCAGGCGCCGGCTGCGCCCGTCCGGGTGCGCGGGGACCCGCCGGAGGGGCCACTTCTACTCGACGATGTCGAGGAGGACGCGGCGGTTGTCCTTGACCGCGGCGGCCTTGATGACGGTGCGCAGCGCCTGTGCGGTGCGACCCCCGCGGCCGATCACGCGGCCGTAGTCGTCGTCGTCGACGGACAGCTCGAACACGAGCGTCCCGTCATCCTCCTCGAACTCCTCGACCTTGACCTGGTCGGGCTTGTCCACGAGTGCCTGCACGAGGTACTCGAGCAGCTCGCGCACGGTCAGCTAGCGCGCGGCGGGCTGGATGCCCTGGGTCTTCAGGAGCTTGCGCACCGCGTCGGACGGCTGGGCGCCCTGCCCGAGCCAATGGCGAGCGCGATCCTCGTCGATCTGGATCGTCGACGGCTCGGTCTGCGCGTTGTAGCGGCCGATGGTCTCGAGCACGCGACCGTCGCGCGGCGAGCGGCTGTCGGCGACGACGACGCGCCACACCGGGTCCTTCTTCCCGCCCACGCGGGTCAGTCTCATGGCGACGGACATGGCCGGGCAGGTTAGCGAAGCCGCCGCGACTCGCCGAGCGGCAGGGGGCTGTCGGGCTTGAGAGCGCGCAGGCGCAGCAGCGTGACGACGCGCTGCGCGCCCCCGCGCGTGGAGAGGGCGACGAGCACCTGCTGGAGCTCGGCGAGGTCGCGCGCGACCACCGTCAGCAGCGCATCGGTCTCCCCCGCCACCCACGCGGCGGCCGTGACCTGATGGAGGTCCGCGACGACCTTCTCGAAGCGCCGCTCGAGTGCCTCCTCGTGGCGCCCGAGCGTGACCGAGACGTACACGCACAGGCCGAAGCCGGCCGCGGTCTCGTTGACCTTCGCGTGGATCCCCTCGATCACGCCGGACTCCTTGAGGCGGCGCACGCGGTTGAGCGTCGCCGCCGGGGAGAGCCCCGCGATCCGCGCGAGCTCGACGTTCGGGCGGTCGGCGTCGCGCTGGAGCTCTTCGAGGAGAAGGACGTCGGTTTCGTCAAGTGTTCGTGCCATATGACGAAATAATATTTCGTCTAGACCCTGAACCGCAAGCTCACCGGGCCGTACATGTCACGTTGAATGCATGAACCGCTCCGCCCTCGCCGCTCTGACGGCCGCCGGCCTCATGTTCGGCGTCACCGTCCCGCTCTCCAAGCTCGCCCTCGGCTGGCTCGATCCGACGTGGCTCGCCGTCGTGCGCTTCGGGCTCGCCGCGCCCGTGCTGGCGCTCGTCGCCCGTCACACGCTGCGCGAGGCCGCCACGCTCCAGGTCGCGGCGTGGGGCGCGCTCGGCTACGGCGCGATGGTCGTGCTGCAGAACCTCGGGGTCGAGCGCACGAGCGTCACGCACGCCGCGCTGATCTTCGGCGCGGTGCCGGTGCTCGTGGCGGCCGGCAGCGCGCTCGCGGGCCGCGCGGTCGCCGGCCCCGCGGCGTGGGCGGGCTTCGCGGTGGCGCTCGGAGGGGTCGCGCTCGTGGCCGGCTCGGGCGGTGACGCATCGCTGTTCGGCGACGGCCTCGTGCTCGCCTCCGCCGTGCTCGGCGCGGCGCTGATCGTCGTCCAGGGCGGGCTGCTCGAGGGCCGCGACCCGGTCGCGGTGACCGCCGTGCAGATGGCAGCGGCGGGGCTGTTCGCGCTGCTGGCCGCGCTGCCGGCGCCGCTTCCGGTCGGACCGCCCACGCCGGAGCAGGCGATCGCGCTGGGGGCGCTCGTGAGCGTCGGCTCGCTGATCCCGTTCGCGCTCTACGCCTACGGGCAGGCGCGCGTGCACGCCGAGCTGGCGGGCGCGTTCGTCAACCTCGAGCCGGTGGTGGGCGTGGCGACGGGCGTGCTCGCGTTCGGCAACCCGTTCGGCGTCCCGCAGGCGCTCGGCGCGATCCTCGTGATCGCGGGGCTCGGGCTCAGCGCTGGCGCATCAGGGCGCCGAGATCCGGCATCTTCCCCTGCGAGAGGCCACGCATCATCTTGCGCATCTCCTGGAACTGCTTGATCAGCCGGTTGACCTGCTGGACGTTGGTGCCCGAGCCCTTGGCGATCCGCAGCCGGCGCGAGCCCTTGATCGCCTCGGGGTGACTGCGCTCCCAGGCGGTCATCGACGTGATGATCGCCTGCACGCGGTCGAGCTCGCGCTCGTCGACGTTCATCTTGGAGAGCTGGTGGCCGGCGAGCCCCGGCATCATCCCCAGCAGCGAGGTCAGCGGGCCCATCTTGCGGATCTTCTGGAGCTGGTCGAGGAAGTCCTCGAGCGTGAACTCGTTGCGGCGCAGCTTGCGCTCGAGCGCTTTCGCGTCCTCCTCGTCGACCTCCTTCTCCGCCTTCTCGATGAAGGAGAGGACGTCGCCCATCCCGAGGATGCGCTGCGCCATCCGGTCGGGGTGGAAGCGCTCGAAGTTCTCGAGCTTCTCTCCCGTGGAGGCGAACAGGATCGGCTTGCCGGTGACGGCCTTGACCGACAGCGCGGCGCCGCCGCGGGCATCGCCGTCGAGCTTGGAGAGGATGACGCCGTCGAACTGGGCCGCCTCGGCGAACTGCTCGGCGACGTTGACCGCGTCCTGGCCCGTCATCGCGTCGACGACGAGCAGCACGTTCGTCGGCCGGACGACCTTCTTGATCCTCGTCAGCTCGGCCATCAGCGCCTCGTCGATGTGCAGGCGCCCGGCGGTGTCGACGATCAGCACGTCCTTGCCGTCGCGCTCGGCCTGGTCGCGCGCCCAGGCCGCGATCTCGACCGGGTCGGCGTCGGTGCCGCGCTCGTAGACCGTCGCGCCGGCCTGCTCGCCGACCTTGATCAGCTGCTCGACGGCGGCCGGGCGGTAGACGTCGCAGGCGGCGACGCCGACCGAGGAGCCGTTCTCCTCGCGCAGGAAGCGCGCGAGCTTGGCCGTCGCGGTCGTCTTGCCCGAGCCCTGGAGGCCGGCCATCAGGATCACGGTCGGCGGCCGCGGCGAGAACGCGAGGCCGGCCGAGGCGCCGCCCATCAGCGCGGTCAGCTCCTCGTTGACGATCTTGACGACCTGCTGGCCGGGGTTGAGCTGCTTCTGCACCTCCGCGCCCAGGCAGCGCTCCTTGACCGAGGACGTGAACTGCTTGACGACCTTGAAGTTGACGTCCGCCTCGAGCAGCGCGAGGCGGATCTCGCGCATCGCGCGGGTTATGTCCTCCTCGGTCAGGGCACCGCGGCCACGGACGCCGGAGAGGGTCTCCTGGAGCTTCTCTGAGAGGGAGTCGAACACTCCTCTAGAGCTTAGGACTCAAGCGCCGGCGGCTCCTCAGGCGGCGGCGGGGCGATCTGGTGCGCGCCCGGGATGGTCGCGTCCTGGGCCTCCGCGGTCGCCTGGCGTGCGGCGGCCGCCGCGGCCTCGGCGTCGGCGGCGGCCTTGGCGTCGATCGCGTCGGAGCGCGGGGATCGCTGGCGCGGCCGCGGCGGGGGAGCCGGGCCGTTCGTCTCCTCGCCTCGTGCCTGGCCGCCCCCGAAGGCGTTGCCGAGCGCACCCAGCGCCTGGGTGATCTCACCGGGGATCACGAAGACGGTGTTGGCGTCGCCCTGGGCGAGTTGCGGCAGCATCTGCAGGTACTGGTACGAGAGCAGCGGCTGGTCCGGGCCACCGTCGTGGATGGCCTGGAAGACGGTCTCGATCGCCTTCGCCTCGCCTTCGGCGCGCAGGATCGCCGACGTGCGCGCGCCCTCGGCCTTGAGGACCGCGGCCTGCTTCTCGCCCTCGGCGGTGAGGATCTGCGACTGGCGCGCGCCCTCGGCGGTCAGGATCGTGGCGCGGCGATCGCGCTCGGCGCGCATCTGCTTCTCCATCGCCTCCTGCACCGTGCGCGGCGGCTCCACCGACTTCAGCTCGACGCGGTTGACGCGGATCCCCCACCCGCCGGTCGCCTGGTCAAGCACGAGGCGCAGCTGGGTGTTGATGTTGTCGCGGCTGGTGAGGACCTCCTCGAGCGTGAGCCCGCCGATCACGTTGCGCAGCGTGGTGACGGTGAGCTGCTCGATCGCCTGGAGGGGATTGGCCACCTCGTAGGTCACGGCCTTGGCGTCCGTGACCGTGAAGTAGATGACGGTGTCGATCCCGACGACGAGGTTGTCCTCGGTGATCACCGGCTGGGGCGGAAAGGTGACGACCTGCTCGCGCAGGTCGATCAGCGGCTTGACGCGGTCGACGAAGGGAACGATCAGCGCCAGCCCCGGATCGAGGGTGCGCGCGTAGCGGCCGAGGCGCTCGACGACACCCGCCCGGGCCTGCGGGACGATCCGGACGCCCGCGGCAGCGACGAAGAAGACGAACACCGCCAGGACGATCAACGCAATGATTCCGGCGCTCATAGCCGTACCTCCCTACTCGCTCACGAGCGCCGTGGCGCCCCGGATCTCCAGGACCTGGACGCGCTGGCCCGCCTCGATCACATCATCCTCGTCGTAGGCGCGGGCTGTCCAGACCTCGCCCTCGATGCTCACGCAGCCGACCCCCTCGCGGTTGGCGATTCGCTCCACGACCGTCGCCGAGCGACCCACCAGCGCCGCGGTGCCCGTACGCAGCTGGGCGGGCATCTTCAGATGCGCGCGGGCCAGCGGTCGCAGGGCGGTCAGCGCCGCGACCGAGACGCCCAGGAAGACGATCAGGCTGATCGCCGTGCCGGCTCCGGCCGCACTGATCAGCGCCGCCAGCAGCGCGCCGACCGCGAAGGGAGCCAGGAAGAAGCCGGACGTGGCGATCTCGCCAAGTCCGAGGATGGCCGCGGCGATGAGCCAGAGAACCCATGGGTCCATTGAAACGAATCTACAGAGTGGGGGTGATGCGCTCCTAAGGCGCTCAGGTCAGCAGGGCGCGGGCGAAGTCCTGGGCGTCGAACGGCCGCAGGTCCTCGAGCTGCTCGCCGATCCCGATCAGCTTGACCGGGATCCCGAGCTCGTTGGCGATCGCGAGCGCGATGCCGCCCTTGGCCGTGCCGTCGAGCTTGGTGAGGATGACGCCGGTGACGTCGACCGCCTCCCCGAACAGCTTGGCTTGGCGGACGCCGTTCTGCCCCGTGGTGGCGTCGACCGTCATCAGCGTCTCGTGGGGCGCGTCGGGCATCTGCTTGGTGATCACGCGGCGCACCTTGGTCAGCTCGGCCATCAGGTCGGTCTGGGTGTGCAGGCGGCCGGCGGTGTCGATGATCACCACGTCGACGCCGTGCTCGCGCCCGCGCGCGACGGCGTCGAACGCGACCGCGCCGGGATCCGAGCCGTCGGCGCCGCGCACGAACTCGCAGCCCGCGCGCTCGGACCAGCGCTCCAGCTGCTCGACGGCGGCGGCGCGGAAGGTGTCCGCAGCGGCGATCAGGACGCGCTGGCCGAGCGTCTGCTGCAGGTGCCACGCGAGCTTCCCGATCGTCGTCGTCTTGCCGGTGCCGTTGACGCCGACGACGAGGATGACAGTGGGGTCCGGGCGCAGGTCGATGTGGTCGTCGCCGGTCCTGGCGAGGTCGGCGAGCAGCTCCGAGAGGCGCTCGGTCAGCGCCTCGCCGCCGGTGATCTGGCCCTCCTCGGCCTCGCGCTCGAGCCGCTCGACGACCTGCGCGGTCGTGCGCGCGCCGACGTCGGCGTAGATCAGCGCCTCCTCCAGCCGCTCCCACGTCTCCTCGTCGAGATCGCCCTGGAACAGCGTGGCCTGGACCTCGGCCTGCAGCGCCTCGCGCGTCTTGCGCATGTTCTCGCGCATGCGCCGAAAGAAGCCGCGGCGCTGCTCCTCGCGCTCGGCCTCTTCGACCGGCGGAGGCGCGCCGTTGCTCGTGATGAAGAGGTCGTACCAGTCTCGGGCCACGGGACGCGTGAGAATAGACCGATGCTCGAGATCCGCCGCGAACCCGCCGGGAGCCCGGACGCCCGCCGGCTGCTCGAGGCGATGGTGGCCGAGATGCTCGAGATGTACGCGATGTCAGAGATGCCGACGGCCGCCGGCGTCGACGACCTCGAGCCGCCGGCGGGCGGCGCATTCCTCGTCGGGCGGGAGGACGGGCGGCCGGTCGCGGGGGGCGGGCTCAAGCGCCTCGAGCCCGGCGTGGCCGAGATCAAGCGGATGTACGTGACGCCGGACGCCCGCGGGCGCGGTCACGCGCGGCGGCTGCTGACGGCGCTCGAGAACGCGGCGCGCGAGCTCGGCTACGAGCGCGTGCGGCTCGACACCGGGGCGAGCCAGCCGCACGCACGCGCGCTCTACGAGTCCGCGGGCTTCAGGCCGATCGACGACTACAACGACAACCCGAAGGCCGCATACTGGGGCGAGAAGCTGCTGTGACCGCGTTCGTGCTCACGCTCTGCGGGGCGGCCCTTGCGGTCGGGCTCGAGCTGCTCGAGGCGCTCGCGATCGTGCTGGCGGTCGGGTCGACCCGGAGCTGGCGCGACGCGGTGATCGGCGCTGTGGGGGCAGTGGTCCTGCTGGCGATCGTCATCGTGGTGGTCGGGCCCCTGCTGCTGGCCCGGCTCCCCCTCCAGCCGTTGCGGGTGGTGATCGGCGTCGCGCTGTTGCTGTTCGGGCTCGAATGGCTGCGCAAGGGCGTGCTGCGCCTCGCGGGTCGCCGCTCGCTGTCCAACTCGTTCCAGGAGTACCTCGAGGAGCGCGAGGCGCTCGAGGGCATGGAGGCGCCGGCGCCCGGGCGGCCCGACTGGCCGGCTCGCATCGTCGCCGGCAAGGGCGTGCTGCTCGAGGGCGTCGAGGTCGTGCTGATCGTCGCGGCGCTCGGCGCAGGACCGAAGGGACTCGCGCCCGCGGTGGCCGGGGCGGGCGTCGCAGTGCTGCTGACGCTGGGGATCGGGTTCGCGCTCCACCGGCCGCTGATGCGGCTGCCGGAGTCCCACCTCAAGTACGCGGTCGGGATCGTCCTCTCGTCCTTCGGCATCTTCTTCCTCGGCGAGGGGCTCGACGTCGAGTGGCCGCTGGCCGACGGCGCGCTGCTCTACATCGCGGCGACGCTGCTGGTCGTCTCCCAGGCCCAGATCGCGGCGCTCGGGCGCGAGCCGGTGGCGGCCTGATGCGCGCCCTGCGCAAGCTGATCTTCGGCGAGACGGTCGCGTTGCCCGTCGGCGTGGCGATGCTGCTGGCGGCGGGGCTCGCGCTGCGGGAGCTCGCTCCGTCGTGGTGGCCGGAGGCGGGCGGCTTCATCCTGATCGTGCTCGCCGTCGCCGTGCTGGCGGCGGCGCTCGCGCCCGCGCATCGGCGCCGCTAAGCGGCGCGGCATCCACGAGTGTCGTCTTGATCGGCTCCCGGCCCATCGAGACGACACTCGTCGTGCGGTGGCTGGCTCCCGCGTCCTACCCAGCCGCCGTTGACGTTCGCTCCGCGAGATCTAGCGGCGGCCGATCTCGCCGACGGCTCCGCGCAGGCCGACACAGCCCACGCACCCGACGCAGCCGATGCAGTCGACACAGCCGACGCAGCCGACGCACCCCAGGCAGCCGACGTTGCCGACTCCGCCGACGATGCCGGCGCTCGCGACGACGGCGAGGCTGACCGCCACCCCCGCGCTGCCCACGACGCCGGCGCTGCCGACGGCGGCGGCGCTGCCGACCACGCCCGCGCTGCCCACCACCGCGGCGCTGCCCACGACGGCGGCGCTGCCGACGACGACGGTCGAGCCCTCGACGGCGATGTTGCCTCGGTCCTCAGCCACGCGCTGGAGCGTAGCCAGGGAATAAACGGGCCGGTTCCCTCGTTCTGCAAGACATGTTCGACTCAATCACCAAGGAACTCCGCTCCCGCAGGCTCATCACGCCGCGCCGGCCCTACAACCGCCCTGACGAGCCGTACCTCGGCCCGCGCATGCGCTGGCCCTAGGCCGCGATCCGCGGCGGCAGCCGTCGCGAGACGACCTTCGACACGCCGTTGCCCGCCATGGAGACGCCGTAGAGGCAGTCCGCCGCCTCCATGGTGCGCTTCTGGTGGGTGACGACGATGAACTGCGCGCGGTCGGAGAAGCGGCGCAGGACGGCGAGGAAGCGGTCGATGTTGAGATCGTCGAGCGCGGCCTCGACCTCGTCGAGGATGTAGAACGGGCACGGCCGGGCGAGGAAGACCGCGAACAGGAACGCGAGCGCGGTCAGCGACTTCTCCCCGCCGGACAGCAGCGTCAGGCGCTTGGTCGACTTGCCGGCGGGCGTGATCTCGATCTCGACGCCCATGCCGTCGTCCGGATCGCCGCTCTCCTCGGACTCGGCGATCTGCTCGAGGCGCTCCTCGTCGCTCGGTGAGGACTCGTCGGGCTCGGCGCCGCCGAGCACGGGGCGCGGGCCGGCGTCCTCGCGGACGAGGCGCAGGCGGCCGCGGCCGCCGGGGAAGAGCTGCTCGGCGACCTCCTCGAAGTTCTTGGCAGCGGCCGTGAAGGTCTCCTCGAACGCCTCGCGGATGCGGATGTCGGTGTCGCGGATCAGGCCCTTGAGCTCGCGCAGCGCGTCCTCGAGGTCCTCGCGGCGGGCCTCGAGCTCCTCGACGTGGGCGACCGCCTCGGCGTACTCGTCCTGCGCCAGCGGGTTGACCGGGCCGAGCTGCTCGCGGCGGCGCTGGAGGCGCTCGATGCGCGCGGCCAGCGCGTCGCGCTCGCCCTCGGCCAGCGGGTCGCCGGCCGGCTCGGGGTCGAGGCCGAGCTTGGTCGCGAGCTCGGAGAGCGTCGCGCCGACCTCGGCGGCGCGGTCGCGCGCCTGCTGCGCGCGCACCTCGGCGCGGGTGACCGCCTCGGCGCTGCCGTGCAGCCGGGTCTGGGCGGCGTTCTCCGCCGCGGCGCCGGCGCGCAGGTCGGCGGCGAGGCGCTCGCCCGCGGCGCGGTCGGCGTCGAGCTCGGCCTGCAGCGCGGCCTGCCGCGCGGCGACGGCCTCGCCGGCGGACGCGAGCGCTGCCACGAGCCGCTGCGCCACCGGAGCGAGCCGGTCGTCGTCTTCGAGCCGCGCGCGCTCGAGCTCGAGCCGGCGCTCGCGATCGTGACGCTCGCGCTCAGCCCGCTCGGCCAGCCGGCGCTCGGCCGCCAGCGCGGCGCCGAGCTGGGCGCGGCGCGTCGCGGTCGGGCCCTCGTCCGGCGCGCGGCGGCGCTGCTCGAGCAGCCAGCCCGCGTGGCGGACGGCCTCGCTCGCCTCGTCGCGGGCGCGGGCGGCGGTGCGGGCGGCGCGGTCGGCCTCGTCGCGGGCGGCGTCCGCGGCGGCGACGGCCTGCGAGGCGCGCTCGCCCTCGGCGATCGCCGCGTGCTCCGCCCGCGCGGCGCGCTCGGCGGCCTGCACGAGCTCGTCGCGGCGGTTGCGCTCGGCCAGCAGGCGATCCTCGCCCCCGCCCGGTACCTGCCGGAGCTCGCGGGTGAGCGGCGACCACACGCGACCGGAGCGGGTCACGGCGGTGCCCCGGAAGTCGGGACGCAGCCCGTCGAGCCGCTCGACGACCCAGACGTTGGCCAGCAGCCCTTCGGCCAGCGAGGCAGCCGGCCCCTCACCCTCCGGGCTCACGCGGGACAGCAGCGGTTCGGCGCCGGGCGCGGGCGACGAGCTCAGTTGAGCGCTCGGGGCAGCGCCGAGGGGTGGCGCCGTGATAAGCGCGGCGCCGCCGTCCTTGCCCGCGCGATCGAGCAGCGACGAGGCCTCGCCCAGGCTCTCCGCCACCGCGGCCCGCAGCCGCGGCCCCAGCGCCGCGGCCAGCGCCAGCTCGTACCCGGGCTCCGCCCGCAGCGCGTCCGCCAGCGCCGGTGCGCCGCCCGGCGCGCCGACGTGCGAGCGCAGGAACTGGTTGACGGCGGCGAGGTCGGCGCCGACCTTGGCGGCCTCACGGCGGGCGCGCTCGACGCCCGCGTCGACGTCGCGGCGGGCGCGGCGGGCGGCATCCGACGCGGCGTCGGCGGCGCGGCGCGCGTCGCCGACCCGGTCGGCCTCGGCCGACAGGCGCGCGAGCTCCGCGGCGGCGGCCGCTCGGCGCGCCTCCAGCTCCTCCAGATCCTTCGCCAGCTGCGCGTGGCGGTCCTGGGCGAGCTGCTCGAGCTCTGCCTCCATCGCCTCGACACGCTCGCCGGCGCCGGGGTCGTCGCCCTCGTCCTCGCCCGCCTCCGCTTCGAGCCCGGCGAGCAGCGCGCGGCGGCGCTGGGTGCGGTCCTCGATCGCCGTGACGGCGGCGCGCGCGGCCTCGAGCCGCAGCTCCATCCGCTCGGCGGCGGAGCGCGCCGCGTAGGTGCGGTTGGCGAGCGCCTCGCGCTCGGTGCCGCGGGCCGCGAGCGCATGCTCGGCCTGCTCGCGCGCGGCGCGCAACCCCGCGAGCTCGGTCTCGATCGCGGCGTAGGCCTCGCGCGCCGCGCGGACCTGCTCCATCGCCACCGCGAGCTCCGCACGCGCCGTGCGGGCGTCCTCGCCGGCCAGCGTCCAGCGCGCCTCGTCGGTCTGGCGCTCGAGGCGCTCGTGCAGCTCGGCCGCCTCGGCCTGCCGCTTCAATGGCCGCAGCCGCGCCCGCGCCTCGCGCTCGATGTCGAGCGCGCGGTCGAGGTTGTCCTGCGTGCGGATGAGCTTGAGCTGGGCGCGACGGCGGCGCTTGCGGTGCTTGCCGAGCCCCGCGGCCTCCTCGATCAGCAGCCGCCGGTCGCGCGGCTTGGACGTGACGATCTGCTCCACGCGGCCCTGGGAGACGACGGAGTGCATCTCCTTGCCCAGACCCGTGTCGGAGAGGATCTCGAGCACGTCGACGAGCCGGCACTTCGCGCCGTTGACGCGGTACTCGCCCTCCCCCGCGCGGTTCAGGCGGCGCACGATCGAGACCTCGCCCACCGGCAGGTCCAGCCCCCCGGACGCGTTGTCCAGC
>JAXDGC010000020.1:0-3009 GCA_034665245.1 Solirubrobacteraceae bacterium | reverse complement strand
GAACGTGCTCTGGCAACCCGAACCGCACCAGAGCCATCTACCCATCCCCTCGTCACGGATCCCCGCCTCCCAGCCGCCGGTGCTGGTCTGGTTGATCTCGCCGGTGACGCGCACGATACGGGCTCCGGCGGGCGCGTCGAAGTAGACCTTCGCGTTCGAGTACGCGGGCGCCGAGGCTGGACCGCCGGTGTTGCGGGCGACCATTCCTTCGGTGAGGCGCCCGTTCACCGACACACCGCCCGGGCAGTCGATGTAGGAGGTGACGGCGCCGTTGCTGGCGTACGGCTGCCAGGAGTGGTTGATCGTGTCGAAACAGGCCGTGACGGTGTACTGGCCCGCGAGGGCTGCGGGAGCGAGCGATGCAGTGGCAATCACCGCGAGCGTCAGGCAAGCCGCGACCAGCGCGAGTCGGCGGATCATGGCTCGAACTCCCCTCCTCCCGTGGATGGTGCGGCGGCCGGGGTGGCCGGTGCCGGGTCTGACGCCTGCTCGAACGAGAAGTCCTGGGTTCCCGCCTGCGCGGGCGAGATCGGGGCGTGCGCTTGGGTCTTCGCCGCCGGGCGTGCCGACGGTGACGTGTGGCGGACGGCTCTCACCGGTACGGGCGTGGGGGTCCGGACGGCCGCGCGGCTCGCGGGCGCGGGGAGGCGGACGAGCTTCTTCTCGGTGGCCTTGCGCTTCGCGGCCTTCGCCTCGCTCCGGATCGCCGGCTTCGGATCCGGCAGCAGCGCCGTCGCCACGCAGTAGGTCCCCGCGCCGACGCCGCTGACGCAGATCCCGATCAGGGCGGCGATCGACGTGATGCGGCCGCCGCCGCCGGTCGTCGCCGCGTGCACGCCCATCGCGAGGTCGGAGCTCTGGAGCCGCTGGAGCGCCGGCTCCAGCCAGCCGCGTACGTTGACCCGGACCGTCGAGAGACGGCTCGCGCTCTCGGCTACCGCGGGCGCCGCGGACTGGACCGCCGGCTCGCCGCTGTTGAGCCGGCGCATCAGCTCCTCGACGTCCTGCTGGCGGTCCATCGGGTGCAGTTCGCCGACCGCCGGCGGCTCGGCTCCGTGGCCGGGGGCCCCGCCTCGCAGCCGCTCGATCCACACTCGCGCCGGCTCGAGCAGTGCGGCGATCGGGGCGAAGGCGGTGAGCTTCTGCAGTCGCGACGTGTGGAGGGCGCGCACCGTCGCGCGGCAGCCGGCGCAGTTGCGCAGGTGCGGGCGGAGCTCGATCAGCGCGTCGCTGGTCGCCGTCCCCTGCGCGAGCGCGTGCAAGGTGGGCGCGAGGCGCTCGCACTCGACTCCCGTCTCGAGCTCCTCGTAGAGGCGCATGAAGCGACGCCGGCCCTCGGTGATGCAGCGATTGACCTTCGTGTACGTCCAGCCGAGCCGCTCGCCGATCTCGTTGTAGGACAAGCCCTCGGCCTTGAGCATCAGCGCCCGCGCCTCGTCGCGCTTGAGGCGGCGCATGATCTCGGCGGAGCGCTCGACGCGCTCGCTGGACTCGAAGCGCTCCTCGACCGACCGCTGCGCGACGGCGGGCACCGCGTCGAGGTCGACTTCGTCGCCGCTGACCCCGGCCCGCCCGCGCCGCACCGCCAGCGACTCGTGCTTCACGACGACCTTCAGCCAGGCGAGCTCCGTCGCGGGGTCGAGCGAGTCGACGCGGCGCATGTAGATCTCGAGCGCCCGCTGGACGGCGTCGTGAGCGTCGTCCGCGCACAGGGAGAACTGGCGCGCGATGCGCAGCAGCAGGTCGCCGTGGCGCGCGACGATCGTGGCGACCCGTTCGTGCGGGTCGGCGAAGCCAGCTGCTGGCCGTCGATCGAACATCCGTGTCGCCACGGGCCGCCGTCCTCCTCCACGAGTGACGTTGACTTGCTGCGGAGGTCTAGCCACAAACCGCGCCTGCTCGCCCCGATCGTCACAAGGTTTCCTCGCAAAGTGCGGAAGAAATCGATGACCGCTCCCGGCTAGCCTCACGGCCGTGTTGAAGCTCGCTCTGACGCTCGTCGTTGCCCCCGCGCTGGTGGGGGCCTCGACCGTGGCGGCGCGCCTCTGGGGGCAGCGGCTCGGCGGCCTCGTCAGTGCGTTTCCCGCGATCGCGTTCGCCGTGCTGCTGATCGACGCGCACGAGCGCGGCGCCGAGTTCGCCGCGCGGGCCGCGAGCGCGACCCTCCTCGGGCTCCTGACCCTCAGCGTGTTCGTCGTCGTGTTCGCGCGGGCCGCGCGCAGCGCCGGCTGGGCCCGGAGCCTGCTCGCCGGCTGGATCGCCGTCGTGGCCGCCGCCGCCCTCCTCCGCACCGCCGAGCTCGGCCCGGTGGCGAGCCTCGCGATCGCCGTCGCCTCGCTCGCCGCCGCGTTCTTCGCCCTGCCCCGCGCAACCGACCAAGCCCCGCCCCCGCCGGCGCTGCGCTACGAGCTCCCGCTGCGGATGGCGGCGACCGCCGGCCTCGTGGCCGCGCTCTCGGCCGCGGCCGCCGAGCTCGGCCCGCACGTCGGCGGGATCCTCACGGCGCTGCCCGTCCTGGCCTCGATCCTCGCCGTCTTCACCTTCGAACAGCACGGCGCTCCCGCCCTCCAGGACCTGCTGCGCGGCATGGTCACCGGCATGGCCGCCTTCGTCGTGTTCTGCGCGCTCGTCGCCGCGCTCGTGCAGCCCGCCGGGATCGCCGTCGCGTTCGGCGCGGCCGTCGTCGGCGCGCTCGCCGCCCAGGCGAGCACGGTCCGGATGACCGCCCGCGCTTACCCTTAGGTCCATGAGCACCCGAGCGACGGACGCAGACACCGAGATCCGCGACTCGATCCTCGACACGATCGGCAACACGCCGCTGGTGCGCCTCTCCCGCATCGGCGCGGGGCTGACCCCGCAGATCGTCGCCAAGCTCGAGCTCTTCAACCCCGGAGGCTCGATCAAGGACCGGGTCGCGATCCGCCTCATCGAGGCGGCTGAGCGGGACGGGCGCCTCAAGCCCGGCGGCACGATCATCGAGCCGACCTCGGGCAACACGGGCACCGGCCT
>JAXDGC010000019.1:0-4492 GCA_034665245.1 Solirubrobacteraceae bacterium | reverse complement strand
TCAAGCGCGAGCTCAAGGCCGCGCGCTTCTCGTCGCTGAGGCCGGTCTACCGGCCCGACCATCCCGTCAATGACGGCCTCGCCAAGACCGTGACATACAACGGACACCGGGTCGTGGTCTACACCGGAGCCGACTATCCGCGCCGCCTCCAGACGGTGATCCGGCGCCTCGGGCGCCTCATGCGCTACTAGAACAAGCGGGGCAGCGGTACCCCGGCCGTCAGGGTTTCGCTACCTCACCACATGTTCTCGACGCCGGCCGCTGAGTGCACGAGGCCACGCGAGCTCGCCCCACCCGCGCGGTACCCGAGACCATGCGATCCACTCAGCACTCCTGTCGCACGGGCACCGGCTCGCGACGCGTGTCGCTCAATTGAGCGCTGAAAGGTCGACACACTCGACGAATCCCCTTCATTTGCCAGAATTCGGAGAGTAGCCTGCGATGAAGCTGGCCCCGCGGCCGAGACTCATGGCCCGTGGCGAATTACGCATGGACGCGTGACCACTGATTCGTCGTCAGGCGGAGGCACAGACTGTGGGGCCAGCGTCCAGCCCTGCCCGCGTTCTAGATGTAGTACAGATTGGCCACTTGGCTCTAGGCCACGGCCCTAAGAGGGTCGCGCGACACTCGCCTCAAGCGCGAGGTAGCGTCGAGGGAGATCCGCCGCCACCCACGCCGTAGAGCCCGCATGAACTGGATATGCGCCCGCTTCGCCGGAGCCCCATCTCTGCGTGACCTGCCGGCGGGATCCGAAGGTCTCAGCGAGGCGTCTAGGGATCTCGCATTTCGTCGAGTTGTGCGCCAATCAGCACAACAGAGATGATCCAGCCCGCCTCTAGCAGCCACCACGTGTGCGTCGCAAACCCGACTATCCCAGCCACGACTACGAACCAGTACGCGATCCGGCGCCGCCGCTCCTTCGCAACCAGCCGATTGAGGCGAACGTCGACGCGCTCAAGCGCGCGCTCTACGCGCCCACTCACCGTGTCGATTCGACTGTGACCTCCAGGTGATGACGGGGCGCCGGCCATGGGTCAACTCCGACCATACCCGCTTGCGGTCCACACGATGTTTACGGCGCCGTGCGGCGACCGTTCAGCCTCTCGTCATCGGTGCCGCTCGCCCGGGTCGACGCCGACCAAGCGCCGGGACGCAACTCGTCCCGGGCGTCCGTGACCCCGTCAGCGGTGGGTCGAAAGCAGGTGGCTTGCCGAGAAGGCGGGCGATCGATGTCAAGAGCTGCTCGCTTCCCGTGAGCTAGTACGACTCGTGGAGACGGCCGGCGCTGAGGGACTGGCGGTTCGCCTCACGCCGGGCACGCGATCGCTGGGACCTTGTGGACGAGCGGGCGCCAGAACCGAAGACGTGGCTCAAAAGCGGGAAATTCGGCCGTAGCCGGACCCCGGTTCTAGATGTAGTACATCGTCGCGCCCGCGTCGCGGTTCTCGCGCTCGAGCATGTCGGCGATCGTCGCGTTGGAGAGCACGGCGCGGGTGGCCTCGGCGCCTTCGGCGAAGATGGACTCGGCGCCGGCGCCAAGCTTGCCGTCGAGCAGCTCCACGACCTCGAGGACGGTGACTTCGGACGGATCGCGGGCGAAGCTGTAGCCGCCCTTCACGCCGCGCTGGGAGCGCAGGACGCCCGCGCGGCGCAGCACGGCGAAGAGCTGCTCCAGGAACTGCACCGGGATGTCGCGGCGACGGGCGAGCTCGCCGATCGGGACGGGGCCGGCGTCGCCGGCGCGGGCGAGCTCGGTGAGCGCGCGGATCGCGTAGGGCGACTTGCTCGTGATCGAGAGCATGCGTGGACGATCGTAGGGCAGCCGCCAGTCATCTATAGGTCGAACACTCGACGGGCGTTCCCGTCGAGGAAGAGCCGGCGCGCCTCGTCGTCGAGCTCCAGGCCGTCGAGGTCGGCGAGCGCCTTCTCCGGGGCGATCATCGGGAAGTTCGAGCCGAACATGACCTTCTTGCGCCCGTCGGCCCGGAGGTAGCGGACGAGCTCGGGCGGATAGCGGCGGGTCGTGTAGGCGGAGGTGTCGATGTAGACGTTCGGGTACTTGCGCGCCAGCGCGACCATCTCCTCGGTCCACGGGTAGCCGATGTGGCCGCCGACGATCACGAGCTCCGGGAAGTCGAGCGCGACGTTGTCGAGGTACGGGATCGGCCGGCCGGGCTCCGAGGAGCGCAGCGGCCCGGTGTGGCCGACCTGCAGGCAGAACGGGACGCCGAGCTCGATGCACTCGGCGTAGAGCGGGTAGTAGCGGCGGTCGTCCGGCGGCAGGCCCCAGAGCCACGGGATCACGCGCAGGCCCTTGAAGCCGAGGTCTCGGACACAGCGCCGCAGCTCGCGCACGGCGGCCATCGGCCGGTGCAGATCGACGGCGGCGAGCGCGACGAAGCGGTCGGGGTGCTCCTCCACGAACGCGGCGACCTCGTCGTTGGAGATCATCGGCCCCTCCGGCGCGTGCCACGCGCTCAGCACGCCGGTCTGCACGCCCGCGGCGTCCATCGCCGCGACCGTCGTCTCGAGCGGGATCCCGCCCTCCGGGAGTGCGTCGCCGGTCCACCGGCGCAGCGACTCGAACATCTCGTGGCGCAGGAAGCCCGCGGTCGGATGCTGCATCCAGACGTCGATCGTCATGCCGCTGTCACGCTACCCGCGTGAGCCTCGTCAAGCGCTTCGCCCCGCCGCTGCTGTTGATGGGGCTGATCTTCTTCCTCTCGGCCCAGCCCGACCTCAACTCGGGGCTCGGCACGTGGGACACGATCCTCCGCAAGCTCGCCCACATGACCGAGTACGGCCTGCTGTGGTTCCTGTGGTGGCGGGCGCTCGGCCACGGCAACCCGGTGCCGGCGATCGCGATCACACTGCTCTACGCAGCGACCGACGAGTACCACCAGACGTTCATCCACGGTCGCCACGGCTCGCCGTGGGACTTCGCGATCGACGCGGTGGGGGTCGGTCTGGGGCTGCTGGTGGCGCGGGTGGCTTACAGCCAGCCGCGCTCGGTGGCGTGAAGCACGGCCTGCGCGCGGTCGACGGCGCCGAGCTTGCCGTAGATGTTGTGCAGGTGCGTGCGCACGGTGCTCGTCGAGAGCGACAGCTCGTGGGCGATCTGCTTGTAGACGAAGCCCTTGGAGAGTCGCTTGAGGACCTCGAGCTCGCGGTTGGAGAGCGGGCAGGGCTCGACCGAGCGCGGGCGCTGGGAGCTCGGATATGGCAGGTCGTAGAGCACCGAGCGCAGCTCTGACGGGCCGAAACCGACCGAGCGGGCGGCGCGCAGCAGCTCGACGCTCGAGACCGGCAGGCCCTGGGCGTAGTGGGCGAGCATGTCGGCGAGGCGGACGAAGGCGGCGTCGCCACCGGCGTCGTCCGCGTGGTGGCGCTCGATCGCGGAGGCGATCGACTTGGGCAGGTTCCAGCGCCGGGTCAGCACGCCGCCGACGAGGGCGTGGTCGACGCCGAGCTCGCGGCGCTCGTAGTGCAGGCGCTCCTCGGGGGTGCGCGCCGGCCCGTGGACCTGTCTCGGGTAGCCCGGGTAGGCGTGCATGAGGACGAGCTTGCCGACGTCGTGGAGCAGCGCGGTAACCAGCAGGCGGTCGCGATGCGGGTAGCCGGCCTGCGCGGCCAGGCGATCGGCGGCGCGCTGGACTGCGACGGCGTGGAGGCGGAAGCGCTCGGGGGCGGCGTCCCACGTCTTGCCGCGCTCGAAGAACTCGAAGGTCTCGGCCGAGGCGGCGAGCTGCTGCACGGCCTCCGGGGAGAGGATCTCGACCGCGGTGACGATCGAGTCGACCTGGCCGCGCTGCTTGCCCTCGATCGAGTTGGCCAGCCGCAGGACGGCGATCACGAGCGCGACGTCGGACTCGATCGCGCCGACGACCTCGCTCACGGACGGGCGGTCCTCGGCGATCAGGGCCAGCAGGCGGTTGCGCGACTCGGCCAGGGCCGGGAACAGCTCGAGCGCCTCGAACGCAGCGGTGAGGCGCTTGCCGTGGCCCTCGTTGTGCGGGCGGCCGACCACGCTGGCGGGCGTCACCGGCCGAGGGCGCGGCCGGGGGTTCGCGCGCAGCGCGGAGAGGGCGGGGGGAGTCATCGTCGGGGGGTCGTCTGTCAGATCGGGAGGATCAGGAGCTGGCATGGACAGGCAGCCTTCAGCGGGTATCGGCAGCCGTGGACATGTGGTTGAGGCAATCGTCAATGCGGCGGAGCGATTCCTCCCGCCCAAGCAGCCTCAGGGTCTCGAAAATGCCCGGTGAGACGGTGGTTCCGGCGAGCGCCACGCGGATCGGCTGATAGAGCTTTCCGGGCTTCGCCCCGGTGCGCTCCAACACGCTCTGCAGCGCCGTTTCCAAGGCTTCTTCGCTCCACGGATCGGGCACCTCGGCGAGCGCCGCCCGGGCCTGCTCGAGCCGCTCCACGGCCTCCGGGGAGCCCAGCGTTTTCTCGCGTGCTTTCGGATCGTCGACCGGCCCGTCGAAGAAGAAGC
>JAXDGC010000018.1:0-2907 GCA_034665245.1 Solirubrobacteraceae bacterium | reverse complement strand
TCTGCGTCGTCGAGTCCGAGGGCAACGGGCGCATGTGCACGACGCTGCCCGAGGTGCTCGTGACGGTGATGGGGATCGAGAAGGTGCTGCCCGAGTGGCGCGACCTCGAGGTCTTCCTGCAGCTGCTGCCGCGGTCCTCGACCGGCGAGCGGATGAACCCCTACACGTCGCTCTGGACCGGCGTGCGCGCGGGGGTCGGCCCGCGCGAGTTCCACCTCGTGCTGCTCGACAACGGGCGCACCGACGTGCTGCGCGACGAGCTCGGCCGCCAGGCGCTGCACTGCATCCGCTGCTCGGCGTGCCTCAACGTATGCCCCGTCTACTCGCGTACCGGCGGCCAGGCGTACGACTCCGTCTATCCCGGCCCGATCGGCGCGATCCTCACGCCGCAGCTCGAGGGGCTGGGGGAGGCGCCGACGCTGCCGTGGGCCTCCAGCCTGTGCGGCGCCTGCTACGAGGCGTGCCCGGTCAAGATCGACATCCCGTCGGTGCTGATCCACCTGCGCGCGCGGGTCGTGCGCGAGGAGCAGTCGCGCTGGGACCCCGAGCGGCTGGCGATGGACGGGGTCGGCGCCGTCTTCGGCTCGCGCAGGCGCTACGAGGCGGCGCAACGGCTCTCGCGCCTGGGCCGCGGGCCGCTGGCGAAGCTGCCGGTCCCGGGCTGGACCGCGATGCGCGAGCTGCCCGAGGTGCCGGCGCAGACGTTCCGGGAGTGGTGGCGTGAGCGACGCGCGGGCTGAGGTCCTCGGCCGCGTCCGCTCGGCGCTCGGGCCCACGCCGGTGGTGCCCGACGTGCCGCGCGACTACCACCCGGTGGGTCACGCGGCGGTCGACGTCGATCGGTTCTGCGAGCGCGTGGCCGACTATCGCGCGACCGTGCATCGCGTCGCGGAGGGCGAGCTCGGGGCCGCGCTGGCGGAGGCCGCCGGGCGGCTGGGACTGCGCCGGGTTGGTACGACGCTCGACGTCGATCTCGGCGAGGTCGACCTCGTCCGCGACGACCCGCCGCTCGCGATCGGCGATCTCGACGGGCTCGACGGCGTGCTGACCGGCTGCGCGCTCGGGGTCGCCGAGACCGGCACGCTCGTCCTCGACAGCGGCGCCGGGTCGGGACGCCGCGCGCTCACGCTCGTCCCCGACGTCCATCTCTGCGTGATCGCCGAGGATCAGGTGGTCGCGTCGGTGCCCGACGCCGTCGCCCGGCTCGCCGAGGCGGCGCGGGAGGGGCGGCCGATCACGCTGGTGTCCGGCCCGTCGGCGACGTCGGACATCGAGCTGGATCGGGTCGAGGGCGTCCACGGCCCGCGCACGCTCGAGGTGTTCGTGGTCGGCTGAGTCTCTTCGGCAACTCTTATGCGGCCCACCGGAGGTTCTTAGGCGCGGAGCGGATGCTTGATGCGATGAGGGTCCTCGTGGTCGACGACGAGCCGGCGCTGCGCTCGTCGCTCGAGCGCGCGCTCGGGCTCGACCACCACGAGGTGGAGCTGGCCGAGGACGGGATCGAGGCGCTGGACCGGCTGGCGCTCGCGCCGGTCGACGCGGTCGTGCTCGACGTGTCGATGCCCGGGCTCGACGGCCTCGAGGTGTGCCGGAGGCTGCGCGCCGCCGGCGACCGCACGCCGGTGCTGATGCTGACGGCGCGCGACGCGGTCGACGATCGGGTGGACGGGCTCGACGCGGGCGCCGACGACTACCTGGTCAAGCCGTTCGCGCTGCGCGAGCTGCAGGCGCGGCTGCGCGCGCTGCTGCGGCGGACCGAGGAGCCCGGGGGCCCGACCCTCGGCTTCGGCGGGCTCGTGCTCGACCCGGGCGCGCGCGAGGCGCGCCGCGGCGAGCGGCCGGTGGAGCTCTCGCGCACGGAGTTCGCGCTGCTCCAGCTGTTCCTCGAGCATCCGCGGCAGGTGCTCACGCGCTCGCAGCTGTTCGAGCGCGTCTGGGGCTACGACTTCGGGGCGACCTCGAACGCGCTCGGCGTTTACATCGGCTACCTGCGGCGCAAGACGGAGGCGGCGGGCGAGCCGCGGCTGCTTCACACCGTGCGCGGCATCGGCTACGTACTGCGCGAGGGCTGATGGGGCTGCGGACGCGTCTCACGCTGCTCGCCGCGGGCGTCGTCGGGATCACCGTCGTGCTCGCCTCGCTCGTCTGCTACCTCGCGATGCGCGGCGAGCTTCTCAAGCAGGTCGACGACGCGCTCGGGCGCCAGGGCGGCCTCGTGCTGCGGGCGCGCGGCGGAGCGGTCGGCTCCGCCCCCGCCGACCGCTTCGGCGCGCGCGTGCCCGCGCCGCCGCCGCGCGCGGGTGGCCCCGCGCCCTACGTGCAGATCCTCGACAAGGCGGGCAAGGTGCAGGGCCGCATCGACGGCGGGCTGCCGGAGATCCCGGTGACCGCGCGCGACCGCCGAGTCGCGGCGGGCAAGGCGCAGGGCTACCTGTCGGACCGCGCCGTCGCCGGCGACCATGTGCGCGTCAACACGGTCACGACGATGGGCGGCGGAGCCTTCCAACTCGGCCGCAGTCTCGCGGGCGTCGACTCGACGCTGTCGCGGCTGCGGTGGGTCCTGATCGCGCTCTGCCTGGCCGGCACCGCGCTCGCCGCGGCGCTCGGGCGGCTGTTCTCGCGGCCGGTGATGCAGCCGGTCACCGACCTCACCGACGCCGCCGAGCACATCACCGCCACCGAGGACCTCGCGCGCCGGGTCGACGCGCGCGGCGACGACGAGGTCGGGCGGATGGCGGCGCGCTTCAACACGATGCTCGACACTCTCGAAGGCTCACGCGCGGCGCTCGACGACTCCGTCGAGGCGCAGCGGCGGCTCGTGGCCGACGCCTCCCACGAGCTGCGCACGCCCGTCACGAGCCTGCGCACGAACGTCGAGGTGCTGCTCGCCGGCCACGACCTGCCCGA
>JAXDGC010000017.1:0-4179 GCA_034665245.1 Solirubrobacteraceae bacterium | reverse complement strand
GTTGGCGATCTCGATCGCCTCCGCCTCGTCGCGGAACGGGACGACGACGGCGACGGGCCCGAAGATCTCCTCCGTGACGGCGCGGTCGGAGCGCTCGACGGGGCACAGCACGGTCGGAGGGAACCAGTAGCCGGGGCCGTCGGGGGCGCTGCCGCGGATCGCCACGGGGGCGCCCTCCGGCACGTAGGACGCGACCGCCTCGCGCTGGCCGGCCGAGATCAGCGGGCCCATCTCGGTCGCCTCGTCGAGCGGGTCGCCGACCCTGATCGCCTCCACCGCCTCCTCGAAGGCGTCCATGAAGGCGTCGAGAGCCGAGCGCTGCACGAGGATGCGCGAGCGCGCGCAGCAGTCCTGGCCCGCGTTGCCGAACACGGCGCCCGGAGCGGCCGCCGCGGCCGCCTGGATGTCGGCGTCGGCGAACACGACGTTGGCGGACTTGCCGCCGAGCTCGAGCGTCACGCGCTTGATCGTCTGCGCGGCGCCGGCGGCGATCGTCCTCCCGACCTCGGTCGAGCCGGTGAACGCCACCTTGGCGACGTCGGGGTGCTCGACGAGGCGCTGCCCGCAGGTGCGCCCGGGACCGGCCACGACGTTGACGACGCCCTCGGGGATCCCGGCGGCCAGCGCGATCCGCTCGAACTCGAGCGCTGTCAGCGGCGTCAGCTCGGCCGGCTTGAGCACGACCGTGTTGCCCGCCGCCAGCGCCGGTGCGAGCTTCCACGCGGCGATGGTGAGCGGGAAGTTCCACGGCGTGATCAGCCCGACCACGCCGAGCGGCTCGCGCACGGTCATGCCGAGGCCGCCCGCGACGGGGATCGTGTCGCCGAGGTTGCGTTCCGGCCCGGCCGCGTAGTAGCGGAACGTGTCGACCACCATCTGCATCTCGCCACGCGCGTCGCCGATCGGCTTGCCGGCGTTGCGCGCCTCGAGCAATGACAGCGTCTCGTGCTCGCCCGCGAGCGCGTCGGCGAGCCGGTGCAGCAGCGCCGCGCGCTCGTCCGGCGCGACCGCGCGCCACGCCGGGTAGGCCGCCTTGGCGCGGGCGACGGCCGCGTCCGTCTCCTCCGCGCCCGCGCGGGGGATCTCGGCGAGAACCGCCTCGGTGGCGGGCTCGAGGACCTCGAGCGTCGTGCTCATCCGGCCCTAGACGTCGACCTCGCGCTCCAGGTCATCGACCGTCGTGCGCGGGCCCTTGAACGTCTTGTGCGCGCTGACCAACCACCAGGTCCCGACGATCAGGAACACGCCGCCGGTCACCACCGGGGTGTAGTTGAACAGCGACCACTCGAAGTCGCTCTCCCACGGCACGCCGGACGAGCTGAACGGCATGTTGAAGCCGATGACCACCACGATCAGCACCTCGAGGATCGACACGATGCCCATCCACTTGTAGTGGCGCCCGAGGTTCCAGGGACCGGGCTCGAAGCGGTCGCCCATCCGCAGCCGCAGGAAGATCGGGATGACGTAGGCGAGGTACAGACCGATCACCCCGATCGACACCACCGCGGTGAAGGCCACGGTGAGCCCGTCCTTGTTGCCCTTGAGCGCAGGCAGGGTGAGGATCAGCGCGAACACCGCGACGGCGATCACGGCGTTGAACGGGATCCGATGGGTGTTGACCTTGCTCCAGGTCCGCCACCCAGGGACCGCGCCGTCGCGGCTGAACGCGTACATCATCCGCGATGCGCTCGTCATGCAGCTCATGCCACAGAACATCTGGCCGATGACCGCGATGATCAGGATCAGCTTCACCCAGCCGGTCGACATCGCGCTCATGAACACCGCCGGCGAGCCGCCGCCGGCCTTGGTGACCGCGGCCGGGTCGGCGGCCGCGAAGGTGATCGCCAGCAGCACGATGTAGCCGATGATGGCCGAGTAGAAGACCGATCGCCAGACGCCCTTCGGCGCCGACTCGGCCGCGCCGTGGGTCTCCTCGGAGATGTGCGCCGAGGCGTCGAAGCCGGTGATCGTGTACTGCGTGAGCAGGAAGCCCAGCGGCAGCACGTACCACCAGAACATGCTGTGGCTGAAGCCGGAGTTGTTGATCCGGTTCGTGAAGACGTCGTTGAAGCTCGCGTGCTTGTCGGGGACGATGATCAGGATCGCGACGATCACGGCGACCCCGAGGACGTGCCACCACACCGAGATGCCGTTGAAGCGCGCGACGAGCCGGCTGCCGCGGATGTTCACGAACACGTGCAGCGCCAGGAAGATGGCGAACAGGACGAACGTCTCCCGCAGGGAGTGCGCGCTGTCCGCGAAGTTCAGGCCGAGGATGTTCACCTTGTAGAGCCCGAGCACGATGCCGAGGAACTGGCCCGCGAAGTAGTCGACCGACGCCAGGATCGCGATCAGGCCGAGCAGGTTGAACCAGCCCGTGAACCAGCCCCACATCGGGTTGCCCAGCCGCGCGGACCACCAGTAGATGCCGCCGGCGGTCGGGAAGGCCGAGACCAGCTCGGCCATGCTGAACGCGATGATGAGGATGAAGGCCGAGATGATCGGCCAGCCCCACGAGATCGCGATCGGGCCGCCGTTGTTCCAGCCCTGGTAGTAGGTCGTGAAGCACCCGGCCAGGATCGAGATGATCGTGAACGAGATCGCGAAGTTCTGGAACCCGCTCCAGGTGCGGTTGAGCTCCTGCTTGTAGCCCAGCTCTGCCAGGCGGCTCTCGTCGTTATCGCGCTGACCCGCCGGTTCCTTCGTGGCTGCGCCCAAGGTCAGTCATCCCCCTATAAAGGTTTGGTCACCGCTCCTTCAGGCGCGAATCTAAGGCTGCGCCTGGCTCGAAGTCAAGCGCGGCGCCCGGCAGAAGGCCCGTCACGACGTGCACGGTGCCGTTGAGATGCTCGGTGATGAGCGTTGTCGCGAGCGTCGCTTCGCCACGGCGGATGGCGGCCAGCAGTCGCGCATGCTGAGCGTTCGACCACGCGAGCACCTCGGGTGGATGGGCGATGTGGGCGATCACGTCGGTCATCGCGCCCTGCGCCTCGGTGACCGCGTTGACGAGCGCGGCGCTGCCCGTCGTCTCGGCGAGCCCGATGTGCAGGCGAACGTCGGCCTGGCGGTAGGCGGGGAAGTCGTCGAGGCGCGACTCCATCGCCGCGACGAGGACGTCGAGCGCGTCGATCTGCTCGGGCCGCGCGCGCTCGCAGGCCAGCACGACCGCCCCGAGCTCGGCGGCGAGCCGCATGTCGCAGACCTCGCGCCAGCCGGTCAGCAGCTCCAGCGAGGGCGCCGGCGCGGGCGGCGGGAGCTCGGCCACGAAGGTCCCGCCGCGGCGGCCGCGCACCGCGCGCAGGTGCCCGCTCTGCACGAGCGCGGTCAGCGCCTGGCGCAGCGTCGAGCGCGAGATGCTCATCTGTGCGCACAGGTCGCGCTCGGGCGGCAGCCGCGCTCCGGGCTCGAGCAGGCCGAGCTTGATCGCCGTCCCAAGCCGCTCGAGCGTCTCCTCGAACGCCGTCTGCGAGCGGACCGGGGCGAAGACCGGGTCCGTGACGTGGTCGATCACAGCCGTTCGAAGCCCCGCCGGCGCTCCCAATCCGTGACAGCCGAGTCGTAGGCCTCGAGCTCCACCCGGGCGTAGTTGAGGTAGTGCGCGATGACCTCCTCGCCGAACGCCTCGCGCGCGACGGCGCTCTGCTCGAACAGCGCCGCGGCGTCGCGCAGCGTGCTCGGGACGCGCGGCTTGTCGGAGGTGTACGCGTTGCCGGCGAACGCGGGCTCGAGCTCGAGCTCCTCGTCCATGCCGTGCAGGCCCGCGGCGATCAGCGCGCTCAGCGCGAGGTACGGGTTGACGTCGGCGCCGGGGACCCGCGACTCGATGCGGCGCCCCGGCCCGTGGCCGACCGCACGCAGCGAGCACGTGCGGTTGTCCTCGCCCCAGGCGACCGCGGTGGGGGCGAAGGTGCCGGCGGCGTAGCGCTTGTAGGAGTTGATGTTGGGCGCGAAGAAGAGCGTCAGCTCGCGCATGCACGCGAGCTGGCCCGCGACGAAGCGATCGAAGGCCTGCTGGTCGTCGGCGAACAGCGGGCTGCCGTCCTCGCGGCGCAGCGACAGGTGGATGTGGCACGAGGAGCCCTCGCGCTCGTCGAACTTGGCCATGAACGTGATCGCCATGCCCTCCTGGGCGGCGATCTCCTTGGCCCCGTTCTTGTAGATGGAGTGCTCGTCGGCGGC
>JAXDGC010000016.1:0-8383 GCA_034665245.1 Solirubrobacteraceae bacterium | reverse complement strand
TCCGAGCGCGAGCGCCGCGAGCAGTTCGCGCTCGGCGTCCGTGCCGAGACGTGCGGCATCCAGCTGGACGCCGAGGGCAACCCGGTCCGGACCGCACTCACCGAGCGCATCATCGGGATCGACGCGGAGCAGCTCCGAGCGGTGCCTGAGGTCATCGCGTTCGTCTACGGGTCACGGAAGGCGGGCGCGGTCGAGGCGGCGGTGCGCGGGGGCATCGCCACCAGCCTCGTCACGCACACGTCGCTGGCGAACGAGCTCCTGGCGCGGGCGTGACGGCGATGCCCGGCACTGAGGTGCTCCTGCTCGGTGGCACCACGAACGCGGGACGTGTCACGCGCGTGGGGGAGACCGTGCGGCGACCATCGCGGCCGACGAGCCCTGCGACGCACGCCCTCCTCGGCCACCTCGAACAGCTCGGCTTCGATGGCGCTCCGCGCTTTCTCGGCACCGACGAGCAGGGCCGCGAGGTCCTCTCCTACATCGACGGCGAGGCGGCCATCGAGCCCTACCCCGAGTGGGCGCTCACCGACGACGCGCTCGTCAGCGTGGCCGAGCTGCTGCGCCGCTATCACGACGCGGTGGCCTCCTTCGACGTCTCGCGCCACACGTGGGCATGGGCGGTGCCGGCGGCGTTCCGCGGCGGCTTGGCCAGCCACAACGACCCCAACCTCGACAACGTGATCTTCTGTCGTGGCCGCGCCGTCGCGCTGATCGACTTCGATCTCGCCGGCCCCGGCTCGGTGGCGTGGGACGTGGCGTGCGCCGCGCGGCTCTGGGCGCCGCTCCGCGACGAGCAGGACGCGCCCGAGGCGGTCCGCGGGCGGGCGCTGCAGCGCCTGCGGATGTTCGCCGACGCCTATGGCGTTCCCCAGCGCGAGCGCGCGCGCATCGTCGATGCCGCGGTCCACACCCACGACTGGGCCTATGACATCGTGCGCGACGCTCTGGCCCGTGGTCACGGGAGCTTCCGGCACCACTGGCGCGAAGGTGGGCGGCTGCGCGCTGAGCGCACCCGGGAGTGGATCGTCGCGCAGCGCGAGCCGATGCGCGAGGTGCTGGACGCCGGCCGCGACTGACCGGGTGCCCGCCGGCGATCGCACCGGGGCCCCGCTGGGGCCCGGGACCGTTCGGCTCGTCGTCGTCCTGGGGTCGATGAACGCGATCGGCCCGCTGTCGATCGACATGTACCTGCCGGCGTTCCCGGAGATCGCGCGGGCGCTGCACACGAGCGCGTCGTCGGTCCAGCTCACGCTCACCGCGTGTGTCGCGGGGCTCGCGCTCGGCCAGCTCGTGATCGGGCCGCTGAGCGACCGCTTCGGCCGGCGGATCCCGGTGATCGCGGCGATGGTGACCTACGCGGTCGCGTCGCTGCTGTGTGCGACGGCGACCAGCGTGGACGCGCTGATCGCGCTGCGCTTCGTCCAGGGCCTGGCCGGCGCCGGCGGCATCGTGATCTCGCGCGCGGTCGTGCGCGACCTGCACTCCGGGGCGCGTGCGGTGCGGCTGTTCTCCTCGCTGATGCTGGTGACCGGGCTGGCGCCGATCCTCGCGCCGCTGGTGGGCGGGCAGCTGCTCGCGGTGACGTCCTGGAAGGGCATCTTCGTGACGCTCACGATCCTGTCCGCGCTGATCGCGGTCCTGGCGGCGCTGGGCCTGCGCGAGACCCTGCCGGCCGAGCGCCGCAGCACGAGCGGACTGCGGCGTACCGTTCAGACGATGGCGGAGCTGCTGCGCGACCGCTCGTTCGTCGGCCACGCGCTCGCGGCGGGGCTGACGTTCGGCGCCCTGTTCGCCTACATCTCGGGCTCGTCGTTCGCGCTGCAGGGGATCTACGGCCTCTCGCCGCAGCTCTACAGCCTCGCGTTCGCGATGAACGGGCTCGGGCTGATCGCTGCGAGCCAGGTCAACGCCCGGATCGTCGAGCGCGTCGGGCCGAGGCAGCTGCTCCGCCGCGCCCTGTTCTGCGTCGTCGCGAGCGCGCTGACGTTGCTCGTCGTCGTCTCCGTCGGCGGCCTGTCCGTGTGGGCCGTGCTCGCGCCGATGTTCGTGATCGTCTCGAGCCTGGCCTTCGTGCTCCCCAACGCGACGGCGCTCGCGCTCGCCGACCATCCGGCCGTGGCGGGTACCGCGTCGGCGCTGCTGGGCGTCATCCAGTTCCTCATCGGGGCGATCGCGGCGCCGCTCGTCGGCGTGGCGGGGCCCGGCACGGCGGTCCCGATGGGCGTGGTGATGGCGGTGCTCGCGCTCGGCGCGCTGACGGCCCAGCGCGCGGCGGGCCGGCGCCGGCCGTGGAGGCTCGCGCGATGACGCTGGTCACGATCTCCGCCGCCTACGGCACGGGCGGCAGCCGCATCGCCCCGGCGCTGGCCGAGCGCTTGGGCGTGCCGTTCCTCGGCCGCCCGCCCGCGCCCGATCTCGTCGATCCCGGCGAGGAGGCGCGCGCCTGCGACGAGTCGGGCGGCTCCGGTCCCGGCCGCCTGCTGTCACGCATCGCCTCGATCGGGCTCGCCTGGGGGACGCCCGCCGGCATGTCTTTCGACGAGCTGCTCCCCGACCAGGCCCTGCGGCTCGAGATCGAGCAGGAGATCCACGACCTCGCCGCCGTCGGCGCCGGCGTCATCCTCGGCCGCGGGGCTGCCGTGATCCTGCACGGCGACGCGCGCGCCCTGCACGTCCTGCTCGACGGGTCGGTCGAGGCGCGCGTCCGCCAGGCGATGGAGATCGAGGGAATCGACCGGCAGACGGCTGAACGTCGGCTGAACCGGGTCGACCGCTTCCGCCGCGCGTACATCGACACGCTCTACGGCGTCGACCTGCACGAGCCCGGCATCTGCCACCTCGTCCTCGATTCGACCGCCATCCCACTGGACGACTGCGTCGAGCTGATCGCCGCCGCCGCGGCGGCGCGCAACCCGCGGGCCGCGACGCCCTAGCCTCAACTCACTCCCCACGACGATCGGAACCAACATGGCGAAGGTGCTCTACACCGCGGAGGCGACCGTCACCGGCGGCAGGATCGCGGGTCACGGCCGCACCAGCGACGGCGCGCTGGAGGTCGAGCTCCGGAGCCCGGCGGAGCTGGGTGGCGAAGGCGGCGGCACCAATCCCGAGCAGCTGTTCGCGGTCGGCTATGCGTCCTGCTTCGAGAGTGCGCTGGGCGCCGTGGCCCGTCGCGAGCACGCCGAGGTCGGCGACGTGTCGATCGAAAGCCGTGTCAGCCTGCTGCCCGCCGAGGGCCGTACGTTCAAGCTCGCCGTGGCGCTTGACGTGAGCCTGCCCCAGATCGAGGATCCCGAGCAGGCGGTGCGCATCGTCGCGGCCGCGCACAAGGTCTGCCCGTACTCGAACGCGACGCGGGGCAACATCGACATAGAGCTGACCGTCAACGGGCATGCTGTGTAGCTATGGGCTCTGACCAGTACCACGAGCCGGCCGACGAGCTGCCGGACGAGACACGAACCTTCGCGCGCATGTGCGCGTCTTTGACCGAAGAGGCCGAGGCGATCGGCTGGTACGAGCAGCGCATGGCCGTCGAGTCCGACCGCGAAGCGCGCGCGCTCATGCGCGACGCGCAGGGCGAGGAGTTCAAGCACTTCTCCATGGCGCTCGAGTTCCTGTTGCGCCGCAACTCCCTGTGGCGCGAGATCGCCGAGGGGATCCTGTTCCAGGAGGGCGACATCGTCGAGCACGGCGAGGAGGCCGAGGAGGAGGCGGTCGAGGGCGCCGCGGCGCGAGGCGCGCCGTTGCCCGGCAGCACGTCACTCGGTATCGGGAGCCTGAGAGGAGCCGGGTCATGAGCCACCTGCTGCGCGAGCACGCGCCGATCACAGAGGCGGGCTGGAGCGAGATCGACGACGAGGCCCGCGAGCGCCTCGCGCCCGCCCTCGCCGCGCGCAAGCTCGTCGACTTCAGCGGGCCCCACGGCTGGGAGCACTCGGCGACGAACCTCGGCCGCAGGCGAGCGCTCGCAGACGCGCCGGTCGAGGGCGTGACCGCCGCGCAGCGCCGCGTGCTGGCGCTGGTCGAGCTCACCGCGCCGTTCTCCCTTGCCCGCGATGAGCTGCGCGATGCCGACCGGGGCGCCGACGACGTCGATCTCGCCGCTCTGGACGAAGCCGCCCATCGCATCGCGACGGCGGAGAACCGCGCCGTCTTCCACGGCTGGGAGGCCGCGGGCATCACGGGCATCGCGGACGCCTCCCCGCACGACGCGATCACGCTCGGCGAGGACTGCGAGACCTACCCGCGGCACGTGGCGCGAGCGGTCGAGGCGCTGCTGCGCGCCGGCGTCGACGGGCCGTACGGCCTCGCGCTCGGGCCGAGCGCCTACACCCGGGTCCTGGAGACCACCGAGCACGGTGGCTATCCGCTGCTCGACCACCTGCGCAAGATCATCGGCGGGCCGCTGGTGTGGGCGCCGGGCGTGGACGGCGCGGTCGTGGTCAGCCAGCGCGGCGGCGACTTCCTGCTGGAGTCCGGCGAGGATCTCTCGGTCGGGTACGCCGGCCACGACGCCGAAGCCGTCGATCTCTACCTGGTGGAGAGCTTCACGTTCCGCGTCGTGACCAGCGAGGCGGCCGTGGCGCTCACGCCCTAGACCTCCAGCCGCGACTCCTCCAGGTCGAGCTCGTGCTCGACGCGCCGCATGACCTCGCTCGAGATCTGGCGGCTGTTCCGGAGCCCGACCAGCGCCTGCCGCTGAGCGGTGTAGATCTCGTGCATCATCCGCTGGTAGAGGAGCGAGCCCTCCTCCATGCCGTCCTCGTCCTCGAGCTTCCCGGCCCGGATCTTGAAGCGCCGCTGGCGGAACTCGTACAGCCTGCGGACCCGCTCGACCGTGCCGTCGCGGGTCCAGTCCTCGGTCTCGAGCTCGGCGACCCGGTCGAGCGCGGCGCGGGCGATCACCAGCCGGGCGCGAAGCTCCTCGCGCTCTTCCTCGGAGCCGTCCTCGACGACGCCGAGACGGCGGATGAGCCACGGGAGCGTCAACCCCTGGCCCAGCACGGTGACCAGGATCAGCGCGAAGGTGATGAACTGGATCAGCTCGCGGCCGGGCAGCGGGTCGCCGGCGTCGGTGTGGAGCGGCAGCGCGAGCGCCGCCGCCAGCGAGACGGCGCCGCGCATCCCCGACCAGCTCCCGACGACGCGGTTGCGCCAGCTGGCGCGGCGCGCAAGCTGGGAGGCCCGCCGGTCGATGGTCCGCACGAGCCAGGTGACGATGAAGTTCCAGAGGAAGCGGACCGCGATCACCGTCGCGCACACGGCCGTCGCGTAGCCGATCACCTCGCCGGCCGGCCGGCCGCTGAGCCCGCCGACGATCACCGGCAGCTGCAGGCCGATGAGGATGAACAGTGCGGCGTTGAGCAGGAAGGTGAGCGTCGACCACAGCCCGTCCGCCAGCATCCGGCTCTCCGGCGAGGAGATCTCGGGTGCGCGGAAGCCGAGGTACACGCCGCAGCCGACCACGGCCAGGACGCCCGAGACGCCGAGCTGGTCGGCCGGGACGAACGCCCCGTAGGCGCTGAACAGCGAGATCGTCAACTCGGTGTTGATGTCGCTCACGCGCTTGCGCACCTCGCCGATCAACCAGCCGACCGCGAGCCCGATCGCGATCCCTCCGCCCGCGTCGCGGAAGAACTCGAGCACGGTGTGCCAACCCGAGACGCTCCCACCGACCGCCGCCGCCACCGCCACCTTGTAGGCGACGAGCGCGGTGGCGTCGTTGAAGAGGCTCTCGCCCTCGAGGACGTTGACCATCCGGCGCGGAGCGCCGACCCGCCGCATGATCGCGGTCGCCGCCGCCGGATCTGTCGGCGAGACGATCGCGCCGAGCGCGAACGCGATCGCCCAGGGCAGGCCGATCAGCTCGTGCCCGATGAGGGCGACCGCCGCCGCGGTCGCGAGGACGAGCCCGATCGCCGTCAAGGAGATGACCCGCGCGTCCGAGCGCAGGGCGCGAAGGTCCGCGAAGAACGCCGACGCGTAGAGCAGCGGCGGCAGGAAGACGAGCAGGACGAGATCGGGGTTGAGCTGGATGTCGGGAATCCCCGGCAGCAACCCCAGGACGAGGCCCCCGACCACGAGCGGGATGGGGTAGGGCACGTCGAGCCAGTTGGCGAGCGCGTTCAGCCCGGCGGCCGAGACGAACAGCGCGGCGATGACGATCTGCAGATCTCCCACGCGGGAGATTCTCGCCGCTGGCCACCTGCCGCGTGGTGCAGGATGTCGACGTGCGCACGACCTCGGGAGCCTGAGCGATGCTCCGCATCGCACTCCACGCCGGCTCCCGAGCAGAGCTGAGATCGCTGTTCGAGCTCGCCGAGGACTCGCGGACCGCGCTCGACTCCTACCTCGGCCACGGCCGGGTCCTCGTGGCCGTCGAGGGCGGGCAGACCGTCGGCCACCTCCAACTGACCGAGACCGCGGGGCCCGGCGAGGCCGAGATCAAGAACATGGCCGTCCTCGCATCCCACCGCCGCCGCGGCGTCGGCCGGGCACTGATCGCGAGGGCGATCGAGCTCGCCCGGGAGGAATCGCGCCACACCCTGCTCGTCGCCACCGCGGCCGCCGATGTCGGCAACCTCCGCTTCTACCAGCAGGTGGGGTTCCGGATGCGCTCGATCGAGCGGGACGCGTTCACGCCTGCAACCGGCTATCCGCACGAGATACGCATCGACGGCATCGAGCTCCGCGATCGCGTCTGGCTCGATCTCCCCCTCACGAGCTCGTGACCGCCGTCAGGGCGCCGTGAGCCCGAGCGCGTGGGCGGTCTCGGCCGCCGACGCCACGAGCGGGTCCCCGGGGGCGATGCGCTGGAGCCACCACTGGGAGTGCAGCCGCCACACGGTGCAGCCCAGCTCGTCGTTGCGCTCGATCGCGGTGCGCAGGTGGCGCGCCGCGTCGTCGCGGCGCCCGAGCAGCGCGGCCAGGCCGCCGAGGTGGCGATCGGTCGCGCCGTAGCTGACGGCCGCGCGGCCGGCCGTCGCGGGCCGCCCGGCGTACGGCGCGAGGCGGTCGTAGAGGACGGCGGCGTGGGTGGTGTCGCCGAGCGCCATGGACGCCTCGGCGCTTTCGGCCTGGGCGGACAGCCAGTTGGCGTCGAACGCGTGCGGGTTGCCGACCGCCGCGTCGAGCGTCGCGCGCGCCCGCTCGGCCTGCCCGCGCGCGGCGAGGATCCAGGCGTAGGCCGATGCGTAGGCGGGGCCCGCCGGCGAGTTGGCGATCTTGTCCTCCATGAACGCCATGTCGACCTCGTCGAACGCGCCGCGCTCGAGCTGGCCGACGAACTCGAGCATGTCGGGGAACAGGTCGGCGTTGCGGTCGCCCGCGCGCCTGCCCGCCTCCCTGGCCTCGGCGGCCAGCCGCTCGGCCTCGGCGAAGCGCCCGGCGAGCAGCGCGTCGACGGCCGCCCACAGTGGGGTGTACCACTGGAAGACCGGCAGGCGCAGCTCGTCCGCGAGCCGCGCGTGATGGGCCATCTCCTCCCGGCACGCCGCCATGTCGCCGAGCTCGAAGAGGTCCGTCACCCGCCAGTTGCGCGCCTGCAGCTCGGCGTGGCGCTCGCCGGCCTCGCGCGCGGCGGCGATCATGTCGGCGGCGGCGGCGAGCCGCTCCTCGACGCGGTCCGGGCGCCACAGCGCGACGTGGCGCGCGTTGAGCGCGGAGGCGAGCGCGCTCGGGTCGCGGGCCGCGCGCGCCGTCGCGACCGCCTCGGCGCTCAGCGTCTCCGAGCGCGTGCGGTCCGGCGCGTAGTAGAGCTCGACGGCGAGCCGGGCCTGGAGGCGTGAGCGAAGCACGCGGTCCTCGACCGTCTCGAGCGCGTCCTCGAGGCGTTCGATCGCCTCGGCGTCGAGGTCGACGATGGCGATCCCGAGCCCGGCGAACCCGAGGGCGGCCTCGCCGAGCAGCCGGGCGTCGCCGCGCCGGCGCGCGAGCGTGGCGGCGGAGGTGAACGCCGCGCGCGCCTCAGCGGGCTCGCCGGCGCGGAGCAGCGCGTCCCCGCGGGCGAGCAGCAGTGGCCCGGCCTCCTCCTCCGCGTCGGTGAGCGCGAGCGCGTCGAGCGCGCGGGCGTAGCGCTCGGCGGCGTCCTCGTAGGCGAGGCGGTCGAGCGCGCGGCGGCCGGCCCGGACGAGCACCTCGGCGGCGTGGCGCGCGTCGGCCGCTGACGCGGCCTCGAACAGGTGGGTGGCGATCTCCTCGAGGTGGCGGTCCTCGCCGAGCACGGTCAGCGCCTCGGCCGCGCGCCGGTGCAGCCGCGCACGCCGCAGCACGTTGAGCTCGGCCAGGACCGCCTCGCGGACGAGCGCATGGGCGAACTCGAAGCGGCGCGGGTCCGCGGCCGGGCGCAGCACGCGCGCGCGCAGCACCTCGTCGAGCGCGGCCT
>JAXDGC010000015.1:0-6042 GCA_034665245.1 Solirubrobacteraceae bacterium | reverse complement strand
TCTGGCCGGCGACGCACTACAACGTCAAGGAGGGCACGATGGAGCGCTCGGTGGCCGAGATCGGCCGCGAGCTCAACCATCGCACCGCCGAGCTCGAGGCCGAGGGCAAGCTGCTCGAGGCCCACCGTCTGCGCCAGCGGACGCAGTACGACATGGAGATGCTGCGCGAGGTCGGGTTCTGCTCCGGCATCGAGAACTACTCCCGCATCCTCGACGGCCGCGCGCCCGGCGCCCGCCCCTACTGCCTGATCGACTACTTCCCCAAGGACTTCATCTGCTTCCTGGATGAGTCGCACCAGACCGTGCCGCAGATCGGCGGCATGTACGAGGGCGACCGCTCGCGCAAGTCGACGCTGGTGGACTACGGCTTCCGGCTGCCCAGCGCGATGGACAACCGCCCGCAGACGTTCGCCGAGTTCCTCTCCATCACCCCGCAGCTCGTGTTCGTGTCCGCGACGCCGGGCCAATACGAGCGCGAGCACTCCAAGCACATCGTCGAGCAGATCGTCCGCCCCACGGGGATCATCGACCCGGACGTGATCGTGCGCGAGACGCGCAACCAGATCGACGACCTCATGAACGAGATCCGCTCCCGCGTGGACCGCAACGAGCGCGTGCTGGTGACCACGCTGACCAAGAAGATGAGCGAGGACCTCACGGACTACCTGCTCGAGGTCGGCTTCAAGGTCCGCTACCTCCACTCCGAGATCGACACGCTCGAGCGGATCCAGATCATCCGCGAGCTGCGCCTCGGCGAGTACGACGTGCTCGTCGGCGTCAACCTGCTGCGCGAGGGCCTCGACCTGCCGGAGGTCTCGCTGGTGGCGATCCTCGACGCCGACAAGGAGGGCTTCCTGCGCGGCGAGACCTCGCTGATCCAGACGATCGGCCGCGCCGCGCGCAACATCGGCGGGACCGTGCTGATGTACGCGGATCGCGAGACGGCGGCGATGCGCACCGCGATCGACGAGACGGATCGCCGGCGCGCGATCCAGGTCGCCTACAACGAGGAGCACGGGATCACGCCGGAGACGATCGTCAAGGGCATCTCCGACATCACGGAGTTCCTGATGTCGGACTCCAAGGTCCCGACCAAGGGCCGCCGGCGGCGCGAGAAGCGCACGGACATGGAGCCGGCGGAGATCGAGTCGACGATCGTCGAGCTCGAGGAGGAGATGCTCGCGGCCGCCGAGGAGCTGCGCTTCGAGTACGCCGCGCGGCTGCGCGACGAGATCCGCGACCTGCGTCGCGAGCTCGACGAGGCGGCCAAGCCCGCGGGCTGACGGTTCCCGCTTGACGGATCCGGGAGGCGGGCGTACCGTTCCCTGACAACGTTGTCATGTCGCTCGGGAGGCGTCAGGGTCATGGGGTGCAGAGAGGTCCGCAGGTCGATCACGGCCGCCGTCGTGAGCGCAGTCGCGCTCGCCGCGCCGGCGCATGCGGCGTCGACGAGCTTCTCCTCGTCGCTTGAGGCAGGTGACCCCCAGCCGGCGTGGACGAATACCGCCGAGCGCGCCTCCGGCGTCACCGGGCCGGCCCGCCAGGGCATCCCGGGCAACGTGACCGACACCGTCGTCGCGGTCCGCGCGAGCGGCGAGAACACGGACGGCGGCGAGGTCAAGGAGAACCTCGTCGACGGCTCCGAGCAGAGCAAGTGGCTCGTGTTCGAGCCCACGGCGTGGGTCGAGCTCGAGCTCGCCGACCCGGTCAAGGTCGTGCGCTACGCCCTCACCTCGGCCAATGACGCGGACGGCCGCGACCCGCGCGACTGGAAGCTCGAGGGCTCCAACGACGGCACGACGTGGACGACGCTCGACACGCGCAGCGGCCAGGACTTCTCCGAGCGCTTCCAGACCAAGGAGTACTCCTTCGCCAACGCCGTCGCCTACCGCCACTACCGCCTCGACATCACGGCCAACCACGGCGACGGGCTGATCCAGCTCGCTGAGCTGCAGCTGTCCAACGGCGACACCAACCCGCCCCCGGCGGGCGACATGCGCACCATCGTCGGCGCCGGCCCGCGCGGCGGCTACAACGCGAAGTCCGGGGTCGGCTTCACCGGGTTGCACGCGCTGCAGTACGCCGGCCGCCACACCAGCGAGGCCCGTGGCTACTCCTACAACAAGGTCTTCGATGTCGACGTGGCGGTGACGCGCCGGACCGAGCTGTCGTATCTCATCTACCCCGACTTCGAGCGCGACGACCTCAGCTACCCGAGCACGTACGCCGCCGTCGACCTCGCGTTCACGGACGGCACCTTCCTGAGCGACCTCGGGGCGAGGGATCAGCACGGCGCGACGCTCAGCCCGCAGGGCCAGGGCGCCTCGAAGACCCTCTACACGAACCAGTGGAATCTCAAGCGCTCGCGCATCGGCGCCGTCGCGGCCGGCAAGACGATCGACCGCGTCCTCGTCGCCTACGACAACCCCGTCGGCCCGGCCGACTTCGGTGGCTGGATCGACGACATCGACGTCGGGCCGGCGAAGGCCGCGCCCCCGCGCACGCACCCCTCCGACTGGGTCGTCACCAACCGCGGCACGAACTCGAGTGGCGGCTTCTCACGCGGCAACAACATCCCCGCGACCGCGGTGCCCCACGGCTTCAACTTCTGGACCCCGGTCACCAACGCGGGGACGGACAGCTGGCTCTATGAGTACCAGAAGGCCAACAACGCCGACAACCTGCCGACGCTGCAGGCGTTCTCGCTGAGCCATGAGCCCAGCCCGTGGATGGGCGACCGCCAGACCTTCCAGGTCATGCCGACGGCCGCGACCGGGACCCCCGATGCCGACCGGCGCGCTCGCGCGCTGCCGTTCCGGCACGCCAACGAGATCGCGCGACCCGACTACTACGGCGTGCGCTTCGACGGGGGGATCAGGACCGAGATCGCGCCCACCGACCACGCGGCGATCATGCGCTTCTCCTTCCCGGGCGCGTCGTCGAGCCTGATCTTCGACAACGTCAACGGCAACTCGGCGCTCACCATCGACGCCGCCAACGGCGTCGTGACGGGCTGGTCGGATGTCCGCAGCGGCCTCTCCAACGGCGCGACGCGGATGTTCGTCTACGCCACCTTCGACAAGCCGATCAAGGCGAGCGGGATGCTGCCCGAGGGCAACCGGCCCTCGACGGGCTACGCGCGCTTCGACGCCGGGACGGTGAACATGCGGATCGCGACGTCGCTGATCGGCACCGACCAGGCGAAGCACAACCTCCAGCTCGAGCTGGCGGCGGACGACACCGTCGAGAGCGTCAAGCGGCGCGCGCAGCGCGGCTGGGACTCCAAGCTCAAGCGGGTAGAGGTCCAGGGCGCCACCGATGACCAGCGCACGACGCTCTACTCCAACCTCTACCGGTTGTTCCTCTATCCCAACTCGGCGCACGAGAACACGGGCACGGCAGACAGGCCCGCGTGGAAGCACGCCGTGCAGTCGTCGACCGAGACGCCCCCGAGCAGCGCGACGAAGACGGGCGCGCCCGTGGTCGACGGCAAGGTCTACGTCAACAACGGGTTCTGGGACACGTACCGGACCACCTGGTCGGCGTACTCCCTCCTGACGCCGAAGGATGCCGGCGAGCTCGTCGACGGCTTCGTGCAGCAGTACCGCGACGGCGGCTGGATCGCGCGCTGGTCCTCCCCCGGCTACGCGAACCTGATGACGGGGACGAGCTCCGACGCCGCGTTCGCCGACGCGTTCGTCAAGGGCGTGCCGGGGCTCAACGGCCGCGACACCTACGACGCCGCAGTCAAGAACGCGACGGTCGCGCCACCGGGCGACCCGTGGGACCCGAGCGTCGGGCGCAAGGGCCAGATCGTGGCGCCGTTCCTCGGCTACACGCCCTCGCGCGTGTCCGAGGGCGTGTCGTGGGCGCTCGAGGGCGACATCAACGACTTCGGCATCGCGAACATGGCGCAGAAGCTCGCGGGCGAGACGAAGAACAAGGCGCAGAAGCAGCGCCTGGAGGAGGAGCGCGAGTACTTCCTCAGCCGCTCGCAGAACTACGTGAACATGTTCGATCCCGCGATCCGCTTCTTCCAGGGGCGGGACGCCACCGGGCGCTGGAAGTCGAGCCCGAAGGACTACGACCCGCTGGTCTGGGGCCACGAGCACGACTACACGGAGACCGACGGCTGGAACTTCGCGTTCCACGCGCCGCACGACGGCCAGGGGCTGGCCAACCTCTACGGCGGCCGCGACGCTCTCGCGCGCAAGCTCGACACGTTCTTCAGCACTCCGGAGACAGCGAACTTCCCCGGCTCCTACGGCGGCACGATCCACGAGATGATCGAGGCGCGGGACGTCCGCATGGGCCAGTGGGGCTTCTCCAACCAGGTCTCCCACCACATCCCGTACATGTACGACTACACGGGGCAGCCGTCCAAGACGCAGGCCAAGGTGCGCGAGGCGCTGCGGCGCCTGTACCTCGGCTCGGAGATCGGCCAGGGCTACGGCGGCGACGAGGACAACGGCGAGACGTCGGCGTGGTACGTGTTCAGCTCGCTCGGCTTCTACCCGCTGCAGGTCGGGAGCGAGAACTACGTGATCGGCTCGCCGCTGTTCAAGCGCGCGACGGTCCATCTCGAGAACGGCCGCGACCTCGTCGTCACGGCGCGCCACAACAGCCGGCGCAACGTCTACGTCCAGAGCCTCAGGCTCAACGGGCGGGCCTACGACAAGGCCTACCTGCGCCACCGCGACATCGCGCGCGGCGGGACGCTCGAGTTCGAGATGGGCCCGTCGCCGTCCAACTGGGCGACCGGGAAGGACGCCGCGCCGCCGTCGGTGACGAAGGGCGACGCGCCGGCGCAGCCGCTGCGCGATACGACGGGCGGCGACGACGGGACCGCGACGACGAGCGGCGGGGACGCCGCGCCGCTGTTCGACAACGACTCGAGCACCGTCGCGTCGCTGACCGGCAGCCCGCCGTGGCTGGAGTACCGCTTCACGGGCAGCCGCCCGGTCACCTTCTACACGCTGACGTCGGGGACCACCGACGGCGGCGACCCGAGCGCGTGGGCGGTGAAGGGCTCCAACGACGGCAGCCGCTGGAAGGTGCTGGACGAGCGGAGCGACGAGACGTTCCGCTGGCGCTCCCAGACGCGGCCGTTCAAGCTCGCGCGTCCGGGCAGCTACGCCTACTACCGGATCGAGGTCACCAAGGGCGGCGGCAAGCTCGGCGAGGTCGAGCTGCTCAACCCGGGCAAGGCCGACACCTCACCGCTCGTCACCGACGTCGACCGGGTGGTGGCGTCGGCGGGCGACACGGTGCCGGTGCGGGTGACCGTGTCCAACTACGGCGAGGGTGCGGCGAGCGGGAGCGTGGCGGCGACCGCGCAGGACTGGAAGGTCGAGCCCGCGAGCGCGGCGTTCGGGCCGCTTGCGAACGGCGAGTCGAAGACGCTCGAATTCCAGGTCAGCGTGCCGGCGGGCACGGCCGCAGGCACCTACCCGGTGAAGGTGACGGTGAGCTCGAACCAGGGGACCGCGAAGGCCAGCGGCTCGATCACGGTGATCGGCGACCACGTGGAGTTCACGCCCGCCACCGACGCCGAGGCGCCGTGGCTGTTCGACTCGGACGGGTCCCAGTTCGACGGGGAGGGGCGCTTCACCGACGGCGGCACGCACGCGACGTACCGCTTCCAGCTGCCGGCCGACGTGCAGGGCGGCACGTTCACGCTCGACATCGGCAACCAGTTCCTCGTGGAGGCGTCGACGGACAACCAGAGCTGGACGACCGTGCTCAGGGAGGACGCACCGGTGCGCGACCTGTCGAACCGCAGCGAGCGCACGCTCGACCTCAACGCGCTGCGCAACGGCGGCCGGACGGTCTACGTGCGCTTCGGCGACAGCCAGCCCGACGACGGCTGGGGCGGCTGGCTCGCGCGGCTGAAGCTCGACCTGGTGCGGGGTGGCTAGCGAACATCAACTGCGCCGGTGAGGAAGCGAGGGACGGACCGCCCGGCGCGACGAGTGTCGTCTCTGCCACGCCCTGGGTGGTAGAGACGACATTCGTCGTGGGTGATTAGGGTCGGTCGATGCG
>JAXDGC010000014.1:0-2949 GCA_034665245.1 Solirubrobacteraceae bacterium | reverse complement strand
TCGACACCGCCACCCTCCCCAACGGCGCCCACACCGTCCAGGCCTCGGTCACCGACGCCGCCGGGAACGAGACACGCTCGGATCCCGTGACCGTGACGACGCGCAACGGCTCGCGGCCGAACGGTCGTGGCGCGAGCCGGTTCGTGAGGCTTGCGGCGTGGCTGCGGTCGCGGAAGCACGCGCAGCGGGCCTCGGCGGTCGTGCCGTACGGGTCCGTGCGGACCGTCGAGGGGCGGCTGACCGATGCGAGCGGGCAGCCGATCGCCGGGGCGGTTCTGGATGTCGCGAGCAAGGTCGAGCGGCCGGGAGCGCGGAGCCGGTCGGTGGGCACGGTGGCGACCCGTGGCGACGGGCGGTTCTCCTACCGGCTGAAGCGCGGCGCTTCGCGAAGGCTCAGCTTCGCCTACAAGGCCTACACGCTCGACCCGGCGCCGGTCTCGACGGCGACCGTGACGCTCGGCGTACGCGCCGGGCTTCGCCTCGAGCTGCGGCCGCGCAGCGTGCGCAACGGCGAGAAGGTCGGCTTCCGCGGACGTCTGCTCGGCGGCCCCGGGCGCGTTGGGACGCGCGTGTCGATCGACGTGATCGTGCCCGATGCCCGGCGGCGCGTGCCGATCGGCAACGTTCGGGCCGACGCCAAGGGGCGCTTCCGCTTCGCCTACCGCTTCCGCCGCACGCTCGTGAAGGCGCGCTACCGCTTCCAGGCGCGGCTCGTGGCCCAGCCCGGCTACCCCTACCGCGGTGCGACCTCGCGGCGGGTCTCGGTCGTCGTCCGCCCGTAGCTACTCGGCCGCAATGCCGGCGACGGCGGAGCTGCGCTCCATCCACGCGGCGCAGAACGCCTCGACCACGACGGGGTCGAACTGCGTGCCGGCGCATCGGCGCAGCTCGTCGATCGCGAGCTGTGTGGGGACCGAGGGGCTGTAAGGGCGCTCGGAGGTCATGGCACTGAAGGCGTCGGCCACTGCGACGACGCGGGCGCCGAGCGGGATCGCCTGCTCGGCGAGACGGTCGGGATAGCCCGTGCCGTCCCAGCGCTCGTGGCTCGAGCGCACGAGCCGCGCGACCGCGCCGAGCGCGGGCGCCGCGGCGATGATGCGCTCGCCGATCAGCGTGTGGCGGCGGATGAACTCCCACTCGCGCGGGTCCAGCGCGCCGGGCTTGGAGAGGATGGCGTCCGGGATCGCGACCTTGCCGATGTCGTGCAGCTCGGCCGCGTGGCTGATCTGCTCGGCCTCCTCGTCGCCAAGGCCGAGGCGGCGGGCGGTCGACTCGGCGAGCTCGGCGACGCCCTCGAGGTGGGCGTAGAGCTCGGGGTTGCGCTCGCTCAGCGCGCGCACCAGCACGGCCTTGCTCTGCCGCGTCGCGGAGGTGCGCCCGGCGTTCTTCTGCGCGTACATGCGCTGGTCGGCGATGCGCAGCGCCTCCGTCGCGTCCTGCGCCTCGCGCGGCTGCACGATCGCGCCGTAGGAGCAGGTGACGGTGAAGCCCTCGCCGCGCTCGGTCAGCGCGGAGGCCGCGCCGGCGATGATCGGGTCGGCGACCTCGTCGCCGGGGTGGAACAGCGCGCAGAACTCGTCGCCGCCCATTCGGAACGCGCGGCCGCGGCCTGACAGGTAGGTGGCGAGGTTGCCGCCGAGGCGGACGAGCAGGGCGTCGCCCGCGGGGTGGCCGAAGGTGTCGTTGTAGTGCTTGAAGCCGTCGAGGTCGAAGAGCACGAGCACGAGTGGGCGGGCATCGTCGGCCTTGGGCAGCGTCAGCTCGAGCTCGCGAGCCAGCGCGCGGCGGTTGCCGAGCCCGGTGAGCACGTCGGTGAGCGCCTCGTCGCGCGATGCGCTCAGGATCGAGACGTTCTCGCGGAAGGTCAGCATCAGCCGCGCCATCACCGCGACGAGCGCGAGCGCGGAGAGCCCGACGGCCAGCGGGTTGAGGTTCGCGAGGCAGCCGTAGATCAGCATCGCCAGGCCGACGACGCCGAACCCGAGCGGCGCGGAGATGAAGCGCAGGCCGTCAGGCACCGCCGGCTGTCTGACCAGGTGCGGCTGCCATGACGCGAGGGCGACGGTCAGCAGGCCGAGTGTCCAGCAGATGTCGTACCAGGCGGGCGACTGCAAGGTGCCCAGGAGCGACTCCACGAGATACAGCGAGTCCGCCAGCCAGAAGGTCGCGATGCCCGCGGCCAAGAGCACCCAGGTGCGGTCGAGTCGCCAGCCCGTGGCCGACAGCGCACCCACGCATACACCGATGAGGACGAGGTCGCAGACCGGGTAGGCGAGCGTGGTCGCCACCTCGACCGGCTTGCCGCTGACGTTGTCGAACGCGGTCTGGAAGATGATCGCGGCGCTGACCGCCGTGACCGCGAGCGCGGCGATGGCTCCGTCGATCCAGAGCGTCGTCGGCACCTGACTGGTGCGGGCGCGCACGAGCGCGAAGACGCCGACCATCGCGAGCACCGGGAAGAGCAGGAAGCCGACGTCGGCCGGCGAGGGGATCGGCGGTGACTCGAGGTCGTAGAGGACGACGGTGTAGTACAGGTTGCCGAGCGCCCACGTGAGCACGCCGATGCCGATCAGCAGCCAGGCCGTCTGCTCGCGCCGTGCCTGCCAGGCGCCGCCGAGGCAGAGCACGCCCGCCAGCACCTCGATCACGTTGTGGGCGTAGTCGCCGAGGACCGGCCCCAGGCTCAGGCCGGGGAGGGCGATGACCTGGAGCTCGAGCAGCGCCACCCAGGCGCCGAGCAGCACGAACACGAACATGACCACACGGCGGAGGGACAGCGACATATCGTCCAATATCGGCGCGCCGCCGACAGTGCGTTAGGTCTGGGGAGAGCGTTCAGCGCAAGAACGGCGGAATGTCGATCTCGTCGTCCGAGATCTCGAGCGACGACCGCTGGCGGTCGTCGATGCGGGGCCCGCGGTCGGGCGTCCGGCGCCCCTCGCGGTTCGT
>JAXDGC010000013.1:0-3580 GCA_034665245.1 Solirubrobacteraceae bacterium | reverse complement strand
TACGACGAACTGGTGGAGACCGCCAAGGGTCGCGTCGTGGCGCTGCACGAGAAGGGCATCGAGACCGCCTACCTCTACGGCGCGGGCGACGCGCCCGAGCAGCAGATCGCGGGCAACCTCGGGGCGTTCTTCCTCCTGACCGAGCCGCCCGAGCGCTTCGGCCTCCCGGCGCAGGCCGACTCGCCGATCCAGGAGAACACGCCGATCGCGACCGCGGCCGGGCTGGCGGGGGCGGCGCTGTGCCTGGCGGGCACGGTCGCGAGCGTGCTGATCGCGCACCGGAGGGCCCGGCGATGAGCCGCGAGAAGGGGCCGCCGCCCGAAGAGCGCATCCGGCGCGGGGACCCCAGCCGCGCCGGCACGCGCGACGTCACCCCCGCGGTCGGCCGCCGTGGCGAGCCCGGCCGCTACCGGCGGGCGTTCGAGGGCGCCAAGGTGGCGCTGGCCAAGCCGGCCTGGGGCGACGCCCGCTGGTCCTACCTCTACGACAAGGACACGCGCTACTCGGCCGCGTCCACCAACGGCCAGGTGGCCGCGGCCGCGCGGCGGGCGCGCGAGGGCGAGGAGATCCCCGAGGTCCAGGGCCCGATCATCCGCCCCGCGGTCTGGACCTGGGAGGTGCCGCTGTACTTCTGGTTCGGCGGCGTCGCGACCGGCTCGTCGTTCGTCGCCCTGGCCTGCGATGCGGCCGGCGACCACGACTCCGCGAGGATCGCGCGGCGCGTGACGCTCGCCGCCGTCACGCCGGCGGCGCCGCTGCTGGTCATGGACCTCGGGCGACCTCTGCGCTTCCTGAACATGATGCGCGTCTTCAAGCCGCGCTCGCCGATGTCGATGGGCGCCTGGTGCCTGTCGGCGTTCTCGGGCGTCGCGTTCGGCGCGGTCGCGGCCGACCTCCTCGACCGCCCGCGGCTCGCGCGGCTGCTCGGGGCCAAGACCGCCGTGCTGGGCCTCTACCTCGGGTCCTACACCGGCGTCCTGCTCGCCTCGACCGCGGTGCCGGTGTGGGCGCGCAGCCGGCTCTTCCTCGGCCCGATCTTCATCGCGACCGCCACCGCGAAGGGGGCGGCCGCCAACCGGCTCGTGCTGGCCGCCACCGGGCTGCCCACGGGTCATCCCACGCGCAACGCGCTCGGGACGATCGAGACGCTGGCGATGGGCGCCGAGCTGACGCTGTCGACCGTCAACGAGAAGCGCCTCGGGCGGCTGGCGCGCTCGCTCCAGGAGGGCCGCCCGGGCATGTTCTTCCAGGCCGCCAAATGGATGATCCGCGTGGGGCTCGCCCTGCGCTTCGCACGCTCGCGCGGCGGGCCGTGGGTCCACCATCTCGCCAGCGTGCTCTTCCTGCTGGCCGGCCTCGCCTTCCGCTTCGGCTGGGTCGGCGCCGGGCGCACGTCCGCTCTCGACCACGAGGCGGTGGCCCGGATGCACCGGACCGAGAAGCGCACCACCTGAGCATGGGCGGCGCGCTGGTCTTCGCGCAGCAGGTCGTGGAGAGGCTGCCCGGGCAGCCGCAGCCGGACACCGAGCTCGCGCGCCAGATGCAGGCGCTGTCGCTCATCGTGCACATCCCGATCGTCTGCTTCGGGATCGCGTTCCCGGCGATGTTCCTGTTCGTCGAGGGGCTGCACCTGCGCACGGGCGACCAGACCTACAAGGCGCTCGCCAAGCGCTGGTCGAAGGTGGCGCTGGTGCTGTTCGCGGTCGGGGTGGTGACGGGCACGATCCTGTCGTTCGAGTTCGGGCTGCTGTGGCCGAACTTCATGGCGACGTTCGGCGACGTGTTCGGCATCGGGTTCGCGCTCGAGGGCATCTCCTTCTTCGTCGAGGCGATCTTCATCGCGATCTACGTCTACGGCTGGGACCGGCTGTCGCCGCGCGCGCACTTCCTGACCGGCGTGCCGATCGTCATCTCTGGGTTCACCGGCTCCTTCAACGTGATCGCCGTCAACGGCTGGATGAACACCCCGGACGGCTTCGACCTCGTCGACGGGGACGTCGTGGACCCGCGGCCCTTCGACGCGCTCTTCAACCAGAACATGTGGCACGAGATCATCCACATGTACCTCGCGGGCTACATCGTCTGCGGCTTCATCGTCGCGGGCGTCTACGCGTTCGCGTGGCTGCGCGGCCGCCGCGACCGCTACCACCGCACAGCGCTCGTCGTCAGCCTCGCCTTCGCCTCGCTCGCGGCGCCGGTGCAGGTCGTGGTGGGCGACTGGGCGGGGCGCGACGTGGCCAAGAACCAGCCGGTCAAGCTCGCCGCGTTCGAGGGGCTGCAGCGGACCGAGCGAGGCGCGCCGTTCACGATCGGCGGCTTCTACGACAAGGACAGGGGCGAGGTCCGCTACGGCATCCACGTCCCCAAGCTGCTGTCGCTGCTCGCCCATCACGACCCGAACGCGGAGGTGATCGGCCTCGAGTCCGTGAAGCCCGCGGACCGCCCGCCCGTCAACGTCGTCCGGATCGCGTTCCAGACGATGGTCGGGATCGGCACCGGGCTCGCCCTCCTGGGCGCGCTGTTCTTCGTGACGTGGCTGCGCAAGGGCCGGTTGCCGCGCTCGCGCTGGTTCTACCGGGCGGTGATGGCGGCCGGCCCGCTGTCGTTCGTCGCGCTGATCGCCGGCTGGATCACCACCGAGGTCGGCCGCCAGCCCTGGATCGTCTACAAGGTCATGCGCACGACCCAGGCGGTCACCTCCGCGGATGGGCTCGCGCTCGGCTACGCGGTGCTCGTGGCCGTCTACGTCAGCCTCGGCGCCGCCGTCGTGTGGCTGTTGCGGCGATTGGCGCGCCGCCCCGCCGAGACGGAGGTCGCGGGCTGATGCTGCCTCAGCTCTGCCTCGCGCTCGTGATCCTCGGCGTCGCCGCCTACGGGGTGCTCGGGAGCGCCGACTTCGGCGCGGGGTTCTGGGACCTGACCGCCGGCGGCGCTGAGCGCGGCGGTCGCATCCGCGGGATGGTCGAGCGCTCGATGAGCCCGGTGTGGGAGGCCAACCACGTGTGGCTGATCTTCGTGCTGGTGATCGTCTGGACCGCGTTCCCGGTCGCGTTCGGCTCGATCTTCTCGACGCTGTCGATCCCGCTCTTCCTGGCCGCGCTGGGGATCATCTTCCGCGGCACCGCGTTCGCGCTGCGCGGCCAGGCGGCGACGATGAACGAGGCGCGCGGCCTCGGCGCGCTGTTCGCGCTGTCGTCGGTGCTGATCCCGTTCTGCCTCGGCGCCGCGGTCGGCGGCGTCGCGTCGGGCCGGGTGACGGTCGGCAACGCCGCGGGCGAGCCGTTCGGCTCGTGGCTGAACCCGACATCGGTGCTGATCGGCGTGATCGCGGTCCTCAACGGGGCCTACCTCGCGGCGGTGTTCCTCGCCGGCGATTCGCGACGCGCGGGGCAGCCGGACCTGGTGCGCGCGTTCCGCGCCCGCGCCCTCGGTGCCGGGGCGCTCGCCGGGCTCGTCGCGCTCGGCGGGCTGTTCGTCCTGCGCAGCGACGCGCGCCACCTCTACGACGGCCTCACCTCGGGCGGCGGGCTGATCATGGTGATCGTCTCGGCGCTCGCCGGTGCCGTCACGCTCGCGCTCG
>JAXDGC010000012.1:0-6551 GCA_034665245.1 Solirubrobacteraceae bacterium | reverse complement strand
GGCGGGCCGACCGGCTCAGAGCGGACGCCTCGCTGCATTCGCGGCCGGGGCGGCGACGCCGGCGGGGGCGGCGGCTGCTTGCGCCGGAGCACCATTCGCACCGGCGCGGGGCGCTCGCCGGGCGCGGCCGGCTCGGGAGCGGCGTCGGGCACGGAGGGGCGCATGATCGAGGGCGGCTCCGGCGACCGCGGCGTGGGCGGCGCCGGCTGAGCGGAGCCGGCCGGGGCGCGCGCGATACGGGAGCGCCGCGGTGCGCCGCCCGGTTGGTCGCCGACCTTCACGGACGCGCCCGGTACCGGCGGGAGCGCGCCGGACTCGCCGCCGCCGGAACCCTCCTGCGAGGGGGACGGCGACGCGGGAGGGGACGGCTCCGGCGCACCCGTGGCCGGGCCTTCCACGATCCTCGAGCCGCGGCTGCGGTCCAGCCGCGCCGCCCGCCCGCTCTCGGCGGCGCCCGGGAGCTCGGACATCGCGATCGCCTGCTCGGCGTCGCCCCCGAAGATCCACGCCGCCTGCCACTCCGCCATGCCGGGCGGCAGGTCGCCCGCCGCGGTGGGCGCGGCCGGGAGCGGCGGCGGACCTGCCGCGGGAGCGCTCGGCGGCTCATCGGCGGCCGGTGCGGGCGCGGGCTGCGCGGTCAGCCGCGTCGCCGAGCGCAGGACGCGCGCGGGGGCCCGCGCGCCCGCCACCTCGCTGCCGAGCCGGGTGGCCGCTCCGAGGCGCGTGGGCTTACGGCCCAGGCGCACGGCCGGGCGGGACGCGCGGGCGGAGCCCTCGCCGTCGGGTGTCGGGTCGTCTGCCACGTCGGTCAGCCTTCGTGAGCCCACTCGGCGGCGTCGCGGTCCCAGTCGTCCGCAGCAGCCACGCCCGCGAGCGCGTCAGCCTCGGCGAGGAAACGGCGCCGGTCCCGGTGCTCGAGATCGAGGATCGTGTCGAGCGGCCAGTGGAGGTGATAGGCGAGTCGGGCCGTCTCCGCCAGGCACTCAGGCGAAGACGGCCGCGTCATTTCCCCAATCGACCGTCCTCGATGTCCGTCAGATCGACCTCGAACTCGTGCGAGCACTCGGGGCAGTGCACGACGCCGACCGTCTCGCCGTCCGTGTTCACGCGCTCGTAGAGGCGCTGGAGGTGGTCGAAGTCCGCTGCGTACAGCGCCTCGATCACCTCCGGCGAGATCTCCGTGATGTCTCCGATGCGGGTGACCGTGCGGGCGAGCAGGAGGACCGAGAGGTACGCCTCGTTGCGGCGCACCTCCGGGTCCCGCAGCGGCTCGATCTCGTCCCGGGCCGTCGCCAGCCGCATCGCGCCCTCGCGGTGCACTCCGCCCGCCTCGTCGGCGAGCCCGCGAGGAAGCGTGAACGTGATCTCGGTTCGCATGGCTGCTCAGCGTCCGCCTCCGCCCTCTGGCCTAGACGCCGCCGGTCAGGCCGCCCTGGCCGCCGAGCTGCGCATCCGTGTACCGGATCGAGATCTGCTCGGTCAGGACGTCGGAGCCGCCGGCCGCCATCCCCGCCGCCGAGTACGACGACGGGAACGCGTTCGTGAGCTTCCACTCCTGCACGGTCCCGCCCGTGGCGTTGCAGGCCATCAGCGTGACCTCCTTGCAGGTCTCGGGGGTCGCGCCCTGCTGGGCGATCTTCGAGATCCACTTCCACAGCTCGGCCTTGTCGTCGACGCCGCGGGACAGGGTCACGTCCCCGAACGTCGCCTGGACGCCGGTGGGCAGCGCGTCCGGCTTCCCCTGCTCGTCCCAGACCTTGAACTCGCTGGCCTGCAGGCTCATAGACGGCAGCCCGCACTGGTTGAACATGCCGATCGTCCCGACGCCCGGGGCGGTGATCTTCCAGTACTTGATGGGCTCGGTCTTCTTCTGGCTAGGCATTGCTTGTTGTGCTCCTCAATCCGTTGTCTGGTCTGGACTACTCGGAGACTTCCGCGGCTTCGCCGCCGCTGAACTGGCTCAGGCGGAAGATCACGAACTCGGCGGGCTTGACGGGCGCGATGCCGACCTCGCAGACGACCTGGCCGGCCTCGATCACGTCGGGCGGGTTCGTCTCCGAGTCGCACTTGACGAAGAAGGCCTGCGTCGGCGAGCTGCCGAACAGCGCGCCCGATCGCCAGGTCCGCGTCAGGAAGCTCGTCACGGAGTTGCGCAGCTGCAACCACAGGAACTCGTCGTTCGGCTCGAACACGCTCCACTGCGTGCCGCTCATGATCGACTCGGAGATGTAGTTGAAGAGCCGGCGCACGTTGATGTAACGCCACTCCGGGTCGCTCGAGAGGGTGCGGGCGCCCCACACGCGGATGCCGCGGCCGGGGAACGCGCGGATGCAGTTGATGCCGACCTTGTTGAGGCCGCCCTGCTCCGCCTGCGTGACCTGGAACGCGAGTCCGTTGGCGCCCATGATGACCTCGTTGGCCGGCGCCTTGTGCACGCCGCGGCTCTCGTCGACCCGGCACCAGAGGCCCGCGACGTGGCCCGACGGCGGGATGTTGACCGGCCGGTTGGTCAGCGGGTCCATCACCTCGATCCACGGGTAGTAGAGCGCCGACATCTTCGAGTCGTAGCCGGCGGTGTTCATCCGCCACTCGAGGATCTCCTGCGGGAGCACGTCGGGCGGCGCGTCCAGGATCGCCATCCGGTCGCCCATGTTCTCGCAGTGGGAGATCATCTTGCCCTGGAGGTCGCGCACCTGCACGTCGGTGGCGACGGCCCAGAGGTCGGGCATGATCACCATCGTCACCTCGTCGATGGCGCCCAGCCCGCCCATGCCGAGGCGGCGGGCCTCGTCGCCCTCGAAGTGCGTCGGCTTGATGTCGGCCGGGTCGGGGGACGGCGAGGACAGCGTGTAGGAGCCCGTGGCCGGGACCTTCTGCGCGTCGGGCAACGATGCGCCCGTGTCCTCGATCTTGATCAGCTTGGACGCGGCGTTGACCTTGGTGGCGAGGTTGGAGCGGCCCTTCTTGAGCGACAGGCCCTCGTACTCCTCACGCTCCGAGCCGGACGTGACGACGAGCTTGTAGGTCTGGTCGCCCTCGCCCGCCTTGGGCTCCTCGGTCAGCTCGACCTGCACGGTGCCGTCGATCTTGGGGAGCGCCTGGGCGCGGAAGGCCTCGACCGATGCGTCCGCCGCCGCCGGCAGCGCGGCCTGCGGGCGGGAACCCGCGCCGTTGCTCTCGCCGACGCGCACGATCCAGCAGTTCGAGCCGCCGTTCTGGAAGAACCCGTACACGGAGTGGGCCATGTAGGCGCCCTCCATGAACGGCCCGTTGTCCGGGTTGTTGGGATCGCCGAAGATCTTCGAGAACTGGGTCCAGTTCGAGATCCGCATCGGCACGTTGACGGGGCCGCCGGGGGTCAGGCCCACGAACGCCGCCACCGAGGTGCTGACGCCTTCGATGGGCTTGTTCGCGGAGGGAACCTCCTCGACGTAGACGCCTGGCGTCAAATACGTGGGCATAACACTCCTTACCTAGGTGTACGACTCGTGGCCAACTCCAACCGCAGACCCCCGGCGGCGACGCGGCGCAGGCTGTCGGTGCCCGGATCGAGCACCTCCATCCCGTCCTCGTCGCTGTCGCAGAGGATCACCTTGGTCTCCGGCGAGACCCGCTGCACGCGCGAGCTCAGCTCGCGCGACCCTTCCGTATTCAGGTCCAGAACCACCACATCGGGCCGCATGCGACCCACCGCGCTGAGAATGCCGGCCGGGTGCTTCTCCTGGCCGATCACTTCGGCCCCGTCCTCCCCGAGGAGGCGGGCCATCCCGATGAGCATGATCGGTCCGAGATTTCCCAGCAGGACGCGTGGCGCCTCATGGTTGTCCACCGTCCGACCTTCGCCGATTTCCCCTACACAGCGAAAGGGGACTCGGGGCAACCGTTCGGGCAGACCCGCGTGCCCGGGCGCTCATCCCCTCTTTGCCGGGGACCGCTTCCGGCCCCCGCCGCCCAGCTCGAGGTCGACGCCGCCGCCCGGCACGGTGGCCGTCCCGGTCGCCTCCTCGCCCGCCGCGGTTCGCGCCAGGACCCGATGGGTTCCGGCCCGCATCCGGTCGAACGTGAACTGGCCCTCCTGGTTGGTGGACGCGAAGCGCCCGAGGTCGGGCAGCGCCACCCACGCGTTCGCCACCGGCTCGCCGGCGGCGTCGCGCACGACGCCGCCGAAGCGCTGGAGCTCCTCGAACGTGCGCCGCGGGCCGTCCTGGATGCCGAGGTTCACCGTCTGGGTGCGAACGTCCGGCCCGCGCGTGAAGGTGAGGCCGGACTCGACCTCGAGCTTCACCGCATAGTCGATCGACGCCTTGTAGCGGCCGCCGATCGAAGTCCAGAAGTCGGCCTTCTCCTCCTTGGGCCGGCCGACCTCGGTCTCGATCGCGCGCAGCAGGCTCGCGGACGCGAGGCGCCCGACGAGCAGGTCGGCGGGCAGCGAGACGTGCGAGAAGAGGACGGCGAGCACCTGCGACAGCAGCCGGTGCTCGTCCTGCACCGCCTTCGTCCACGCGGTCACCGAGTACGTGACCTCGAGGCGCATCGGCGGCGGCGCGGCGATCGACGCGCCGTTGACGCGCAGGTTGCGCGTGGTCACGTCGGCCTCGGCGGCGTTCTCGCGCAGGTCGTAGAGGAAGAGGTTGACGGTCGGGTTCGTGAGCTTCGCCGACCAGTCCGAAGCGGGCGCGTCGAACGCGATGTCGACGCCCTCGAAGCCATGTCGCTCGAGCTCACGCTTCAGGAGCGTGCGGAGCGCCTCGTCGAGATCGGCCAGGCAGGTGTTGAGGGGTACGTCCACGACTGCCGGCATCTGCAGGGGCAACCCTAAACGCGCCGCAGGGCCGCGTGGGAAAAGATTGAGAAATGCCGACTGCCTACGACGAGATCCCGTACGCCAACCTGCCGTTCACGCAGGCGCTGCCGCGCGGGCACGCGACCACCGCGATGCTCCACGGGCTCGCTCCGCCGGATCCGCGCACGGCGCGCGTGCTGGAGCTCGGCTGCGGTGCGGGCGCGCATCTCGCCGGCGTCGCGGCCGCCCACGCCGAGGTCCGGGCGGTCGGCGTCGACCTCGCGGCGACCGCGATCGAGACCGCGCGGGCGGACGCCGCCGCGGCGGGGCTCGACAACGTGCGCTTCGACGTCGCCGACGTGCTCGAGCTCACCGACGGCCGGCTCGGCGAGTTCGACTACGTGATCGTGCACGGGCTGTACGCGTGGGCGGCTGAGCCGCTGCGCGAGGCTGTGCTCGAGGCATGTCGCGCGCACCTCGCGCCCGACGGCCTCGCCTACCTCTCCTACAACGCGCATCCCGGCGGGCACCTGCGCGAGATGCTGCGCGCGATGGCGCAGTGGCACGGGCGCGGGCTGGCGGACGCGCGCGAGCGGGCCGAGCGCGCGCGCGGGCTGTTCACGCTGCTCGACCGCTTCGGCGAGGCCGGCGGCCGGACGTTCTTCGCGGGCGTGCTGGGCGAGGAGGTGCACGCGCTCGCCGAGGCGCCCGAGCCGATGCTCGTCCACGACCTGCTGGCCTCCACCTTCGTGCCGGTGTGGTTCGCGGACTTCGCGGCGGCGGCCGCGCGCCACGGGCTCGCCTACGTCGGCGACGCGATCCCCGGGGCCGGCCGCGAGGCGCCGTGGTCCGACACCGTGGAGGCGTTCGTCGCGGACGGCGCGGGCGACGATCGCATCGCGCGCGAGCAGTACTTCGACCTCTTCGTGCTGCGGCGCTTCCGCCACTCGCTGCTCTGCCACGAGGCGCACGCGCCGACCCCGCGCGTCGACCCGGCGGCGGTTCCGCGGCTGCTCGTGGCCCCGGACGGCGACGCGGCCGATCTGCCCGCGCCGCTGCGCGCCGCGCTCGAGGGCGCCGGGCCGCTGCGGCCCGTCGCGTTCGCGGACTTGCGCGAGCGCGCCGGCGTGGCGGAGGAGGAGCTGGCCGCACAGCTCGTCGAGGCGTTCGGCGACGGCGACGTCGAGTTCCACGCGGTCCCGCCGCCCGCCGCCTCCGCCCCCGGCGAGCGCCCGCGGGCGAGCGCGCTCGCGCGCAGTCAGGCGCGGCCGGGCGCGGTCGTCACGACGCTGCTCAGCGAGATCGTGCGGATCACCGACGAGCCGACGAGCGCGCTGCTGCGCCTGCTCGACGGGACGCGCGACCGCGACGCGATCCTCGAGGCGTTCCCCGGCCCGCTGGACCGGCCCTCGCTCGACGCGGCGCTCACCAGCTTCGCCGAGCTGGGCCTATTGCACGAGTAGTCAGCGCCCGGGCCCGATCAGCTCGTGGAAGTGCTCGAAGTCGGTCTGGAGCGTGAGCCGCCCCTGCTTGCCGAACTCGAGGGCCACGGCCCGGATCAGGTGGCGCATCGTGATCGAGGTCCCCTCGTCGGCCGCCTGGAACGCCGCCGCCAGCGAGCAGTTGCGGATCGCGCCGCCGGAGAGCTTGAACTGGGTCGCGAGGAACTCGAGGTCGACGTCGTCGTCGAGCGGCGCCTCCTCGGGCAGCAGCAGCCGCCAGATCAGCTTGCGGTCCTCGGCCTCGGGGAACGGGAAGTCGATCACGA
>JAXDGC010000011.1:0-5116 GCA_034665245.1 Solirubrobacteraceae bacterium | reverse complement strand
TGCTGGCGCGGACGCACTACTTCCACGGTGCCGACCCGGTCCTGCGCCGGTTGCACGGCGAGGGCCGCATCCGCGACGTCTCGGACCACCCCTCGGTCGAGGCGCTCTGCCTGGCCGCCGACGTGCTGATGACGGACTACTCCTCGATCATGTTCGACTACGCGGTGCTGGACCGCCCGATCGTCATCCACGCCTCGGACTGGGACGTCTATCGCGCGATCCGCGGCACCTATTTCGACCTCCTGGCGGAGGGGCCCGGCGTGGTGACCCGCACGGAGGCGGAGGTGATCGAGGCGTTCCGCTCGGGCCGGGTGTGGGACGAGGAGGCGCGCCGCGCGCGGACCGCGTTCCGAACGCGGTTCTGCGCGCTCGAGGACGGCCACGCCGCGGAGCGGGTCGTGAGGCGCGTGTTCCTCGGGGCCCCGCCAATACAGTGATTGCGATGGGAACCATCAGTGTCGTCGTGCCGATCTACAACGTCGAGCCGTACCTGCAGCCCTGCCTCGAGTCGATCGCGGGGCAGACGGTCCGCGACCTCGAGGTGCTCATGGTCGACGACGGCTCCACGGACGGGAGCGCCGCGATCGCCGAGGCGTTCGCGGCGGGCGACGACCGCTTCCGCCTCATCACGCAGCCCAACGGGGGGCTGAGCCGGGCTCGCAACACCGGCACCGACGCGGCCACCGGGGAGTACCTCGCCTTCGTCGACTCCGACGACATGCTCCCGCCCAACGCCTACGAGCTGCTGCTCGGCGCCCTCCAGGAGAGCGGATCGGACTTCGCCACCGGCAACGTCCACCGCCTCACGCTCCAGGGCACGCACGAGACGCCGTTCCTCGCCAAGGCGTTCACGAGGACGCGGATCAAGACGCACATCACGAAGTTCCGCGAGCTGCTGGCCGACCGGACGGCCTGGAACAAGCTCTGGCGGCGGTCCTTCTGGGACGGCCACGAATTGAGCTTCCCGGAGGGCCGGGTGCACGAGGACATCCCGGTCACGCTGCCCGCGCACTTCATGGCGCGCTCGGTCGACGTGATCTCGGACCCGGTCTACTACTACCGGATCCGCGAGAGCGGCGAGCTCTCGATCACCCAGCGCCGACTCGACGAGCGCGTCCTGCGCGACCGGGTCGCCGCCGTCGAGCACGTCAGCGCCTTCCTCGCCCGCGAGGGGCCGCGCAACGCCAAGCGCTGGTACGACGCGAGCGTCGTCGCCGCCGACCTGCGCTACCACCTCGAGGTCCTCGAGCAGGCCGACGAGCACTATCGCGAGGTGTTCCTCGACCTCGCCAACGCGTTCCTGGACAAGGCCCACCGCGGCGTCGTCCGGGGGCGCCCCGCGATCGAGCGGCTCGAGTGGCACCTCGTGCGGCGGCGGATGATGCCCGAGCTGCTCGAGGTGCTGCGCTTCCAGCGCGAGGACCTCCGGGAGACCCCGCCCCTGAAGATCCGGGGGAGGTGGTACGGCGACTATCCCTTTCGGACCGATCGCGAGCGCAAGATCCCGCGGTCGGTGTACCGCCTGTACGCGGAGCTCACCCTCGAGGCGGCGATCGAGGACCTGCAGCTCGACGGGACCCGGCTCCAGGTCAAGGGCTACGCCTTCATCCAGGGCATCGGCGCGCCGACGCGGGACAGCCAGCGTGTCAGCATCATCGCCCTGCGGCCCGGCCGGCTGCGGCGCGTCCGCGTGCGCGCGACGCCGGTGCGGGCGCGCGGGACGTCGAGCCACCGCCCGGACGTCGGCGCGAGCCTGAGGCAGCCGCTGTCCGACGCCGCATGGTCGGGGTTCACCGCGACACTCGACCTCCGCCGCCTGCGCCGCGCGCGACGCTGGCACGAGGGCGGCTGGGACCTCTACCTCTCGGTGCGCGCCGAGGGCGCCTCGCGGCGGCGCGTCCGCTTCGTGCGGACCCCCGCGCGCCCCCCGCGCGCCGTCGAAGCGCGACCGTCGGACGGCGAGCTCCTGACCGCGGTGCCGAAGCACAACGGCTACATCACGCTCGAGGTGCTCGAGCGCTGGGCGCTGCTCCGCGGATTCCGCGCGGCGGACGACGCGCTGGAGCTCACCGTGGCGCTCAGCTCCCCTCCAGCGTCGGAGCTCGCCCTGGAGGTCGTCCGCCGGGACGGCAGCGCGAAGCGCCGATACCCGCTCGCCGTCGGTGAGGCCGCGAGGCCCGCCGAGCTCACCGCCCGCGTTCCGCTCGCGGCGCTGCAGGGTGACGCCGGCGGTGCGGACGTCGGCGACGAGGAGGGGGAGATCGAGGCCGAGCCCCCGTGGGACCTGCATGTGGTCGGCGACGGGCCGGGTGTGCGGCTGCGCTTCCCCATCGACGTCGAGCCGGCGATCTGGCCCCGCGGCGAGGGGGAGGTCGCGTTCTTCCGCACGCGCCAGGGCGGCGCCTCGCTCGCCGCGCGGACGCCGCGACCGATCATCACCGAGGCGCGGTGGACCGCGGATGGTGCACTCGAGGTGCGTGGCGCCCGCGCCGCGACCAGTACGGCCGACGAGCTGGTCTTCAGGGCGCGCGACTCGCTCGAGCAGCACTCCTTCCCGATGCGCGCCGGCGCCGGCGACGGGACCTTCGAGGCGCACCTGAACCCTGCGCGGACCGTGTCGCTGGCCGGCGAGCTGCCGTTGCGCGAGGGCACCTGGGACCTGCTCGCCCGCCGCTCCGGAAGCACCGACGACACCGCGATGGTCCCGGTGATGCTCTCTCCCGCGCTGTACCCGAAGCTCCCGGACGCGACCGTCGTCGCGCACAAGCCGTTCACGCTCGGGATGAGCGAGGACGGTCGCTTCAAGCTGGTCGTGGAGAAGGACCTCGACGATGACGAGCGCGGCGCGTTCAACCAGCGCCGGCTGGAGCGGAGGTCCTCGGCCGCGCGCCGCGAGCCGCTGCGCGACACGGTCGTGTACTCGAGCTTCCTCGGCCGCCAGTTCTCCGACAGCCCGCGCGCGATCCACGAGGAGCTCGTTCGCCGCGGCGCACCGCTCGAGCACCTGTGGATCGTCAACGACGCGCAGTGCGTGGTGCCCGAGACCGCGACCGTGCTGCGCGACGGCAGCCGCGAGTTCTACGAGGCGCTCGCGAGCTCGCGCTATGTCGTCTACAACGACCATTTCCCGGACTGGTTCTCCCGCCGGCCCGACCAGGTCTGCCTGCAGACGTGGCACGGGACGCCGCTGAAGCGGCTGGGGTTCGACGCCTCCCAGACGCAGCGGACGATCCGGAAGTTCGAGCGCGGATGGAGCGACCGGATCGGCAACTGGCAGTACGTCGTGTCGCCCAACCGCTTCTCCACGCCGATCCTGCGCCGCGCCTACGCGATCGAGGGCGAGATGCTCGAGACGGGCTATCCGCGCGACGACATGCTGGCCGGCCCGGACCGCGCTGCGCTCACGCGTCGGCTGCGCGCGCGACTCGGGCTCCCGCAGGACGCCCGTGTCGTCCTCTATGTGCCGACCTACCGCGATCACGTCATGGACCGGCGGGGCCGCTACCGCCTGGACCTCCGCCTCGACCTCGCGCGGCTGCGCGAGGCGCTCGGCCCCGACACGGTGCTGCTGGTCCGCAAGCACCACTACATCGTCGACGCCGTCCCCACGACGGCGGACGGGTTCGTGCGCGACGTGTCGGCCTTCCCCGACGGGACCGAGCTCATGCTCGCCGCGGACGTCCTCGTCACGGACTACTCGTCGATGATGTTCGACTTCGCGAATACCGGCCGGCCGATGCTGTTCTACACCTACGACCTCGACGCCTATCGCGACGAGATCCGCGGCTTCTACTTCGACTTCACCGAGGCCGCGCCCGGCCCGCTGCTGCGCACGGCGGACGAACTGATCGAGGCGCTCGATGACCTCGAGGCGGTCAAGTCGGAGTACGCCCAACGGTACGCTGCGTTCGTGGCGAAGTTCTGCGAGCTCGACGACGGCCACGCGTCGGCGCGCGTCGTCGACCGGCTGTTCTCCTCGTGAGCGCCGCGGCGCGCGCGCTCCGCCTGCGCGCCAGGCGGCTGGCCCGACGCATCGCGCGCTCGCTGCTGCTCCGCTACGCGCGGGCCGAGCCCAAGCCCCAGGATTCCGCCGGGGCCGAGCGCCGCGTCTACATCATGCTCAACACAGCCTTCGGGATGGGCGGGACGATCCGCGCCGGGCTCAACCTGGCCGGCTATCTGGCACCGCGCCATGACGTGCGGATCGTCAGCGTCGGCCGGACCCGCGACAAGCCCTTCTTCGACTTCCCGCCCGGGGTGGAGGTGGAATCGATCGAGGACCGCCGGCGCGGAGCGACGCCCCCGCGGCACCTGCGCCGGCTGCACAAGCTGCTCAGCGGCCGGCCGAGCCTGTTCATGCATCGCTCCGACGCGGCAGCGGTCGACTACAGCATCTGGACGGACCTCCTGTTCGCGCGTTGGCTGCGCAGGCGGACCGGGTTCCTGCTGACGACCCGGCCCGGCCTCAACCTGCTGGCCGCCGAGTTCAGGCCCCCCGGCATGATCACGGTCGGGCTGGAGCAGATGAACCTGGGCTCGCACCGGGCCTCCCTGCGCCGGGCCATGGAGGCCCGCTACGACCGCCTCGACGTGCTCGCCGTCCTGACCGAGCCCGACATGCGGTCCTACGCGGAGCGGCTCGACGGGTCGCTGCGGCTGGAGCGCATCCCGAACACCGTGCGCGACGACATGGGCGCCGCCTCCGCCGACCTCGACGCCAGGACGATCATCACCGCCGGCCGCTTCACCCGGCAGAAGGGCTATGACCTGCTGATCCCGGCCTTCGGCCAGGTGGCCGCGCGCCACCCGGAGTGGCGGCTGCGCATCTTCGGCGGCGGTCAGGAGCGCGCCACGCTGGAGGCACTGGTGGACGAACTCGGGCTCGCCGGCGCCGTCTCGCTGGAGAAGCCTGCCGCCGATCTCGCGGCCGAGATGGAGCGGGCGTCGATCTACGTCCTGAGCTCTCGCTTCGAGGGCCTGCCGCTCGTCCTGCTCGAGGCGATGAGCAAGGGCATGGCGGTCGTCAGCTTCGACTGCCCGACCGGGCCGGCCGACGTGGTCGACGACCACGTCAACGGCCTCCTCGTGCCGCCGAAGGACGTCGACGCGCTGGCGG
>JAXDGC010000010.1:0-7698 GCA_034665245.1 Solirubrobacteraceae bacterium | reverse complement strand
TGATCCTCGCGACGCTCGCCGTACTGCTCGTCGCCTACGCGGCCGAGCTCGCGTTCCACTACCTCCCCGCAGCCGCGGACGAGCAGTTCCAGAAGTTCGCGACCAACATCGTCTTCCTGGGGTCCGCGGGCCTCTGCTCCCTGCGCGCGCTCCGGCGCTCGGAGGAGCGCGCGGCCTGGGCGTTGATGGCCCTCGGCCTGCTGATGTGGGGCCTCGGCGGCCTGTACTTCACCCTGGTCCAGTGGAACCTCGAGGTGATCCCGACGCCCTCACCCGCCGACGCCGGCTGGCTGCTCTTCTACCCACCCATCTATGCGGCGCTGATGCTGCTCTACCGGTCGCGCGTCCGCGGGCGCGGGAACGCACTCTGGATCGACGGCGCGATCGGCTCGCTCGCGGTCGGCGCGCTCGGCGCCGCGATCGTGTTCGACGCCGTGCTGGGGTCCACGGGCGGGAAGCCGCTCACCATCGCGACGAACCTCACCTATCCGCTCGCCGACCTGCTGATGCTCGGGCTGGTGGTCGGGGTGCTGGGGATGTCCGGCTGGCGCAAGGTCGGCGCCTGGGGCTGGATCGCCGGCGGGCTCACGGTCTTCGCCATCGCCGACAGCCTCTACCTGTACGCGATCGCGATCGGCACCTACAAGGCCGGCGTCATCTTCGACGCCGGGTGGCCGATGGGGGCGCTCCTGGTGGCCTTCGGAGCGTGGACGCCCGCGACCTCGGTGCCGAGTGGCGTCCACCACGACCGCCGCAAGATCCTGCTCCCGATCTGCTTCGCGGTCGCCTCCCTGGCGCTTCTGATCTACGACCACTTCGACCAGACCAACGTGCTCGCGCTCGTGCTCTCGAGCCTCTGCCTCGTGGCCGTGCTCGCCCGGCTCGCGATCACGTTCGGCGACAACCTCCGGATGCTGACCGCCAGCCGCGAGGAGGCCTCGACCGACGCGCTCACCGGTCTCGGCAACCGCCGTTCCCTCACGCGCGACCTCGAGCGCGCGGTCTCGCTGGCCTCGATGCAGCGGCCCGTATGCCTGGCGCTCTACGACCTCGACGGCTTCAAGGCGTACAACGACACGTTCGGCCACCCCGCCGGCGACTCCCTGCTCGCTCGGCTGGCCACGTCGCTGCGGGGCGTGATGGAGACCAAGGGCAGCGCCTACCGGATGGGCGGTGACGAGTTCTGCGTCCTCACCCACCCCGAGCAGGGCGAGGTCGACGCGGTGCTGGCGGCGGCGGCGGTTGCGCTCAGCGAGCGTGGCGACGGCTTCACGATCACCTGCTCGTACGGGACGGTGACGCTGCCCGCGGAGGCCGAGGACGCCGAGCATGCGCTCAACCTCGCCGACGAGCGGATGTACGTGCAGAAGAACGGCGGCCGTCCCTCGGCGGGGCGCCAGTCGAGCGACGTGCTGCTGCGCGCGCTGTCCGAGCGCCATCCCTCCCTGCGCGACCACGTCCACGGCGTCGCGGAGCTGGCGGTGGCGATCGGCGAGCGGGTCGGTCTCCCGCCCGAGGAGCTCGAGGACCTGCGCCAGGCCGCGGAGCTGCACGACATGGGCAAGGTGGCGATCCCGGACGCGATCCTCGACAAGCCCGGGCCGCTGGACGACGCCGAGTGGGAGTTCATGCGCCGCCACACGATCATCGGGGAGCGCATCCTGTCCGCCGCGCCGGCGCTCGAGCGCGTGGCGAGGATCGTGCGCTCGACGCACGAGCGCATGGACGGCAAGGGCTACCCCGACCAGCTGACGGGCGAGGAGATCCCGCTCGCGGCGCGGATCGTGCTCGTATGCGACGCCTTCGAGGCGATGACCGCCGACCGCACCTACCGCAAGGCGATGAGCGCCGAGGTGGCGGTCGAGGAGCTCGAGCGCTGCGCCGGCGCGCAGTTCGACCCGCGCGTGGTCAGAGCCTTCCGCGAGCTCGCCGACCTGCGCGACGGCAGCACCGTCACCCACTCGTAGGCGGCGGCTCTCAGCAGCCGTCGGGACCGCAGGCGTCGCCGCTCGCGACGACCTCCAGCGGCGAGCGCGCCTCCCAGCCGCGACGCAGGAACGCGCCGAGGACCTCGGGCGGCTGGGCGCCGGGAGCGCCGATGCGGCGGTCGATCACGAAGCACGGGACCGCGTTTATGCCGAGTGCGGCAGCGGTCCGCTCGTCCTCGCGCACCTCGGCGGCGAAGCGGTCGCCGGCGAGCGTGTCGCGCACCTCCTCGGCGTCCAGCCCGACGTCTCCCGCCAGGCGCTCGAGCGCGGCGTGGTCGGTCATCAGCTCGCCCTCGGTCAGGTAGCCGCGCATCAGGCGCTCCTTCATCGCGTCCTGCCGCCCGTGGGCCGCCGCGAGGTGCACGATCCGGTGCGCGTCGAACGTGTTGCCGGCGCGCGCGGTCTCGAAGTGGAACTCGAGCCCCTCGGCCGCCGCCATGTCGGTCATCTGCGCGTGCATCGCCTGCGCCTGCTCGACGCTCGAGCCGTACTTCGCGGCGAGGTGCTCGGCGCGGTCGCCCTCGCGCTCGGGCGGAGCGCCGGGGTCGAGCTCGAAGCTGCGCCAGGTGACCCGGACCTCGTCGCGGTGCTCGAAGGCGGCGAGCGCGGCCTCGAAGCGGCGCTTGCCGACGTAGCACCAGGGGCAGGCGATGTCGGACCAGATCTCGACGTCCATCGCGATCAAGGCTAGAGCAGCGCCGTGGCCAGGCCCGCCAGCGCGGTGGCGATCAGCACGGCCGTGAGCACGGGCTCGTAGCGCTCCTCCGCGATGCGCGCGAACACGGGCCGGCCAGCGAGGTGGCCGACCACCACGGCCGGGACGAGCGCCGCCAGCGCGTCCCAGTGCGGGAGCGCCCCCTTGGTCCCGCTCAGCGCGAGCGCCGCGAGGCCGAGCAGCGAGTAGCCGACGAACGTGGTGGTCAGCGTGTCGCGCGTCTCGACCGGCGTCGCGCCGCGCGCGAGCATGTAGAGCACGACCGGCGGCCCGGCGGTGTTCGTCGAGGTGGTCAGCGCGCCGGAGGCGAAGCCGGTGGCGGGCGCGGCCCACCACGGCGGCTCGCCCGCGCCGGCGTCGCGGCGCCGCCGCGCGAGCGCCCGCACCGCGAGCGTCGCGAACACCCCGAGCGTGACCCCGACCTGGAGCGCGGTCGAATCGAGCGCGCGCAGCGCGAGCAGACCGGCGAACACGCCCGGGACCGCCCACGCGAGCATCGTCAGCGAGTCGCGCACGAGCGGCTGTGGCCGCCGCCCCTCGGTTCCGAGCGTCATCAGGTTCACGAGCAGCCCGAGCAGGATCAGCAGCACGACCGCCTGCGCGGGCTCCGTGGCGGCGAACAGCAGTGGCGCGGAGACCAGCGCGAAGCCGAACCCGGTCGCCGACTGCAGCGCCGCGCCCGCCAGCACGGCGATCCCCGCCGCGATCTCCAGGGCCTCCACGCCCTGGTGTCTACCTCAGGGGCGGGTGCGGCGGACGTCCGCCCGCGCGGCGCGCGTGAAGCGGATCGGGTTGGTGAGCACGAGCTCGCACGACGGCGTGGCGGTAGGGCTCGCACCGGGCGGGCCCTCGCAGCCGTTGGAGTTGCGGCTCATCAGGAAGCGGTCGCCCCGCCAGGTCAGCGACAACGCCCGGCTCGTGCCGCGGGCGGAGAACAGCCTGCGCGAGCGCAGGTCGTAGCGGAAGAAGCGGTTGCCCTGGCCGGAGCCGTTGTTGGTGCGCCCGAAGTAGAGGTTGCGGCCGAGAACCGTGGGGGAGACGATCTGGCCGAAGTTCGCGCCGCCGCTGGGGACGGCGAAGACGTGGCGGAGCCGGCCGCCGATCACGCGGTAGAGCGTGGCCCGCGTGCAGCACGTCGGCACGATGTCGGTGCGGTAGGTCACGAACAGGCCGCGCGCGCTCAGCTCCAGGCCGTCGACCCCGAGCGTGCGCTTGAACGGCGGGCGCGGCTGGCGGCGGGTGTCGCCGTCCTTGCGCAGGTAGACGACGGGACGGTGGTGCGCCTCGCGGACGAAGCCCAGCGCGTTGCGATAGAGGCTCGGACTGCGCTCGACCCCCGGCGTGTTGACCTCGGCGAGTGGCTGCTCGAGGCCGCTCACGGGGTCGTACTGGAAGAGGTCGCCGGCGCGCGCGTAGACGACGAGCGGGGCGCCGTCCGGCCCCGGGCCGACGTCGAGGTCGAAGGCCTCGGGCGACGGCGCGATCGCCGGCTGCACGACGTGGCCGCCGCGCAGCAGCCGCAGGCTGAAGGTCTTCGCCACCGTGTCGTAGGAGCTCCACGCGACCACGTCGCCGTAGGCGTCGGCGGTGAACGGCGCGGACTCCACCGCCAGGCGCTGCTCGGCGGCCGCCGGGGCGGCGCCGACGGCGAGGGCGAGCAGGGCGCAGGCGGCGGCGATCGGCTTCATGCTGCGCCCAACCGCATGGCGCGACGGAAGTTGCGGATGATTCGTGCCAACCTTTGCCGCCCCGAGCACACCGAGCACTGAGGAGGCGGTAGTCGATGGCGTGGGACTTCTCGACGGAGCCCGAGTTCCAGGAGCAGCTCGACTGGATGCGCGAGTTCGTGCGCGAGGAGGTCTGGCCGATCGAGACCGTGTTCGAGCAGCTCGGCCAGGAGGGCTTCGAGCGCGTGATCGCGCCGCTCAAGGAGCAGGTCAAGGAGCGCGGCCTGTGGGCCGCCCACCTGCCGCCCGACCTCGGCGGCCAGGGCTTCGGCCAGGTCAAGCTCGGCCTCATGCACGAGGTCCTCGGCAGCTCGGTGTTCGCGCCGTCGGTGTTCGGCAACGCGGCGCCGGACTCGGGCAACTCCGAGGTGCTCGCGATGGCGGGCACGGAGGATCAGAAGGAGCAGTACCTGTATCCGTTGCTGGCGGGCGACCTGCGCTCGGCGTTCTCGATGACCGAGCCCGAGAACGCCGGCTCCGACCCGACGCTGCTCGAGACGACCGCCGTGCTCGAGGGCGACGAGTGGGTCATCAACGGCCACAAGTGGTTCTCCTCCAACGCCTCGGTCGCCGACTTCCTGATCGTGATGGCCGTCACGGATCCCGAGGCGCACAAGTACCAGCGCGCGTCGATGCTGCTCGTCCCCGCCGACACGCCCGGCGTGACGATCGTGCGCGACATCGCGACGATGGAGCACCCCTACGAGCACTTCGGCCGCATCGGCGGCCACTCGGAGATCCTCTACGAGGACGTGCGGGTGCCCAAGGACGCGCTGCTGGGAGCGCGCGGAGCCGGCTTCCTGATCGCCCAGCAGCGCCTCGGCCCGGGCCGCATCCACCACTGCATGCGCTGGCTGGGCGTCTCGCGGCGCGCCTTCGACATGCTCTGCGAGCGCGCGTTGACGCGGTACGCGCATGGCTCGCTGCTGTCGGAGAAGCAGACCGTGCAGAACTGGATCGCCGACTCCGCCGCGCAGATGCAGGCGGCGCGGCTGATGACGCTGCAGGCGGCGTGGAAGATGGACCGCGAGGGCGCCTCGGCGGCGCGCCAGGAGATCGCGCTGATCAAGTTCTTCGGCGCGGGCGTGATGCACGACGTCGTCGACCGCGCGCTGCAGGTCCACGGCTCGCTCGGCTACTCGACCGACCTGCCGCTCGAGGCGATGTACCGCTTCGCGCGCGCGGCGCGGCTCTACGACGGGCCAGATGAGGTGCACCGCCAGAGCGTCGCGCGGCAGATCCTGCGCGGCTACGAGGCGCCCGCCGACGGCGTGCCGTCCCAGCACGTCCCGACCCGTCGCGAGGCGGCGCGGGAGCGCTTCGCGGACCTGCTCGAGGCGGTGACCTCGAACGACTGAGCCGCGCGTCAAGGGCCTGGCGATCGGCCTCGCGGTCGCGATCGCCCTCACGCTCGGGCTGATCGTCGCGTTCGCGGCCGGGGCCTTCGAGCACGAGGGCGCGGTTCGCATCCGCGAGGTGGGGCGGGTCGACCGCTTCGACGGCCGCCGAGCGTTCGCCGAGCTGCGCCGGCAGGTCGAGATCGGGCCGCGGCCCGCCGGCTCGCCCGCGTCGCGGCGGCTCGCCGCGCGGCTGCGCCGCGCGCTGCCGCACGGGCACTACGAGCGCGTTGCCGGCGGCCTGCGCAACGTCGTCGGCCGGCTGCCCGGGCGCAAGCCGGCCGTGGTGGTCGCGGCGCACTACGACACCAAGGCGATCCCTGGGTTCGTCGGCGCCAACGACGGCGCCGGCGGGACCGCGGCGGTGCTCGAGCTCGCGCGGGCGCTGCGCCATACCAACCGCCCCGCGGGCGCTCCCGAGTTGCGCTTCGTCCTCTTCGACGGAGAGGAGGCGACCAACGACAAGGCCGACTTCTATCTCTCCGGCCTGCGCGGCTCGAAGGCCTATGCGCTCCGTCATCACGGTGAGCTGCGCGCGCTGGTGCTGCTCGACTTCGTCGCCGACAGGCAGCTGCGGATCCCGCGCGAGGAGGGGTCGGACGCCGCGCTCTGGGCGCGCCTGCGGCGCGCCGCAGGGCGGGTCGGGGTCCGCGCCGCGTTCCCCGGCGGTGCGGTCGGCGAGATCCTCGACGACCACACCCCGTTCGCGCGCGACGGCGTGCCCGCGATCGACCTCATCGACTTCGACTTCCCGTGCTGGCACAAGACCTGCGACAACCTCAAGGCGGTGTCCGCGCACTCGCTGGACGTCAGCGGCGAGGCCGTGCTCGAGCTGCTGCGGACCTGGCGCTAGGCCTCGCACCCCGGCGCCTACACTGGCTCCGATGGCCACCACCGCCCTGCCCACGCCCGAGCGGCTCCTGCTCGCCGCCCCGCGCGGCTACTGCGCGGGCGTCGACCGCGCCGTCCAGACCGTCGAGCGCGCGCTCGAGCTCTACGGCGCGCCGGTATACGTGCGCAAGGAGATCGTGCACAACAAGCATGTCGTGGCCCAGCTGCGCGAGCGCGGCGCGATCTTCGTCGACGAGCTCGACGACACCGTCCCGGAGGGTGCGACCACCGTCTTCTCGGCCCACGGCGTCTCCCCGGCCGTCCACGCCGACGCGAAGCAGCGCAACCTCTTCACGCTCGACGCCACCTGCCCGCTCGTCACCAAGGTCCACGTCGAGGCGAAGAAGTTCGCCGCCGAGGGCTACACGATCGTCCTCATCGGCCACGCCGGCCATGAGGAGGTCGAGGGCACGATGGGCGAGGCGCCCGAGCACATCGTGCTCGTCGAGACGGAGGCCGACGTCGACGCGCTCGAGGTGGGCGACCCCGACCGCATCGCCTACATCTCCCAGACGACGCTGTCGGTCGACGAGACGCGCGCGATCATCAACCGCCTGCGCGAGAAGTTCCCGAGCATCACCGGGCCGCGCACGGACGACATCTGTTACGCGACGACCAATCGCCAGGCCGCCGTCAAGCAGATGGCCGCCGAGTGTGACCTCGTGCTCGTGATCGGCTCCCAGAACTCGTCCAACTCGCAGCGCCTCGTCGACGTCGCGCGCGACCTCGGCGCCGAGGCGCACCTGATCGACAACGAGGCCCAGGTGCTCGACGAGTGGCTCGAGGGCAAGCGCGTGGTCGGCATCACCTCCGGCGCGAGCGCCCCCGAGGAGCTCGTCCAGCGCCTCGTCGCGTTCTTCCGCGACCGCGGCACCGAGGACGTCTCGGAGTTCGAGGTCATGCGCGAGGACGTGCGCTTCATGCTGCCCAAGACCGTGCGCCAGGCGATCGCCGCGCGCGACGTCTAAGCGGCTGCGCGC
>JAXDGC010000009.1:0-3059 GCA_034665245.1 Solirubrobacteraceae bacterium | reverse complement strand
GTCGGTGCCGCAGATGCCGAGCGCCAGCCCGTCGACGAGCACGGCGCCCGCGTCGGCAGACGGCTCGGGGACGTCGTCGAGCCGAGCCGAGCCGGCCTGGCCGGGGATCACCGTGATCGCGCGCATGCGCCGCAGCGTAGGGTTGCGAGGCCGCTAGCGTGGCGCGGGCTGCGGCCGGACGGTCCTGGCCCGCCGGGGCGGCCGCGGGGGCATCATGACGCGCGTGACGCTCGGGGCGATGTGATGCGCCAGCTCGCTCGCGAGAGCGAGCTGCGTGTTCGTCCACGCGTGCGGCGAGCTGCGATAGATCTCCAACAGCGCGGTCGTCGTCCCCTCGTGGACGAGCGGGATCAGCAGGGCCGCGCGCATCCCCATCGTCGCGAGCACCACGAGCTCGGCCGGATCGCTCGCGGGGTCGCCCGCAACCACCTGGCCGACCACCTGCTCGGCGACCACGTGCGCGGTGGCCGGGTAGTCGGCGAGCCAGAAGCGCTCGCCCTCCGCGGTCCAGGTGTGGTTGCTGACCGTCACCAGGCACTCGCCCTCGACCTGCGAGATCACCGCCTCCTGGGCGCCGAGCTGGAGCGTGACGCCCTGCAGAGCCCGATTGAGCTGCTCGCGCGTGGCGACGCGAGCGAGCAGCTCGGTCATCTCGGCGAGCGAGGGCCCGCCGCCCGTGATCGGCGTCCCGTCGACAAGCGTGCCGTGGAGAGCGGCCGAGGCCGCTTCGGTGGTCACGGCGCCCGGGATCACGGGCCACGCGGGCCCCGGGTGGACGAGCGCGTACCCCTGGGCGTAGGTGACGTCGATGCCGGCGAGCGCGCGCAGCTCGGCGAGCTCCTCGACGCCCTCCGCGCACACGGCCGCGCCGGTCGTCGTCGCGAACCGCGCGAGCGCCTCGAGCAGTGCGAGCTTCGACCCGTCCTCGTGGATGCCGGCCACCAGCGACCGGTCGACCTTCACGATGTCCGGACGCACCCGGATCAGCTGCTGGAGGCCGGCGTAGCCCGCGCCCGCGTCGTCGAGCGCGATGCGGGCGCCACGAGCCCGCAGCGCCGTCAGGGCCAGGTCGAGCGCGCCGTCGGCGTCGAAGGCCTCGTGCTCGGTCAGCTCGATCACGATGCCCTCGAGGTCATGGGGCAGCGCCGCATCGACCTCGGGCGAGAGGAGCGAGGCGGGCGAGACGTTGAGGGCGAGGAACGTCCCCGGCGGACGGGCCTCGACGGCGAGCGCGACGCGGATCGCGCGCGCTTCGAGCACCGGCCCGAGCCCGCAACGGTGGGCCTGCGCGAACCACAGCGGCGGCGGGCGCTCGAACGGGGCGGTGAAGCGCGCCAGCGCCTCGTAGCCCGCGACGCGGCCGGTGGCGACCTCCATGATCGGCTGGAAGACCGGGACGAGCGCGCCCGTGCTCGCCAGCAGCGCGTCGACCTCCCGCCGCTGCTCGCGCAGCGTCAGCGCGACGACGTGGCCCGGGTCATAGACGCGCGTGCGGTTGCGACCCGAGCGCTTGGCCCAGTAGAGCGCGCCGTCCGCCGCCTGCAGCAACTGCGCCACCGTCGTGGCGTGGGCGGGGAAGGCGGCCACGCCCGCCGAGCAGGTGAGGGCCGCCCCCGGCACGGCGAGCCGTGCCAGTGCGCGGCGGCAGCGCTCCGCGACCGCGGCCGCGACCTGCTCGTCGACCTCGCGCATGAGGATCGCGAACTCCTCGCCCCCGACGCGCGCGACGAATCCGGACTCCCCCACGGTTCGGGACAGAGCCGTGGCCGTCGCCTGCAGGACGCGGTCGCCCTCGGCGTGTCCGAACGTGTCGTTGAGCGCCTTGAAGTGGTCGAGGTCGAGCACGATGACGCTGGCCTCCCCGCCCTCGGCGACCGTAGCCGCGAGCTGCTCCTGGAAGGCGCGGTAGTTGCCGAGGCCGGTCAGCGGATCCGAGGCGGCCAGCACCTCGAGGTCGGCGCGCTGGCGCGACAGCCACCACAAGGTGAGCCCGAGGCGCAGCACCACGGCGAACAGCGTGAGGCGGATCAGCGCGACGGCGACGACGTTGAGCGTCACGAACGCTTCGTAGGAGACGAGCCCGAAGGAGGTGACGGTGAACGCGATCGGCAGCGCCACCCGCGAGTTCGGCACGCCGCGCTGCCGCGGCTGCGAGCGCCAGGCGGCGACCGCGAAGAGCATCGAGCCGGCGGCGTAGCCGAGGTCGCCGAGTGAGCCCGGAAGCCAGCCGCCCCCCGTCTGCGCGATGACGTAGGCGCCGTCGCTGACGGCGATCAGTGCGAACCCGACGGCCAGCGCCAGCCAGGTGTCGAGTCGCCAGCGGCCTGCGCCCCACAGGACGACGGCGAAGCCGGTGAGCAGGAGGTCCGACAGCGGGTAGGCGAGCTGCGCCGCGCTCTCCCAGCCCTCGCCCATGGCGAGCTCGAGGACCGGCGGCAGCAGGAAGACCGCCGCCACCGCGGCCACGGCCGAGCCACCGATCACGGCGTCGATCCAGAGGCTGGCGTTGACCTGGACGTGCCGCGCCCGCACCAGGGCCACCATCCCGACGAAGCAGAAGGGGTAGAGCGACAGCCACAGCGCGTCGGCGCGGGAGGGGAAGGAGATCGCGGCGCCGCCGGCCAGCTCCACGTTGTAGAGGACGCTGCCGCTCGCGTAGAGGAGGAGCCCGATGCCGATGAGGTTCCAAGGGGTGCGTTCGGCCGCGACGGCGCGCGCCCGCGCGAGGCACACGCCGCCGCAGGCGAGGAAGACCACGGGCAGGGCCCAGGTCGAGATGAGGTCCGCGAGCCGATCGATGACCCTTGTCAGATCGACATCCGGGGGCCCGGGCTTGAAGCCGTGGGATGCTGGTCCCGTGACCCCGCGCGGGACGGACTGGAGCCTGGCGCTGCTCGTCGCGGCCGGCGTTGTGACCGGCCTGGCGACGTGGTTCGCCGGCGCGCCGGGCTCGACGTGGGTCTTCGCCGGGCATGCGATCGCGGGGGCGAGCCTGGCGCTCGTGCTCGTGGTCAAGCTCCGCCGCGTGCTGCCGCGCCTTGCACCGGCGAGCGCGGCCG
>JAXDGC010000008.1:0-3232 GCA_034665245.1 Solirubrobacteraceae bacterium | reverse complement strand
GCTACGTCCCGAAGGGCAAGCAGGTCGTGCTCGGCCTCGTCACCACCAAGAGCGGCGAGCTCGAGTCCAAGGACGACCTCAAGCGCAGGATCGAGGAGGCATCGCAGTACGTCGACGTCGACCAGCTGTGCCTGTCGCCGCAGTGCGGCTTCTCCTCGACCGTGGAGGGCAACGCGCTCTCGCGCGAGCAGCAGGCGGCGAAGTTGCGGTTGATCGTGGAGACGGCGAAGGAGGTGTGGGGCTGATGCGGATGCAACGGGTTCTCGCAGCGATGGCCGCGGCGGCGCTGCTGGCGGTCGCCGGCTGCGGCGGTGACAGCGGCTCGTCGGGCGGCGGTGGCTCGAAGGGCGGCATCACGAAGGTGAAGGTCGGCGTGCTGCCGATCTCGAACGTCGCGCCGCTGTACCTCGGCATGAAGAAGGGCTTCTTCAAGGCGGAGGGCCTCCAGGTCGAGCCCTCGATCGGCCAGAGCGGCAACGAGCTCGTGACCGGCATGGTCTCCGGCTCGACCGACTTCGCGTTCCTGGGGTACACACCGCTGATGTCGGCGCGCGGGCAGGGCCTGCCGGTCAAGGTGGTCGCCAACGCCGACAACGGCGCGGAGACCGCGAAGGACGAGTGGACGCTGCTGCTCTCCAAGAAGGGCAGCCCGATCAAGAAGCCCGCCGATCTCGCCGGCAAGACGATCGCCGTCAACGCGCTCAAGGGCGTCGGCGAGGTCGAGATCAAGGCGGCGCTCGACAAGCGCGGCGTCGACCCCAACTCGATCAAGCTGCTCGAGATCCCCTTCCCCGAGATGCCGGCCGCGCTGGACAAGGGCCGCGTCGACGTGATCTGGGCGCCCGAGCCGTTCCTCACCACCGTGCTCGACGCGGGCGGGCAGGCGGTCGAGGCGCCCCTGACCACGCTCGGCTCGAAGTTCCCGAACGGCACCTACGGCACGACGGAGAAGGAGATCGCGCAGCACAAGGACGTCGTCCAGGCGTTCGCGCGCGCGATCAACAAGTCCTCGGACTACGCGACCTCGCACCCAGACGAGGCGCGGGCGACGATCCCGACGTTCACGAAGATCCCGCCCGCGGTCGCGAAGAAGATCCGCCTGCCGCTGTGGCCGACGACCATCGACCGCGCGAAGCTGCAGACGCTGCTCGGCTTCGCCGTCAAGTACAAGGTGATCGAGAAGCCGCCGAGCCTCGACGACGTGATCTGGGAGGGGGCGAAGTAGCAGTGATCGCACCGCTCGCCGCCGTGGCGGTGCTGCTCGTGCTGTGGGAGCTCGTGGTCCGGGTCGGGATCGTCGCCGAGTCGAACATCCCGCCCGCCTCGGCCGCGCTCTCGGAGCTCCTGAACCAGTTCGGCGACGGCGCGTTCTGGTCGGCGGTCGGCTCGACGCTCGAGGGCTGGGCGGCGGGGCTGGGCATCGCGATCGCGCTCGGCGTCCCGCTGGGGCTGCTGATCGGCTCGAGCCGCTGGGCCTACCGCGGGCTGCGCGTGCCGATCGAGTTCCTGCGCCCGATCCCGTCCGTCGCGCTGATCCCGCTCGCCGTCCTGATCTACGGCCAGGGGCTCCAGAGCAAGGTCTTCCTGGCCGCCTTCGCGTCGTTCTGGCCGCTGCTGATCCAGACGATCTACGGGGTGCAGGACGTCGATCCGGTGGCCACCGACACGGCGCGCTCGTTCGGGCTCGGGCGCCTCGAGCGGATGTGGCGGGTGACCGTGCCGAGCGCCGTGCCCTACATCGCGACCGGCATCCGCATCTCCTCCGCGGTCGCGCTGATCCTCGCCGTCACCGCGGAGCTCGTGATCGGCGCCGCGGGGCTGGGGCGCGAGATCAATGTCGCGCGCTCCGGCGGCAACCTCGACGTGATGTACGCGCTGATCGTCGCCACCGGCCTGCTCGGCTGGCTGCTCAACCTCGCGACCTCGGCCGGCGAGCGGCGCGTGCTGCACTGGCATCCGTCCCAGCGCGGGGTGCTGACGTGAGGCCGCGCACGCGCCGGATCGCCGAGCTGGCGGTCGAGATCGCCGTCCCGGCCGTAATCATCATCGCGCTGTTCGCGTGGACGGCGGGGAAGCCGACGTTCTACTTCCCGCCGCTGTCGGACGTGTTCGAGCGCTTCGCCAACACCTGGGTGTTCGAGCGCTTCGGCTCGGACGCGTGGCCGAGCCTGCGGCGGATGGGAATCGGCTACGCGCTCGCGGTCGTGATCGCGATCGCCGCGGGGACGGCGCTCGGCAGCTCGCCCCTGCTGCGCCGCGCGACGGCGCCGGTCGTCGAGTTCCTGCGCTCGATCCCGCCGCCCGCGCTGATCCCGTTCGCGATCGTCGTGATCGGGATCGGCGACGGCATGAAGGTCTTCATCATCGCCTTCGTCTGCCTCTGGCCCGTGTTGCTCAACACGATCGACGGCATCAACGGCATCGACCCCACGCTCAAGGACACCGCGCGCGTCTACGGCATCTCCGGCCGCGACAAGCTGCTGCGGATCACCCTGCCGGCGGCGAGCCCGCAGATCTTCGCGGGGATGCGGCTCTCGCTCTCGCTGGCGCTGATCCTGATGGTGATCTCCGAGATGGTGGCGAGCACGAACGGGATCGGCTTCTTCGTGTTGCAGTCGCAGCGGTCGTTCGCGATCCCGGAGATGTGGTCGGGGATCCTGCTGCTCGGCATCCTGGGTTACCTGTTCAACCTTGTCTTCATGATCATCGAGCGGCACGTGCTGGCGTGGCACCGCGGCGCGCGGGCGAGCTCGCTCGGTTAGGAGAGAAATGGCGCTGCTGGAGATCAACGGGCTGGGCAAGACCTACGGCGAGGGGGACGGCGCGACGCACGCGATCGGCGACGTGTCCTTCTCGCTCGACGAGCGCGAGTTCGTCTGCGTGGTCGGCCCCTCGGGCTGCGGCAAGACGACGCTGCTCAAGTGCATGTCCGGCCTGCTCGAGCCGACCCGCGGCGAGGTCCTGCTGCGCGGCGAGCGCGTCGACGGGCCGCCCGAGGCGATGGCGCTCGTCTTCCAGGAGTACTCGCGCTCGCTGCTCCCGTGGATGTCGGTGCGCGGCAACGTCGTGATGCCGCTGCGCCACAAGAAGCTCGAGAAGGCCGACGCGGCGCGGCTCGTCGAGGAGGCGGTCGACGCGGTCGGCCTGACGAAGTTCATCGACCGCTACCCGTGGCAGCTCTCGGGCGGCATGCAGCAGCGGGTCGCGATCGCCCGCGCGCTCGCCTACCAGC
>JAXDGC010000007.1:0-7236 GCA_034665245.1 Solirubrobacteraceae bacterium | reverse complement strand
ACTACCCGCTGCTGGCCGAGATCGGCCGCTCCGGGCGCCCGGCGCTGCTCAAGCGCGGGCTGTCCTCGACGCTCGAGGAGCTGCTGATGGCGGCCGAGTACATCCTCAAGGAGGGCAACCCGAACGTCCTGCTCTGCGAGCGCGGGATCCGCACCTTCGAGACCGCGTACCGCTACACGCTCGACCTCACCGCGGTGCCGGTGCTCAAGGAGCTCTCGCATCTCCCGGTGATCGTCGACCCGAGCCACGCGGCCGGCCGGCGCGACCTCGTGCTGCCGCTGTCGCTCGCCGCGGCCGCGGTCGGCGCCGACGGGATCATTGTCGAGATCCACCCCGATCCCGAGAACGCGATCTGCGACGGCCCGCAGGCGCTCTACGCCGACCGCTTCCCCGATTACCTCGAGCAGGTCGAGCGGGCGGCCGCGGTCGCCGGCAAGGCGCTCTCCGCCGCTCGAAGTTAGGCGCCTGTTGATAGTTGCGGTCATCGGCGTCGGCCTGCTCGGCGGGTCCGTCGGGCTCGCCGCGCGCGAGCGGCTCGGCGCCGATGTCCGCGGTTGGGACCCGGGTCCCGGGGTGCTCGACGCCGCGCTCGCGCGCGGGGCGATCAGCGCGGCGTGCGCGTCGGCGGCCGACGCGCTCGCCGGCGCGTCGGCCGCGTTCGTCGCCGCGCCGGTGCGCGCGCTCCCCGGGGCCGTGCGCGAGGCGCTCGCCGCGGCCGGGCCGCAGTGCGTGGTGACCGACGTCGGCTCGACCAAGCGCGAGCTCGTGGGCGAGGTCGACGACCCGCGCTTCATCGGCGGCCACCCGCTCGCCGGGGCGGAGACGGCCGGTGTCGAGCACTCCCGCGCCGAGCTGTTCGACGGCGCGACGTGGTACCTGACCCCGACCTCGCGCACCGAGGGCGTGCTCTACGACCGCCTCTACCGGCTGCTGGCCGACCTCGGCGCGCGCCCGGCCGCGATCGACGCCGAGACGCACGACCGTCTGATGGCCTCGGTCTCGCACCTCCCGCACGTGCTCGCGAACATCCTCGTCGCCCAGGCCGCCGGCGCGCTGGAGTCCGAGCGGCTGCCCCCGACCGGGCCGAGCTTCCGCGACGCGACGCGCGTCGCGGGCGCCTCGACCGCGATCTGGAGCGACATCTACCTCTCCAATGCCGATGCGCTGATGGCGTCGATCGACGACGCCGTGCGGCGCCTCGGCGAGGTCCGCGCGGCGCTGGCCGGCCGTGACGCGCCCGCGGTCGGGGCCTGGAACGACGCCGCGCGCGACGACCGCCGGCGGCTGCTCGAGGCCGACCTCGCCGGCGGCGACGTGGTCGAGCTGCGCGTCTCCGTGCCCAACCGGCCGGGCGTGGTGGCCGACGTCGCGCTCGCGCTCGGCCGGGCCTCGGTCAACATCGTCGACATGGCCCTCTATCCCGCGGCCGACAACACGACCGGCTCGATCGCGCTGTGGATCGCCGGGGCCGACCACGCACTCGAGGCCGAGGGCCTGATCGCGGCGCTCGGGTTCACGGTGGCGCGGCCGTGACGTTCTTCGCACCCGCCTCCTCCGGCCTCCGCGGCACGCTCGCCGCGCCGCCCGACAAGTCGATCTCCCACCGCGCGGCGCTGCTCGCCGCGATGACCTCCGACCCGGTCCAGGTCACGGGCTACCTCGACGCCGAGGACACCCGCTCGACGCTGCGCGCGGTGCAGGCGCTGGGAGCGATCGTCGAGCCCCGCCCCGACGATCTGCTGATCCGCGGGCCGGGGCTGCGGGCGGCCGCGCAGCCGACGGGGACGATCGACGTGGGCAACGCGGGCACGCTGCTGCGGCTGCTGCCTGGCTGGCTCGCAGGGCAGGCCGACGGCGTGTGGGTGCTCGACGGCGACGAGTCGATCCGCCGCCGGCCCGTCGACCGCATCGCCGAGCCGCTGCGGCTCATGGGCGCGCAGCTGGAGGCGCGCGAGGGCCGCTTCACCCCGCTGACGATCACCGGCGGCCGCCTCACCGGCGCCGAGTACGAGCTGCCCGTCGCCTCGGCGCAGATCAAGTCCTGCATCCTGTTCGCCGGCCTGCTGGCCTCGGGCGCGACCCGCGTGCGCGAGCCCGGGCCGAGCCGCGACCACACCGAGCGCATGCTCGTCCAGGCCGGCGCGCGCGTCGAGCGCGACGGCGCGGTGGTGACCGTGCACCCGCAGGACGAGCTCGAGTTCGACCGCATCGACGTCCCCGGCGATCCCTCGTCGGTCGCCTTCCACGCCGCCGCCGCGATGCTCGTGCCGGGCTCGCGGATCGTGCTCGAGGGCGTCGCGGTCAACTGGACGCGCGTCGGCTTCTTCCGTATCGCGCAGCGGATGGGCGCGGTCGTCGTCGGCCCGCTGGAGGCGCCGCAGGAGGGCATCCCGGCGCTCGAGCCGGTCGCCGAGCTCGACATCTGCGACTCGTCGCTCGGCGCGACCGTGGTCGAGGCGGCAGAGGTGCCGCTCGCGATCGACGAGCTGCCGCTCGTCGCCCTGCTCGGCTGCTTCGCCGAGGGCGAGACCGTCGTGCGCGGCGCCGGGGAGCTGCGGCTCAAGGAGACCGACCGGATCGCGGCCGTGGTCGACGGCCTGCGCGGCCTCGGAGCCACCATCGAGGCGACGCAGGACGGCTTCGTCGTGACCGGCACGGGCGGACTGCGCGGCGGCGTGATGGAGGCGCGCGGCGACCACCGGCTGGCGATGCTCGGCGCCGTCGCCGGCCTCGCCTCGCGCGAGGGCGTCGAGGTCGTGGGGATGGAGGCCGCCGCCGTCTCCTACCCGGGCTTCACGGCCGACCTCGAGCGCCTGCTCTTCTAGCCTCTCGGCCCATGGTCATCGCCATCGACGGTCCCGCGGGGGCCGGCAAGTCCTCGGTCGCCCGTGCCGCCGCGCAGCGGCTCGGCTTCACCTACCTCGACACGGGGGCGATGTACCGCGCGGTCGCGTGCCGCGCCGAGTCGGCCGGCGCCGACCCCGCCGAGGTCGCGCGCACCGCGCGGCTGGAGCTCGGGGAGCGCGTGCAGCTCGACGGCGAGGACGTCACCGAGCGCATCCGCGAGCCGTGGGTGTCCGAGGCCGCTTCGCGCGTGTCGGCCGACCCGGCCGTGCGCGAGGCGCTGGTCGCGCAGCAGCGCCGCATCCTCGAGCACGGGGACTGGGTCGCCGAGGGGCGCGACATCGGCACCGTCGTCGCGCCCGACGCCGAGGTCAAGGTCTTCCTCACCGCCGCGCCCGAGGAGCGCGCGCGCCGTCGCGCCGCCGAGCTCGGCACGGACGCCGGCGTCGTGCTGCGTGAGCAGACGATGCGCGACGAGCGCGACCGCGGCCGCGAGCACTCACCGCTCGCGCCGGCGGTCGACGCGGTCCCGGTCGACACGACCGGGCTCTCGCTGGAGGAGGTCGTCGACCAGATCGTCACGCTGGCGGTCGAGGCCAAGCAGCTCCAGGGCGGCCCGACATGAGGAAGATCGCCGTCGTCGGCTACCCGAACGTCGGCAAGTCCTCGCTCGTCAACCGGCTCACGCAGTCCCGCGAGGCCGTCGTGCACGAGACGTCGGGCATCACGCGCGACCGCAAGGAGCTCGCGACGGACTGGAACGGACGCCAGTTCGCGCTGATCGACACCGGCGGCGTGGACCTCGAGGACACGGCGCCGCTCGCGGTCTCGATCCGCGACCAGGTGCGCGAGGCGCTCTCGGACGCCGACGTGGCGCTGCTCGTCGTCGACGCCCGGGCCGGGATGCGCGCCGGCGACGCGGAGGTCGCGGAGATGCTGCGCCGCGGCGGCGTGCCGGTCGTGCTGGCCGCCAACAAGATCGACTCGCCGCGCGACGTCGCGCTCGTCCACGACTTCTACAGCCTCGGGCTCGGCGAGCCGCTGGCGGTCTCCGCCGCGCAGGGGCTCGGCACCGGCGACCTGCTCGACCGCCTGGTCGAGCTGCTGCCGGAGGACGAGGACGAGGAGCTCGAGGAGGAGCTTGTGCGCCTGGCGGTGATCGGGCGCCCGAACGTCGGCAAGTCCTCGCTCGTCAACACGTTCCTCGGCCGCGAGCGCGTCATCGTCTCCGACGTCGCGGGCACCACGCGCGACGCGATCGACACGCCGATCGAGGTCGACGGCCGCAAGCTGCTGCTCGTCGACACGGCCGGCATCCGCCGGGCCGCCAAGGTCTCGGAGTCCGTCGAGTACTACACGACGCTGCGCTCGCAGCGCGCGGCCGAGCGCGCCGACGTCGCGCTCGTCGTCTGCGACGCCACCGACGGCGTGACCTCCCAGGACCTGCGGATCGCCGACATGGCGATGAAGGCGGGCTGCGCGACCGCGCTCGTGCTCAACAAGTGGGACCTCACGAGCGGCGACGACTTCGACCTCGACCGCGAGCGCGCGCGGGTCAATCGCAAGCTGCGCCTGCGCCCGAAGGTGCTGACCACGTCCGCGCTGACCGGCCGCCACGTGAACCGCATCCTGGTCGAGGCGCTGTCGCTGGCCGAGCGGGCGAGCTACCGCATCCCGACTCCGGAGATCAACCGCTTCCTCGGCGACCTCGTCGCCTCGCGGGAGCCGCCGCAGAAGCAGGGACGGCGGCTGAAGCTGATGTACATGACGCAGATCGAGACCCGGCCGCCGCGCTTCTCGATCCACATCAACCACCGCATGCGGCTGACGCGCGACTACGCGTACTTCGTGGAGAACCGCCTGCGCGAGCGCTACGCCCTCGAGGGCATCCCGCTGGTGATCGACTTCGTGGAGCGCAAGCAGCGCCGGCGGGGGGAATGAGGCGAAGCGGGCGCGAGCGCGGGCCGGCCGTCGTCCTGGCGGGCGCGGTACTGCTGCTGGTGGGGATCCTCGCGATCGCAGTGGCCGGCGTGGCGAGCCGGCCGGGCCCCGGCGGCGAGGCCGCGCGCCTGGTGCCGGCGGGCGCGCTCGCCTTCGTGCGCCTCTCGACCGACCCCGCAGACCCGGCTGCGCGGCGGCTGCAGCGCCTCGCGCCGCGCATCCCCGGCTACCTCGCGCTGCGCGACGCCGCGCTGACCGCCGTGTCGCCGGCCCCGGGCGCGTTCGATCCGCAGCGCGACGTCCGGCCATGGCTCGGCGCCGAGGCGGCGGTGGCGCTGGTCGACGTCGGCGGCGGGCGCTTCGGCTCGGTCGTGCTCGCCCAGGTGCGCTCGCGCCCGCGCGCCGAGGCGCTGCTCCAGCGCGTGGCCGGTGCCGGCCCGGGCGTGCGCTATCGCGACACGGTCCTGCGGCGCTTCGGCGCCAACGCCGCCGCCTTCGCCGGTGGCTTCCTCGTGGCCGGGCCCGAGCCGGCCGTGCGCCGCGTGCTCGACGTGGCGCGCGGAGGCAAGCCGGCGCTGGCTGGCGCGGCCGGCTTCAAGGCTGCGCTCGAAGGCGCGCGGGAGCCGCTGGAGGCCTACCTCTCGCCGCGCGGCCTGCGCGGCTACGTCCGAACGCAGGGACGCGTGGCGGCCGCGATCGCGGCGCTGCTCGACCACCCGCGGCTGCGGGCGGTGGGGGCGGCGGTGCACGCCGACCGCCGCGGGCTGCGCGTCCACGTCCGGCGCGCGGGCGCCGGCGGCGCCGAGGTGCGGCCGCGGCTCGTCGACGGGGCGCCGGCGGCCGCCGTGGCGCTGCTCGCCGGGCCGAGCCTCGCCGAGGCGGTGCGAGCCGCGCAGCGGGCCGGCGCGGGGGCCCCGTTCGACGCGCTGCGCACGGCGCTGCGCGAGAGCGTGTCGCTCGACCTCGAACGCGACCTGCTCGGGCGCCTGCGCGGAGAGTTCACCGCGTGGCTCGTGCCCGGCCCTGCGGCCCCGGTGATCACGCTCGCGGCGCGCACGAGCGACCCCGCGGGGGTGCGCGAGGTGCTCGCCCGCCTGCAGGATCCGGTGGCGCGCGCGCTCGCTCCGAGCGCGGGCCCGACCGCGGCGTTCGCGGCCCGTTCGATCGCCGGCGCCGACGCCTTCACCCTCAAGGTCTCCGACGGCTTCGCCCCGACCTACGCCGTCGCCGGCGACACCGTGCTCGTGTCGACGAGCCCCTCCGGGGTCGCCGCATTCCTGCGGCGCGGGCCGCGGCTGCGCTCCGCGCGCGCCTTCCGCGCCGCGGTTCCCCGTATCCCGGCTCGGATCGAGTCGCTAGGCTTTGTGGACGTACGCCAGCTTCTCGTGCTGGGCGAGCAGACCGGGGTGACCGCCGAAGTGCTTCGCCCGGTCAGCGCCGCTGCCGCCGTCATCGAGCGCGAGAAGGACGACACGACCGCGGAGCTGTTCTTCGAGATCCCATGAGCAACCTGAGCGACAACGAGTACCTGTTCACGTCCGAGTCGGTCACCGAGGGCCACCCGGACAAGATCGCCGACCAGATCTCCGACGGCGTGCTGGATGCCGTCATGCGCGACGACCCGACCGGCCGCGTGGCGTGCGAGACGCTCGTGAACACCGGCCTCGTGGTGGTCTCGGGCGAGATCTCGACGACCACCTACGTCGACATCCAGGAGATCGCGCGCGAGACGATCCGCAAGATCGGCTACACCGACGCCGACCTCGGCTTCTCCGCCGACTCCTGCGCCGTGCTCAACGCGATCGACAAGCAGTCGCCCGACATCGCCCAGGGCGTCGACGCCTCCCATGAGACGCGCCTCGATCCCTCCGACGACGATCAACTCGACGTCGCCGGCGCGGGCGACCAGGGCATGATGTTCGGCTACGCCAGCAACGAGACGGACGAGCTGATGCCGCTGCCGATCTCGCTGGCGCACAAGCTCGCCAAGCGCCTGGCCGACGTGCGCAAGGCCGAGGTCGTGCCGTACCTGCGGCCCGACGGCAAGACGCAGGTCTCGGTCCGCTACCTCGACGGCCGCCCGGTCGAGATCGAGAAGCTCCTGATCTCCACCCAGCATCGCGAGGGCGCCGAGTCGCTGATCCCCGAGGACCTCTGGGAGCACGTCGTCGAGCCGATCCTCCCGAAGGACCTCTACGACGAGAAGAAGCTGCGCAAGAACTTCCTCGTCAACCCGACGGGGCGCTTCGTGATCGGCGGCCCGGTCGGCGACGCCGGCCTCACGGGCCGCAAGATCATCGTCGACACCTACGGCGGCATGGCCCGCCACGGTGGTGGCGCGTTCTCGGGCAAGGATCCGTCGAAGGTCGACCGCTCGGCGGCGTACGCCGCGCGCCACGTGGCCAAGAACGTGGTCGCGGCCGGCCTGGCCGACCGCTGCGAGGTGCAGGT
>JAXDGC010000006.1:0-4186 GCA_034665245.1 Solirubrobacteraceae bacterium | reverse complement strand
GAACTCGGTGCCGGCCGGCTCCGTCGGCCGGAAGCTGGGGGGCGAAGTCGGCTGAGGCGCGGGTCGCGGGCGGACGGCGGCGCCGGGCTGCCGCTTCGCGCTCGGCGTCCGCCCGGCGGCTCGCCTGCCCGCCCGCTGCCCTGCCCCGTCTCTGCGCTGCCTGCGCTCCGTCCGCCGTCGTTCGCGCGCCCGCGCCCGCGCGCGCCTGCGCTCCGCCCGCCGCCGCTCGGCCGCTCGGCGCCGCTCCGCTCGCCGTTTCCGTTCCGCCCGCCTCCCGTCCGACCCGCGGCGCTTCGCACGGGCGCCGGACGGCGTCGCAACGGCGGCCTGCGGGGTGGCCACGGGGATCCCCACGTCGCTCGGCAGCCGCGGCGCCGGGGGCGCGAGCCGGGGCCAGGCGATCGCGAGCGCGAGCAGGCCGAGCGCGATCGCCGCGCGGCCCCATCGCACGCGCCCGGGCGGCTCGCCTCGCATGTCCCGGGCTAGGCGCCACGGGCCGGCGGCTCGCCCCCGCGTTGCTAGCATCGTCCGCCGCATGGCGACCGAACCCCCCGTCTACGACCTCGTCCTCCTGCTCGACACGCAGGCCGACGAGGAGCGCCGCACCGAGATCCTGGACAACGTCCAGGCCGCGATCGAGAAGTCCGGCGACGTCGTCGGCCGCCACGACTGGGGCGTCCGCCCGACGGTCTTTGAGATCCACAAGCGCCCGGACGCGGACTACCACCTGTTCCAGTTCCACGGCGGGGTCGACCTGCTCGAGCAACTCGACCACACGCTGAAGATCACGGACGGCGTCCTGCGCTTCCGGATCATCAAGCTCCGCGCGGGGACGCCCCCGCCGCCCGAGATGGGCGCCGCGACCGCCGCGGCCGCTCCCGTGGGCGAGCCGGACGAGTCCTAGCCTCGCTTCGTCACGACTCCGCGACGAATTCGCCGCAACTTGCGGCACCACCGCGGGACGGTCCGAACCCCGATCTAGACTCGGCGTCCGAGAGTCGAGAGAGCGTCTGAAAGGAGCCACGCCGTGGCCGCGACAAACATCAACCGAGTGGTCCTCACGGGGAACCTCACACGGGATCCGGAGCTCCGCTCGCTGCCGAGCGGCATGTCCGTGTGCAACCTCCGGATCGCCTCCAACACGCGCCGCAAGGGTGCGTCGGGCGAGTGGGAGGACAAGCCCAACTACTTTTCGGTGACCGTCTGGGGGGCCCAGGGCGAGAACTGCGCGCGCTTCCTCAGCAAGGGTCGCCCGGTCGCACTCGACGGCCGCCTGGAGTGGCGCGAGTGGCAGGGCCAGGATGGCGCCAAGCGCGAGTCGGTGGAGATCGTCGCCGACTCCGTCCAGTTCCTGGGCGGCCGCGACGATGCCCAGGGCGGTGGCGGCAACGGCTTCACGCCGCAGTCCGACGTCCCGGTCGACAACCGCGATTTCCAGCCGGTGGCCGCCCCCGCGGCCGGCGGCGGCCCCGCGGACGACGACATCCCCTTCTAAGGGCCCTTCGCACCCGACCGGCGGTCTCGCGGCCGCCGGTCGCAGCGCGTCTGCCACAATGAGACCCCCGCGCCCCGCGCGCGGCGGTTTTGTGCGCCCCACGGGCGCTCGACAGGCAGCACACGAAAGGTCTTCCAGTGGCAAAGCAGCGCAGCCGGCCGACGCGCCGGCGTGACAAGAAGGGCGGGCCCGGCTCCGGTCGCCGGAAGTCGTGTCAGTACTGTCGCGACAAGGTCGAGCACGTCGATTACAAGGACATCGCGTCCCTGCGCAAGTTCATCTCGGACCGCGGCAAGATCCGTTCGCGCCGCATCACAGGGGCGTGCCGACGGCACCAGAACCAGATCGCGACCGCCGTCAAGCGCGCTCGCGAGATCGCTCTGCTCCCGTACGTCGGCGACACGCGCGAGTCGCGGGACGACCGCGGTGGGCGCGACCGTGATCGCGACCGCGACCGCGACCGCTAGGCAGGCCTCATGCCCCAGGCGATCATGCTTCAGGACCACGAGACGCTGGGCGACCGCGGCACGGTCGTCGACGTCTCGAAGGGCTACCTCCGCAACTACCTGATCCCGCGCAAGCTCGCCGAGCCCGCCACCAAGGGCTCGATCGCAGCCGCGCAGCGCCGCCAGGTCGCCGCCGACCGCGCGCTCGAGGAGGCCACCTCGAAGGCGCGCGACAACGCCGAGCTGCTCAACAAGACGGTGCTCACGATCACGCACCAGGCGGGCGACGACGGCCGCCTGTTCGGATCCGTCACCACGCAGGACATCGTCGACGCGATCCGCGAGGCCCGCGGCATCCGCATCGACAAGCGCAAGGTCCACCTCGACGAGCCGATCAAGACCGTCGGCACCCGCATGGTCGTCGTCGAGGTCGCCGACGACGTCACCGCGACCATCAAGACGATGGTCGTCGAAGAGAAGTAGCCGCGCGCTACTTCACCCGCGTGTAGTCGAGGTCGAAGTCCTTCTCCCACGTCGAGCCCTCGTCGTGGGAGATCTCCCAGCCCCCGTCGATCGCGTCGCCGTCCTCGCTGAACGTGCCCGTGTAGCGCTGCCAGAAGTGCAGGTCTGAGAAGTCCGGCGAGTCCCGCAGGAGCGTCCAGACGCCGTCCTCGAACGTCATGGCATAGACGCGGATGACGCCGCGCGAGTCGAAGTAGTGCTGTGAGAACCCCTCGCCGCCGGGGTCGAGGCCGATGATCGAGATGCTGTCCGGCACGTCGGGAATCGAGATCTCGACGCGCTGGACGAGGAAGCGCCGGTCCAGCGCCCACTCGAACACCGCCCGCGCGCGCACATCGGACGGGGACGGGAGCGACACCTCCAGGTCCCACTCGCCGACGAAGGGATTCAGGCGCTCGAGCATCTCAGGGTCCTCCTCGATGAAGTCATGGTCTTGGGACTACGAGGCTTGAGACGTTTCGCGGGCATGGAACTCATCGGACGCGCGCTTCGCAACAAGTCTGCGGTGCCAGCGGGGAAAGCCTCACACGCCTGCCGCGGCGACCGCCGGCCGACCTAGACTCGATCGCCCCGATGGCCATCGCAGATCGCAACGGCGGCGCCGCCGCCGCGCCCCCCCAGAACCTCGAGGCCGAGCAGTCCGTGCTCGGCGCCGTGCTGCTGTCCGACACCGCACTGCCGGCGCTGATCATCGACGAGCGCCTCCAGCCCGCGGACTTCTACCGCGACGCCCACGGCCTGATCTTCCAGGCCATGCTCGACCTCCACACGGTCGGCGAGCCGGTCGACGCGCTCACGCTCGTCGAGCACCTCAAGCAGCGCGGCCTGCTCGATCGCGTCGGCGGCCGCGCCGCGGTCGACCTGCTGGCGGGCTCCGTCCCCGCCGTCGGCAACGTCCGCCAGTACGCGCGCATCGTGCGCGAGAACGCGATGCTGCGGCGCCTCCTGCACGCCTCCTACGAGATCCAGCATCGCGTCCACACCCACGAGGCGTCGCCGCGCGAGCTGGTCGACCTCGCCGAGCGCTCGATCCTCGAGGTCGCGCACGAGGACCGCCGCAAGGACTTCCGCGCGATCAACGACCTGCTCTCCAGCGAGCTCGACAAGCTCGAGCAGCTGTCCGCCGAGGGCCTGTCGATCACCGGCACCCCCTCCGGCTTCGAGGACCTCGACCGCATCACCGGCGGCTTCCAGGCCGGCAACCTGATCGTGCTGGCGGCACGCCCGGGAATGGGCAAATCGGCGCTGATGGCCAACTTCGCCGAGCACGCCGCGCTCAACAGCGACAAGGCCGTCGCGCTGTTCTCGCTCGAGATGTCGGAGTCCGAGCTGGCGCAGCGCTTCATCGCCTCGCAGGCCTCGATCAAGGGCGACGACCTGCGCAAGGGCAAGGTGCCGCCGGCGCGCTGGGGCAAGATCCTCGCGGCGAGCAACCGGCTGGCGGAGTCGTCGCTGTTCATCGACGACTCCTCCGACCTGTCCGTGCTCGACGTGCGCGCGAAGACGCGGCGGCTGGCGCAGCAGCAGGCCGACGGTCTCGGGCTCGTGCTGATCGACTACCTCCAGCTCATGCGCGCGACCGGCCAGACGGACAATCGCGCCGAGCAGGTCGGGCAGATCTCGCGCGGGCTCAAGACGCTGGCGCGCGAGCTCGAGGTGCCGGTGATCGCGCTGTCGCAGCTCAACCGCGGCGTCGAGCAGCGCTCGGACAAGCGCCCGATGC
>JAXDGC010000005.1:0-3121 GCA_034665245.1 Solirubrobacteraceae bacterium | reverse complement strand
ACGTCCGCGATCGGCGGCTGCACGGAGACGACCCGGCGCTCGAGGTCGACGTCACCGACCTCGCCGAGGAGCACGCGCACGTTGCCCGCGCGCTTGAAGATCGAGCGCAGCGGGGTCGCGATCTCGCCCGGTGACAGCGCGCCCGTGGCGACCTGGTAGACGAGCGGCTGGAAGAGGTGGAAGTTGCGGCGGTCGATCAGCGTGACCTCGACCGGCATGCGGCGGAGCTTCATCACCGCCTGCAGGCCGCCGAAGCCGCCGCCCACAACCACGACCCGCTGGCCCGGCGGAAGCGTCTCCCGCGGTGTCCGCGGGCGCCGCGCGAGCGCGAGCGCCGCGCCCACGAGCAAGACCGCCGCGACGAGGCCGAGCACCGGCGCGAGGTCGCCGGAGACCGCGAGCGGCGCCACTACGCGGCGCCCGACAGCGCGCTCTTGACGATCTCCTCGGCCTCGGCGATGACCCGCTCGAGGTGCTCCTCGCCGCGGAAGCTCTCCGCGTAGACCTTGTAGACGTCCTCCGTCCCCGAGGGCCGCGCGGCGAACCAGCCGCCCTCGGACACGACCTTGAGGCCGCCGATCTCGGCGTCGTTGCCCGGCGCCCTCGTGAGCACCTCGGTGATCGGCTCGCCGGCGAGCTCGGAGGACTCGATCTGATCGGGCGAGAGCCGCTTGAGCACCGCCTTCTCCTCCGGCGTCGCCGCGACGTCGGTGCGCTTGTAGAAGCACTCGCCGAAGCGCTCGGCGAGCGCGCGATAGCGCGCCCCCGGGTCGCGGCCGTCGCGGGCGGTCATCTCCGCCGCCAGCAGGCACGGGATCAGACCGTCCTTGTCGGTCGACCAGACCGAGCCGTCGCGGCGCAGGAACGAGGCGCCGGCGCTCTCCTCGCCGCCGAAGCCGACCGAGCCGTCGAGCAGCCCCTCGACGAACCACTTGAACCCGACCGGGACCTCGACGAGCCGGCGGCCGAGGTCGGCGGCCACGCGGTCGATCATGCTCGAGCTCACGGCCGTCTTGCCGACGCCGACGTCCTCGCCCCAATCGCGCCCCTCGCCGAGCAGGTAGGCCACGCAGACCGCCAGGTGGTGGTTGGGGTTCAGCAGCCCGGCGGACGGCGTGACGATGCCGTGGCGATCGCTGTCGGGATCGTTGGCGAAGGCGACGTCGAAGCGGTCCTTGAGGTCGGTCAGGCGCGCCATCGCGTACGGCGAGGAGCAGTCCATGCGGATCTTGCCGTCCCAGTCGCGCGGCACGAAGCGGAAGGTCGGGTCGAGCTCGGCGTTGACGATCTCGAGGTCGAGCCGGTGGCGGTCGGCGATCCGCTCCCAGTAGCGCAGGCTCGCGCCACCCAGCGGGTCGACGCCGAGCTTGAGCCCGGCGCCGCGGATCGCGTCGAGGTCGATCACCGCGCCGAGGTCGTCGACGTAGGCGCTCACGTAGTCGCGGCGGCGCACCTCCGCGCTCTCGTAGGCCACGCGCTTGACGCCTTCGAGCCCGGCCTCGAGCAGCGCGTTGGCCTCCTCCTCGATGCCGGCTGTGACGTCGGTGTCGGCGGGCCCGCCGTGCGGCGGGTTGTACTTGAAGCCGCCGTCGCCGGGCGGGTTGTGCGACGGGGTGACCACGATCCCGTCGGCCGTTCCGCGGCCGCCGCCGCGGTTGTGGGTCAGGATCGCGTGCGAGATGACCGGGGTCGGCGTGGCGCCCCCGTCGGCGTCGACCACCACGTCGACGCCGTGCGCGCTCAGGACCTCGACGATCGTGCGCGTCGCCGGCTCCGACAGCGCGTGCGTGTCGCGGCCGAGGAACAGCGGCCCGTCGATCCCCTGGGCGGCCCGGTGGCGGCAGACCGCCTCGGAGATGGCGAGCACGTGCGCCTCGTTGAACGTGCGGGCGGTCGCCGTGCCCCGGTGGCCGGAGGTTCCGAAGCTGACGCGCTGGGTCGATTCGGAGGGGTCGGGCCGCTCGTCGTGGTAGGCGGCGAGCAGCGCATCGACGTCGATCAGGGAGTCGGAGTCCGGCAGCTCGCCGGCATGCGGGTCGACGCTCATGGCGGCGAGTGTGCCACGCGAGGTCAGCCGCGGGAGGCGAGGCTGACGACGACCTTGACGTCGTCCGGGCGCCGCTCGAGCGCCTCCTGCCAGCGCTCCAGCGGGACGCGGCGCGTGATCAGCGCCCGCAGCCAATCGCGATCGGCGTCCGCGAGCGCCTTCGCGGCGGCCTCGTAGTGACGCCGGTTGCCGTTCACGGACCCGAACACGACGTCGTTCTCGAGCACCATGGTGCGGTTGAGACCCCCGATGTCGAGGTCGATCGAGCGACCGCCGGAGGACACGCCGGTGAGGCAGACGATGCCGTTGCGCGCGGTCCGGCCCAGGGCGTCGACGACGACCTCCCCGACGCCGGTGGCCTCGACCACGATGTCGACCGCGCCGATCTCGGCAACGCCGCCGCAGTGGTAGGTCCCGCCCAGGCGGCGGACGAGCTCGGGCTTGGGGCCGTCGGTCACGCGATCGAGGACGTGGACCTCATAGCCCCGGTGCACCGCCAGCAGGGCGGCGAGCAGGCCGATCGGGCCGGCTCCGGTGACGAGCACGCGCCGCGCGTCGAAGCACGCGCGTCCCCCGATCCGCTCGATCTGCTCCCACGCCTTCGCCACGACGCTCGTCGGCTCGAGGAGCACGCCGACGTCCTCGAGGTCCGCGTCGACGCGCACGGCGAACTCCGGCTCGACGCGCCAGCGCTCGGAGCCGTAGCCGTGGCGCTCCTTGATCCCCCGCTCCGTGTAGTCGCCGTTGCGGCAGAAGTCCCACTCGCCGCGCGCACAGCAGGCGCACGGCACCGGGTCGGGTCGGCGGACGATCCCGACCACCAGGTCGCCGGGGCTCAGGCCGGCGTCGTCGGGGCACTCGCGCACCCGCCCGAGCGACTCGTGGCCGAGGACCAGCCGCTGCTCGCCCTCCGGCGCCCAGCCGTACTCGCCGCGGATGATCTCGGCGTCGGTGCCGCAGATGCCGAGCGCCAGCCCGTCGACGAGCACGGCGCCCGCGTCGGCAGACGGCTCGGGGACGTCGTCGAGCCGAGCCGAGCCGGCCTGGCCGGGGATCACCGTGATCGCGCGCATG
>JAXDGC010000004.1:0-4423 GCA_034665245.1 Solirubrobacteraceae bacterium | reverse complement strand
CCGCGCGGCTTGCGGACCTGGCGGACGACGAAGCGGCCGCGGAAGAACTGCCCGCTCTGGACGTGCTTGCGCGTGTCCGAGGCACTCCGCAGCTTCACTCGGCCCTTGGCGGTGTCGAGCGTGGAGCCGACGGGGATCGTCTCGGCGCCCTGCAGCCGGACGAAGCCCTTCGGCGGCTTGGCCGCCGCGGCGGACGCCTGGCCCGCGGGGAGCTTGACGAACACGTCGCCGGAGACGACGGTGGCGTTGACGGTCTTGAACGCCACGGGGCGGCGGGAGCCGTCGTTCTTGTCGCACGCGTCCTTGATGCCGTCCTTGTCGCGATCGGTCGTGCCGCAGGGATCCGCGGTCGGCGTCGCGGTCACCACGACCGGCCCGGAAAGCTCGGTGGCGTTGCCGACCGCGTCCGTGGCGGTGGCGGTGGCGGTGAAGGTGCCGACGGCGCCGTACGCATGTGACACGCTCGCCCCTGGCGCGCCGGCGCCATCGCCGAACAGCCACGTGATCGAGGCCGGCGGCGACCAGTTGTCGTCGGCGACGGCCGAGAAGGGCGCCTCGCCGGTGCCGGACGGCAGCGAGAACGCGCTGAAGCGCGGCGGGGCGGCGTCGAAACCGGCGGTCTCCACCCTCGCGCTGTCCGCCCAGGCCGTCGCAGCGTCGCCCGCGGCGTCGCCGACGACATCCTCCAGCACGGACGGGCCACTCACACCCTGCGCGGCTGCGCCGATGCTCTGCGCGGTCCAGCCGTCGCTGCCCGACCGGCGAGCGGCACGCACGTCGGTGCCGGCTACCCACGCCGCGACGGCAGACCCCCCGGCGGTGAAGGCAACGCGTGGGAACGCGTCCCCCCCGGGGGCCCCGTCGACCATCTCGACGGGCCCCCACGGCGCGCCCGGAGACCGCACGCTGGCCGCGATCGAGGGAACCGCCGGGCCCTGCTGCCAGACGGCGGCGAGCGTTCCGTCCCCCGCCACAGCGAGGTCGAGGCAACCGAAGCTCGTCGGACAACCGACCGTGTTGACCGTGGACGTCGTGACGGTCTGCGTCGTCCCGAACGCGCCACCCGCACCGGCGCCGCGGTCGCGGCTGAGCAGCTCGCCCGGCGGGTTCTGCGAGCGGCCGACGTTCGCGTCCTGGCTCCACACGACGGTGAAGCCGCTCCCGTCAGGCTTTGCGGCCACCGCGAGGGCGTTGAGGTTCCGTGATGTCCCGGGCACCGGCTCCGGAGTGCCCCACGTTCCGTCCACGGGCCTGAAGACGACCTCGAGACAGCTCGCGGAGGCGGAGCAGGGCTCCGCGACGAGGGCGCTTCCGTCGGGCGCCACCGCCAGCTCCGTCCCAGAGGAGCCGTCGGGGAGGCCCTGCGCCGCGTCGAATGTCGCGCTGTCCGGGGGCTTGGCGGCCGATTCCGGTGACCCGTCCCCCGAGGTCCAGAATGCGATCGCGGTGCCATCCGCGCCGGCCACCAGATCTCCCAGCGCGGGACAACAGGTGCTGCTGATCGTCTGCGGTGCGCTCCAGGCTCCTCCAGGAGCCCGTCGGGCCGCGACGACGCTGGAGGGGAAGGGAGAGCTCGAGCCACTGTCCAGCACCCAGGCGGCGACCAGCTCGCCGCTGCCGAGCGCGACGATCTTCGGCGGCGCCAGGAAGGCGTTACCTGCGGGGTCGATGTCCTCCGGCGCCCCCCACGGGCCTCCGCGGGGGCGCTCTGCGACATAGACGTGCGCGTCGGCGGCGACCCAGATCGCCGCGTAGCGGTCGCCGACCGCCGCCACGTCCGGCGCGACGCCCGCGCCGGCTGCGTCGCGCGTCTCCCCCGCCAGCCATCGCGGGGCCGCCATGGCGGCTGCGGGCAGCAGCGCGAGGAGGGCGGCCGCGAGCAGCGCGACCTTGAGGAGTTCCCGCCGGAGGGCCATGCCGCTTGACTATGTCGGGCGTGCCAGCGGAACGCAACCCGGCCGGCGGACCGCGACTTCGACCCGGCCTGGGGGTTGCCTACCTCGACCGCCGATGGCTCGGATGCTCCACCTCATCGTCGCGCTGCTGCTCGCGGCCGCGCTCATGCCCGCCGCCGCGCTCGCGGGAGGGCCGGCCGCCACGCGGGCCGCGCTGGCCGCCCAGATGCGCCACGCCGGCGGCGGCTCGGGCGCGCTCGCGGTCGACCTCGACAGCGGGCGGACGCTCTACGCGCTGCGCGCCGACACCGCGCGCACCCCGGCCTCCGTCGAGAAGCTCTACACGACGTCCACGGCGCTGACGCTCTATGGCGTCGACGGCCACCTGACGACGCAGCTGCTCGGCGACGTCGGCGTCGACCCCGGCGGCGTGCTGATCGGCAACCTCTACCTCCGCGGCGGCGGCGATCCCTACTTCGGCGAGCGCCAGGCCGCCGAGCTCGCCGACCGGCTCGTGCTCGACACCGGCCTGCGCGAGATCACCGGGCGCGTGATCGGCGACGAGTCCGCCTTCGACTCCCTGCGCGGGCCGCCGTCGGAGGGCTACCGCACGACCAACGAGGTCGGGCCGCTGAGCGCGCTCACCTACAACCGCGGGCGCACCGGCGCCCGGCGGCCGTACTGGCAGACGTCGCCGCCGCTGTTCGCCGCCCGCGCCTTCGCGCGCGCGCTGAAACGCCGCAACGTGGTGATCGCCGGCGCGGCGCGCGCCGGCACCACCCAGCCGGCCGCCCTGCCGCTGGCCGAGCAGCAGTCCCTGACGATGGCCGAGATCGCCCGCGTCACCAACCGGCCCTCGGACAACTTCAACGCCGAGACGCTGATCAAGGCGCTCGGCGAGGAGTTCGGGACGGGCGGCACGACTCGGGCGGGCGCCGTCGTGGTCCGCCGCACGGTGGCGGGCTTCGGCCTGCGCCCGCGGGTCGCCGACGGCTCCGGGCTCTCGCGCGCGAACCGCACGACGCCGCGGCAGGTCGTGCGGCTGCTCCAGCACATGGCCGCCGACCAGGCCGGCCCGGCGTTCGAGACCTCGCTTTCGGTGGCCGGGCGCAACGGCACGCTCGCGGACCGCATGCGCCGCAGCGTCGCGCGCGACCACTGCCACGCCAAGACCGGCACGCTCAATTACGTCTCCGCGCTGGCCGGCTACTGCCAGAGCACCGCGGGCTCGCGCGTCGCCTTCGCCTTCCTCATGAACGGCGTCAACGTCTCCGCGGCGCACACGCTGCAGGACCGCATGGCGGCCGCGCTCGCGCGCTACTCGCCCTAGTCCGAGCCCTCTTTGAAGCGCTTGCGCGCGCGGCTGATCGACTCGAGCGCCTCTTCGCGCGGGTACCAGCCGTCGACCTTGACGACCTTCCAGTCGGGGGTCTTGTAGATGGCGAAGAAGTGGGAGATCTCGTCGCGGAGGCTCATGGGCAGGTCGTCGAGCTTCTCGATGTGGCTCCAGTTCGGGTCCGTCAGCGGCACGCAGAGGATCTTGTTGTCCTCCGCGTTCTCGTCGCGCATGCGGAAAAGCGCCACCGGCTTGACCTCGATGTAGCAGCCCGGGAAGGTCGGCTCGGAGACGACGACCATCGCGTCGAGTGGGTCGCCGTCGGCGGCGAGCGTGTCGCGGAAGAAGCCGTAGTCGGTCGGGTAGCCGAGCGAGGAGAACAACAGGCGGTCGAGCTTGATCGCGTTCAGCTCGTCATCCCACTCGTATTTGTTCGACGATCCCTTGGGGATCTCGACCACGACGTACAGCGAATCCTCGGCCATGGGGCGGGAGATTACCCGGACAGGAGCTCGAGTAGCGCGGGCTCGTCGAGCACGGCCACGCCGAGGCGCTCGGCCTTCTCGAGCTTGGACCCGGGCGAGGCGCCCGCGACGACGTAGTCGGTCTTCTTCGACACCGATGAGGTGACCTTGCCGCCGGCGGCGAGGATCCGCTCCGTGGCCTCCTCGCGCGTGAGGTCCGGGAGGGTGCCGGTGAGCACGAACGTCTTCCCCGCCAGCGGTCCCTCTCCCGGCGGCGGGCCCTCGACCTCGAAGCGCACGTAGGGGCGCAGCTCGTCGATCTGCTCGCGCATCTGCGGGTCCTGCAGCTGGCGCTGGATCAGCTCCGCGAGCTTCGGCCCGATCCCCGGCGTGTCGGCGATCTCCTCCGGCGTGGCAGCGAGCAGCGCGTCGATCGAGCGGAAGCGCTGGGCGAGGTTGCGACCGGTGACGTAGCCGACGCCCTCGATGCCGATCGCGAACAGCACGCGGCCGAACGGGGTCTGCTTCGACGCTTCGATCGCGTCGAGCAGCTTCTCGGCGGAGACCTCCCCATATCCCTCGAGCTCCATGATCTGCTCTTTGGTCAGGCGGTAGAAGTCGGCGAACGTGCGCACGAGCCCCTGCTGCTGGAGCCGCGCGACCTGCTTCTCGCCGAGGCCGTCGATGTCCATGATCCCCGCGAACGCCTTGAGCAGCTGCCAGCGGCG
>JAXDGC010000003.1:0-10221 GCA_034665245.1 Solirubrobacteraceae bacterium | reverse complement strand
CGTGGCCGGGGATCGGCCAGGCGGTCTACCGCGCGCTGGCCGAGCGCGACTACCCGATCCTGCAGGGCGCGTTCCTCGTGCTGGCGGCGTCGGTGATCGTCTGCAACCTGCTCGCCGCGATCATCCTGATCGCGCTGCTCGCGCCGGTGATTGCCCCCGCCGGGCCGCGCGCGGAGGCCACCAGCCCGGGGAAGGTGTTCGCGCCGCCGTCCAGCGCGCACCTGCTCGGCACCGACGACGCCGGCGGCGACGTGCTCTCCGAGCTGGTCTACGGCGCGCGCATCTCGCTCGTCGTCGGCTTCGCCTCGACGCTGATCGCGATGCTCGTCGGAGGCCTGGTGGGCGTGCTCGCGGGCTACTTCGGCGGCTGGGTCGACACCGTGTTGATGCGCGTCACCGACTACTTCCTCGTGCTTCCCGACCTCGCGCTGATGATCGTCCTCGCCGCCGTGTTCGGGCCGAGCCTGCGCAACATCATCCTCGTCATCGGGCTGCTGCGCTGGACCTCGACCGCGCGCGTGGTGCGCTCCCAGGTGCGCAGCGTGCGCGAGCGCACCTTCGTCAAGCGGGCGCGCGCGATGGGGGCCGGCGACCTCTACATCCTGCGCCGCCACGTCCTCCCCCAGGTCGGCACGCTGCTGATGGCCAACACCGTGCTGACGATCGCGATCGCGATCTTCAACGAGACCTCGCTGTCGTTCCTCGGGCTCGGGGACCCGACCGCGGTCAGCTGGGGCACGATGCTGCACTTCGCGTTCTCGAGCGCCGCGATCTCGAGCGGCGCGTGGTGGTTCGTCGTCCCGCCCGGGGTTGGGGTGATCCTCGTGGTGCTGGCCTGCTCGCTGCTGGGCCAGGCGATCGAGGACTCGCTCAACCCGCGCCTGGCGGTCTCGCACCTCGCCTCCCGGCGCCTGCGGCTGCGGCGGATGGCGACGACGCCGTGAGCGTGCTCGCGGTCGAGGACCTGCACGTCGGCTTCGAGCTCGACGACGGCAGCGAGGTGCATGCCGTGCGCGGTGTCTCGCTCGGGGTCGAGCGCGGCGCACGGCTCGGCCTCGTCGGCGAGTCGGGCTGCGGGAAGACCACGACGCTGCTGGCGCTCATGGGGCTGCTGCCCGCCAACGCCTGGGTGAGCGGCCGCGTGCTCGTCGACGGTCAGGAGCTGCTCGCGAGCGGGGACGCGAGCGCGCGGCCGCTGCGCTGGACCGAGATCGCGATGGTGCCGCAGGGCGCGATGAACGCGCTGAATCCCGTGCGCACCATCGGCCGCCAGATCGCCGAGCCGATGCTCGTGCACGGGACGCAGTCCAAGCGCGCCGCCGAGGCTCGCACGCGCGAGCTGCTCGCGCTCGTCGGGATCCCGCCGGAGCGGGCCGGGCGCTACCCGCACGAGTTCTCGGGCGGCATGCGCCAGCGCGTCACGATCGCGATGGCGCTCGCCTGCGAGCCGAAGGTGCTGCTGGCCGACGAGCCCACGACCGCGCTCGACGTGATGGTGCAGGCGCAGGTGCTCGCGCTGCTGGTGCGGCTGTGCGACGAGCTGTCGCTGGCGCTCCTGCTCGTCACCCACGACCTCCCGGTCGTCGCCCACGTGTGCGGCAGCGCGGCGGTGATGTACGCGGGCACGCTGGCCGAGGTCGGGCCGGTCGACACGCTCTACCACGACCCCGGCCACCCCTACACGCGGCGGCTGTTCGAGGCGACGCCGGAGCTGCGCGGCGGCCGCCCGCTCGCCTCGATCCCCGGCGTGCCGCCGCCGCTCGACCGCCCCCACGTCGGCTGCCCGTTCCAGCCCCGTTGCGACCGCCGCTTCGAGCCCTGCCCGGTCATCACCCCCGCGCTGCTGCAGCTGGACCCGCAACACGCCGCCGCCTGCCATCTCAACGACCCGGCGATGACGTGAGCGCCGCACCGCTGCTCGAGGTCCGCGACCTGCACGTGAGCTTCCCCGTGCCGCGCGGCGTGGCGGGGGCGCTCGCCCGCCGGCCGCCGGAGCGCGCGCGGGCCGTCGACGGCGTCTCCTTCGACCTCGCCGCCGGCGAGCTGCTGGCGCTGGTCGGCGAGTCCGGCTCGGGCAAGTCCACCACCGCCCAGGCGCTGCTGCGCCTCGTCGAGCCCGACCGCGGCAGCATCCGCCTCGGCGGCGAGGACGTCCTGGCCGCCCACGGGCGGGGGATCCGCACGCTGCGCCGGCGCGCCTCGCTGATCTACCAGGACCCCTATCAGGCACTGAACCCGCGCCTGCGCGTGCGCGACGTGGTCGCCGAGGCGCTGGTGATCCAGGGCGTCGGCGACGATCCGGAGGGCCGGGTCACGCGCGCGCTCGAGGCGGCCGGGCTGACGCCGCCCGAGACCTACCTGGAGCGACGCCCGCACGAGCTCTCAGGCGGCCAGCGCCAGCGGGTGGCGATCGCAGCGGCCCTCGTGCTCGAGCCCGAGCTGCTGATCGCCGACGAGCCGGTCTCGATGCTCGACGTCTCGGTGCGCGCGGGGGTGCTCGGGGTGCTCGACGGCCTGCGCCGCCGCGGGATCGCGGTGCTCATGATCACTCACGACCTGTCGACCGCCGCCCAGTACGCCGACCGCATCGCGGTCATGTACCTGGGCCGCGTGGTCGAGGAGGGCCCCGCCCGGGCGGTGATCGACGACCCGCAGCACCCCTACACGCGCGCGCTCATCTCGGTCGTGCTCGACGCCGACCCCCGTCGCCGGCCCGAGCAGCAGATCATCGCGGGCGAGATCCCCGACGCCACGCGGATCCCGAGCGGCTGCCGCTTCCACCCGCGCTGCCCCGTGCGGCTGGAGAGCTGCTCGGAGTTCGACCAGCCGCTCGGGCAGGCGCGCGGCGCGGTGCCCGAGCATCGGGCAGCGTGCGTCCACGCACGGGCGGCCTCGGCCACGCTCGAGGAGACCCGATGAACGTCGAAATGCGCCCCGTCGAACTGCCCGACTTCGGCGTCCCGGAGGAGCGTCCCGCCATCGGCGCAGGCGAGCACAACGCCCGCATGGACGCGCTACAGGCCGCCGCTGACAGCGACTGGGTGGTCGTCTACGGCGACCGCGAGCATTTCGCGAACATCGCGTTCCTGTGTGGCTTCGACCCGCGGTTCGAGGAGGCGGCGTTGCTGCTGGGGCCATCCTCCCGGACGCTGGTCGTCGGCCTCGAAGGCGAGGCCTACGCGACCCTGCTGGAGGCCGAGCTCGACGTTGTCGTCTGCCCGTCGCTCTCGCTGATGGGCCAGGACCGTTCCGGCGGCCCGACCCTCGCCGCGGTCCTGCGCGACGCCGGGATAGCCATGGGCGCGAACATCGGCGTAGTCGGCTGGAAGGCGCTCGATGACGCTGAGTGGACCCTGCCCATCGCCGCCCTGGCGGCACCGGCGTTCCTCGTCGACCTGCTCCGCCATATGGTCGGTCCCGAGGCCGTCCGCGACGCGACAGCGCTGCTGATGTCGCCCACCGAGGGGCAGCGCGCGCGCAACTCCGCCGCGCAGATCGCTGCCTTCGAGTGGGCTGCCGGCCGCGCATCGACGGCGGTCCGCGCGATCCTCGGCGCTGCCGCTCCAGGCACGAGCGAACAGGAGGCGGTCGCCGCGATGCGCTACGAGGGCGAGCCGCTCAGCGCGCATCTCATGTTCTCCTCCGGCCCCGAGGTGGCGGTCGGCCTGCGCAGCCCGACCGCGAGGCGGCTGCAGAAGGGAGACGCCGCGACGACGGCGGTCGGGCTGTGGGGCGGGCTCACCTGCCGGGCGGGCCTCGTGAGCGACGGATCGCGACCCGAGGACGACAGCTTCCTCGCCGAGCTCGCTCTCCCCTACTGGCGCGCCGTCGCCACGTGGCATGAGACGCTCGCGCTCGGCGTCAGCGGCGGCGAGATCCACGCCGCGGTGCTCGAGACCCTCGCCGGCACCGACTTCCAGCCGGCACTCAACCCCGGACACCTCATCCACCTCGACGAGTGGGTCAACAGCCCGATCCGCCCCGGCGCGGCCGATCGACTCGAGTCCGGGATGGCGCTGCAGTGCGACATCATCCCGACCGCCAACCGCCCCGGGCGCGCCGCGAACTGCGAGGACGGCGTCGCGCTCGCCGACGCCCGACTCCGTGAGGAGATCGCCCGCGAGCATCCGAGCGTCTGGGCGCGGATCGCTGCCCGCCGTGCGTTCATGGCCGACCAGCTCGGGCTCCGCCTGGCCGAGGAGGTGCTGCCGCTCTCCAATACGCCCGCGTGGTACCCGCCACTCTGGCTCGCCCCGGACCGAGTGGTGGCGCGAGCACAGTGACAGCCGGCACGAAAAGGGGGCCCGTACGGGCCCCCTTGCGCTTCGTGGTGGCCGACCGCGTTATGCGAGCCAGCCATACCGCTGGACTACTGCGGTCCGCGCCCACCGCTCTCCGAGTCCGAGGGTCTTCCCGGCTCCGACGGCGGCGAGGCCGATCAGGACGAGTGCGTAGATGATGTGGTCGTCCATGAACACGTTGTTCTGCGGCGGGAGCGACGCGCTCCACATCAGCATGAGCATCGTCGCGCCGGCGATGCACGCCGGCCGCATCGCGACTCCGAGCAGCAACGCGAGCCCGATTGCGAGCAGGCCCGTCATGAACAGCACGTTGACCACGCCGGCGCCTGCGATGTCCTGGTAGATCCCCGAGAACGGGCCGACCGAGTGGGACAGGAAGCCCTGGGTCGGGTTACCGCCGCTGAGCCACGCATCGGCCGAGGCCGTCTCGTGGCCGAGACCGAACGCCTTGTCCATGAACGGCCACAGGAAGGTCCAACCCAGGCAGAGCCGGGTCGCGGCCCAGAGGTAGCGCACGAGCGGCCGGTCGGGGCTCGCGGGCTGCGCTGTCACCGTCGGGCCGGCAGGCCGTCCTACGGTGATCGTCGCGACGCCATTCACAGCGTGTGCGCGGGGTGGTGGTGTCTGTGTGGCGGGGGTCATGGTTCCTTCCTTCGCTTGGAATCAGGGTGTATCTCCAACCTAGGCGGCGACGGTCGCTGCGGCATCGGCGCTAACCCGTGAGCCGGTCCGTAGAAGGCCGCGCTCTGCTGCAGGATCTCCGGGCAGGTCCAGGCATTCGAGCACTGCGGTTAATCCGCATTCGCTGTGTGTGCGAGTCCGGATGCGGGCCGGCGCTCCCCCGGCGAGTCTTCGGACGCAATGCAGACATCGCATACGGCAGCCGTGGAGCTGTATTGGATTCCACTCGGCGCGGGTGGCCATTTCGTCCGCTTCAACGGCCGGGTCTTCGAGGCGATCGCAGCCGTAGGGCAGCATCGGCGACGTTGCGACCTCTATCACGCGGCGCTCGTCGTCGAGCTGGACGGCGATCGCTACACGATCGAGCTCGCGCCCTCGCCGGACGCGGATGAGGCGAGCCGGGGCGTGGTCGCCATGGGCGCCGTCGGGAGCCGCCACGCCGGCCGGCTGCGAGCGTTCCGCTACGAGGTTCGCTGCTGGCGCGGAGGGTCGATTCCCGATCTCGGCGAGGCGATCGGCGGTCCGTGCCGGCTGAGCGACGACCCGGCGATCGCCCGTCGGCTCCTCGACCACGCCGCGACCGTGCCCACGCCGGTGTGGGGACGCGACGAGCTGAAGACCGGCGAGATGTGGAACTCGAATTCCGTGACCGCCTGGGTGATCGCCGCCGGGGGTCTACCGACGGACCACCTTCAGCCGCCGCCGCACGGCCGCGCTCCGGGTTGGCACGCGGGCCTCGAAGTGGCTCGGCGCAGCGGCGTGGCCGAGCGCTCGCAGGTCAGGGCCGGGGCGTGAGGACGACGACGGGCCGTTCCCGCCCCGCCTTGCGCGCCGCTCCGTTCAGATAAGCCGGGGTGCGTGCACCAGCCTGACCCGCACTGCTTCGAGGCGGGTGCTGTAGTCGTCGAGGTCGTGGCGGAGCCGGCGATAGCCGGCATCGCCGGCATCGATGGCGGCCGCCAGGTCTCGCGTCGCGTCCTCGGCCCGGTTTCGGGCCTCGGCGCGTTCGCGCTGCCAGCGGGCGTGATCTTCCGCCCGGCTCGGTCCCGCCATAGCGAGGCGGTCCGTGCGGGGCCGGACCACGGTCGCTCGCCGCCCTGCGGAGCCGCGCCGGAGCGACAGCATCGCGGCCGTCGAGCGCGTTCGCAGCCCTTGGTGCGGTCCGCGTCGCGTCCTCTGCCGGCGGGAGGTGCCCCCGCAAAGCGCGGAGCTTCGGACTCGGGCGCCGCACCTCCAGCACGTCACTTCCTGACGGCTCATGGGTCCCTGGCAGGAGCTGCACAGCAACGGGACATGCCGTTCAGGTATCGCGGGTGCTCGCATGCTGCCTTCTCTCTCGTGGAGTCGAGACCGACTCTAGGTCGCGGTCGCCGGGCCGCCATCCGGGTCGGGCCGTTGCTTCTAGCGGGATTCTGCGGATACGTGACCGCAGTTCCCTCGGATGGCAGGAGGCGCCGGGCGCTCGATAACTCGTGGCACAGCGTTTCCACACCAAAAGGAGTGACCATGACCCGCTACAAGGACACCGCACTGGACACCGTCGAATACGTGTTCGGCGGACCGCTGTTCTTCATCGTGGCCGCCGCCACCGCCGCCGTCATGGCTGTCGGCATGGTGGCGATGGCCGTCGTCGACCGCGTGCTCCACTAGCGCCGTCGCGACATGGGCCGAGCCGCGCTCGAGGCGAGCGCGGTCCCGGCTCGCTCATGCGTAGTTCCCCACCCGGGAGCGCGGTCTGGCCCGGATGGCCGGACTGCCGCCCACGCATACCGTCTGTCCCATCACCTGCGAGAAGGGAACATCATGAGCAAGATCATCGTCGCCGTCGACGCGTCCCAAGGCGCGAGCGACGCCATCGCCTTGGCGAGCAAGCTGGCCGGCATCAGCGGCTCCACGCTGATGCTCGTCAACGTGTTCCCCTACGACGTGCACCCCAGCCGCGGGTCGAACCGCGAGGTCGAGGGTTACATGCGCGAGGACAGCATCGATCTGCTCGAGCGCCTGCGCACCGCCCACGGCGACGAGTCCGTCGAGGTCAAGGCGATCGCGAACCCCTCCCCGTCGCACGGCTTGCACGAGCTCGCCGAGCAGGAGGATGCCGGCTTGATCGTGGTCGGTTCGACGCACACCGGGCGGGCCGGACGGGTGCTGCCGGGAAGCACCGCCGAGCGGCTCCTGCACGGGTCGCCATGTCCCGTCGCCGTGGCGCCCGAGGGCTACGCGGAGCGTTCGGGCGAGGAGCCCGCGATCATCGGCTGCGGCTACGACGGCTCCCCATCTTCCCAGCGCGCGCTCGAGGCCGCCGGCCGGGTCGCCACGGCGAGCGGAGCGCGCCTGCGGGTGATCCGCGTCTTCGAGCCGCTGGCCTACGACCTCCCTCCGGGCGGCGTCGCGATCGGCGGGTTGCCGTCGTACAACCTCACGCTGCGTGAGCGCGCCTCCATGGAGCTCGACTCGGCGGTGGCGAGCATCGAGAGCGACCCGGAGATCGAACCGCGGTTCGCGGTCGGCGACCCGGTGCGCGTGCTCGCCGCGGCGTCCGAGGAGCTCGACCTGCTGGTCGTCGGCTCGCGCGGCTACGGGCCGATGCGTGCCGTGCTGGTCGGCGGCGTCTCCGGACGCCTCGTGACCCAGGCCGCCTGCCCCGTGATCGTGTTCCCGCGCGGCGCCGGCGAGACCGACGACGACGCGCTGTTCGCGACGACCGCCGTCGGCGCCGCCTGGTCATGACCTTCGAACGCCCCAATCCGACCATCGTGGTCGGCTACGACGGATCGCCCGCGGCGCTCGCCGCGGTGGAACACGCGATCGACCGGGCCCTCCCGGACGGCCGGCTGGTCCTCGTGCACGCCTACAGCGTGCCGGTGGACTACGTCGCCGCCTCCTACTACGCCGAGCTGCAGCAGGATGCCGCGAGCTGGGCCGAAACCGTGCTCGACGACCTCGAACGCGACTGCGCGCGCCTCGTCACCGTCGAGCACCGGCGCGACATCGCCATCGGGCCCGCCGGGCCGGCGATCATCAGAGCCGCCGCGACCAGCGAGGCCGACGAGATCCTCATCGGCAGCCGCGGCCATGGCCGCGTCCGCGCTCTGCTCGGCAGCGTCGCCCACGACGTCATCCACCGTGCGGAGTGTCCGGTCACCGTGATCCCCGAACGCATGGTCGCGCTCCGGACCGAGGCGCCGGCCGCGGTCGCCACCGCGGTCTGATCTCAGCGGATCTCGCCCAGCGCCGCGCGCACCGAGCGCGCGATCTCGAGGTCCTCTCGCGACTCGATGACCAGCGTGCGCGCGGGCGCGTCCGGCGCTCCGATCTCAGCATCCGTGGTCGCAGCGGTGTTCGCCGAGTCGTCCAGCGCGATGCCGAGGAAGCCGAGACGCTCGGCCGCCCGCGCTCGTACCTGCGGCGCGCGCTCGCCGACCCGGCCGGTGAAGACCAGGGCGTCGAGGCCTCCGAGCGCGGCGGCCATCGCCGCGATCGCGGCCCGCAGCCGATGTACGTAGACGTCAAGGCCGAGGATCGCGGCGGGTTCGCCACGCGCCGCCGCTGCGAGCACCTCGCGCATGTCAGCGGTCCCTGCCAACCCCTCCAGGCCCGAGTCCTGCACGAGCGCCCGGGCGACCTCCGACCGGCTCAGCCCGGGCTGTTCGAGCAGCCACATCAGCAGCCCCGGATCGACGTCGCCCGACCGGGTCGCCATCACCAGCCCCTCGAGCGGCGTGAAGCCCATCGTCGTGTCGACCGAGCGCCCGTCCCGCACGGCGGCGAGTGACGCCCCGGCGCCCAGGTGGCAGACGACGATCCGCTCGGGCCCGTCGAGCAGCTCCGCCGCCCTCCGGGCCGCCCACGCGTGCGAGAGCCCGTGGAAGCCGTAGCGGCGCAGCGGCCAGCGCTCACGCCACGCGCGGGGCAGCGCGTAGGTCGCCGCGGCCTCGGGCATCCCGGCGTGAAACGCGGTGTCGAAGCACGCCACCGCTGGGAGGTCGGGCGCTGCACGGCGCAGCGCGGCGAGCGCGGCGAGCGCGGGCGGCTGATGCAGCGGCGCGAGCGCGGTCAGCTTCTCCAGGGCGCCGACGACCCCGTCGTCGATCACCACGGGGTCGACGAAGCGCGCCCCGCCGTGCACCACCCGGTGGCCGCTGGCATCGGCGTCGCCGAGGTCCGCGAGGGCCCCGGCGATGTCACCGCCCGGCTCGAGGTCGCGCGCTCCCAGCAGCTCGTCGTCCGCGCCGACGAGCCGCAGCTTGAGGCTGCTCGATCCGGCGTTGACGACAAGGACGCGCACTAGCGTCCCGGCAGCCTCCAGTCGCGGACGTCGGCGGGGTCGTCCCCGTGCGCGCGCGTGTACGCGCGTGTGCGCAACCGTTCGTCGACCATCTCCTGGCGCAGGCCGGCAGCGCGCTGGCCCAGAGAAGGCACGCGGTCGATGACGTCCATCACGAGGTGGTAGCGGTCCATGTCGTTGAGCATGACCATGTCGAACGGCGTCGTCGTCGTGCCCTCCTCCTTGTAGCCGCGCACGTGCAGGTTGCGGTGGTTCGTCCGCCGGTAGGTGAGCCGGTGGATCAGCCAGGGGTAGCCGTGGTAGGCGAAGATCACGGGCCGGTCGGCGGTGAACAGCGCGTCGAACTGCGCGCTGGAGAGACCGTGCGGATGCTCGGTCTCGTCCTGCAGGCGCATGAGGTCGACGACGTTGACGAAGCGCACCCGCAGTTCGGGCAGGCGCTCGCGCAGGATCGACGAAGCGGCCAGCGCCTCGAGTGTCGGCGTGTCGCCCGCGCAGGCCAGCACGACGTCGGGGTCTACGCCGTCGTCGTTGCTCGCCCACGGCCAGATGCCGAGCCCGCGCGTGCAGTGCGCCACCGCCTCGTCGATCGTGAGGTAGTCGAGCGCGGCCTGCTTGCCGGCCACGATCACGTTGACGTAGTTGCGGCTGCGCAGGCAGTGATCGCCGACGGACAGCAGGCAGTTGGCGTCCGGCGGCAGGTAGACGCGGATGATCTCTGCCTTCTTGTTGACGACGTGGTCGATGAACCCCGGGTCCTGGTGGCTGAAGCCATTGTGGTCCTGCCGCCAGACATGGGACGACAGCAGGTAGTTGAAGGATGCGACCGGACGCCTCCACTCGACCTCCGCGCTCGTCTCCAGCCACTTCGCATACTGGTTGAACATCGCGTCAATGATGTGGATGAACGCTTCGTACGAGTTGAAGAGACCGTGGCGGCCGGTGAGCAGG
>JAXDGC010000002.1:0-3036 GCA_034665245.1 Solirubrobacteraceae bacterium | reverse complement strand
TGAACGCCGCGATCAACTTCGCGCGCTACCCGCTGGTGTGCTGCGTGGACGCCGACTCGCTGCTCGAGCCCGAGGCGCTGGTGACGGTCGTGCGACCGTTCATCGAGCGGCCCGACCGCACGATCGCGGCGGCGGGGATCATCCGCGTCGCCAACGGCTGCGAGGTCACGCGCGGGCACGTCACGAAGGTCGGGCTGCCGCGCCAGTGGTTGCCGATGTGCCAGACCGTCGAGTACCTGCGCGCGTTCACCGCGGCGCGCACCGGCTGGAGCCTGGTCAACTCGCTGTTGATCGTCTCCGGCGCGTTCGGGATCTTCCGCAAGGACGCGGTGATCGACGTCGGCGGCTACGCCACCGACACGATCGGCGAGGACTTCGAGCTCATCGTCCGCCTCCACCGGCGGATGCGCGAGCTCAAGCGGCCGTACCACATCGCGTTCGTGCCCGATCCCGTCTGCTGGACGGAGGCGCCCGTGAGCCTCGGCCAGCTCGGCGGCCAGCGCGACCGCTGGCACCGCGGCCTCACCGACACGCTGATGCGCCACCGGCGCATGATCGGCAACCCGCGCTACGGCGTGGTCGGCCTGCTCGGCCTGCCGTTCTTCGTGCTCTTCGAGTTCCTCGGCGCGTTCGTCGAGGCCATCGGCTACATCGTGCTCCCGCTGGGCTTCCTGCTCGGCTACCTCGACGCCACGGCCGCCGCGCTGTTCTTGACGCTCGCGGTCGGTTCGGGCGTCGCGCTCTCGCTGTCGGCGCTGCTGCTCGAGGACGTGGCCTTCAAGAAGTTCGGGCGCTGGCGCGACTTCGGCCGGCTCGTGCTCTTCTGCGTGATCGAGAACTTCGGCTACCGCCAGCTCATGACCTACTACCGCGTGCGCGGGTTCGTCTCCTACGTCCGCGGCGACCTCGGCTGGGGCCACATCGACCGCGCGGGCTTCGCCCCCGACGCGCTGCAGCCCGACGTGGGGATGCGCTAAAGCGTGCCCTGACAGACACTTGCGGGCGGGTGGCGCGAGCCCGTATGCTCGCGCCCGTGAGTGCTCTCGACGCCGACCTCCACGCGGAGCTCGAGCACGTCCGCGCGCCGGCTGTCCAGGCGCCGGCGCCCGCCGCGCACGAGCCGTCGAGCGTCACCGATCTCGCCTCGGCCGTCGGCAACCAGGCCTTCGGCACCGTGCTCTCGCGCATGAGCGCCGGCGAGGGGATCCTCCCGTCGGGCGTCGCCCACCCGGCCATCGAGGCCGCGATCGCCGGCGCGCGCGGCGGTGGCAGCCCACTGCCGGCGTCGCTCGTCGGCGACTTCGAGAGCAAGCTCGGCGGGTCGCTCTCCGACGTCCGCGTGCACGCGGACGAGAACGCGGCCTCGCTCGCCCGCGCCGTCGAGGCGCGCGCGTTCGCGACCGGCACCGACATCTTCTTCGCCGCCGGCGAGTACCAGCCCGGGACCGCCGCCGGCCGCGAGCTGATCGCCCACGAGGTCGCCCACACGGACCAGCAGCGCGGCGCGCCGCTCTCCGGCCCGCTGCAGGTCTCGAACCCGGGCGAGCCACTCGAGGTCGAGGCGGATGGTGTCGCCCGCGAGCTCGTCGGCTGAGTCCGATCCGGCCGTCGGCTTCGCGTTCCTCGACGCTCGGCTGAGAGCCCACGTCGAGCGCGCGGCCGCGGGGGACCCGAACCCCGGCGACCCGCTGCGCGGGCTCTACATCTCCGACGACCAGGCGCTCGCGCTCGCGGCGGACGCCAGGGCGGAGGACACCGACGCGCGGCTCGCCGACGCCGGCGAGCGGCTCGGGCTCGACGCCCTCGACACCGCGGTGCTCGGGCTCTGCGCGGCGCCGGAGCTGCATCCGCGCTACGGGCGGCTGTTCGCCTACCTGCACGACGACGTCACGCGCCGGCTCGCGAGCCCGCGGCTCGTCGCCGAGCTGCTCGTGGGCGACGGCGTCGCCGCCGCGGACGTGCTCGCCTGCTTCGGGCACGGCGCCGCGCTGCGGCGCTCGGGCGCGCTGCGGCTGGTGGAAGGCGAGGGCACCACGCCGCTCGGCGACCGCGCGGTCAAGGTCGCCGACGCGCTCGCGGCGTTCCTGCTCGGGCTCGGCGCGCCGCTGGAGCCGCTGAGCGGCGGCCGCCTGCGACGCCAGGCGGTGCCGGCCGAGCGCCCGGGCCGCGAGGAGTCGATCGCCGAGATCTCCGCCTTCCTCGCCGCCCCGACGCAGCTGCCGCTCGTGGTCGCCGGCCCCGATGCCGCCGCGCTCGTGGCCCGCGCCGCCGACCGGCCGCTGCTGCTCACCGACGTGCGCGAGCTCTCCAAGCCGGAGGTGATGGCCGACGCCGCGCTGTGCTGCGCGCTCGAGGGCCGGCTGCTGTGCGGCGACGGGCTCGAGCGCCTCGAGCCCGCGGAGCGCACGGCGCTGCTGCGCGCGCTCGACGAGCATCCCGAGCGGCTCGTCCTGCTCGCGCCCACGCGCTCGGGCGCGCTCACGCTCGGCGACCGCACCGTGCTGCTCGTCGAGGTGCCGATGCCGACGTTCGCCGAGCGCCAGGCCGCCTGGTCGGAGCTGACGGGCGCCGGCGACACGCGCGACGTCAGCGCGAAGTTCCGGCTCTCGCTGACCCAGATCGCCCAGGCCGCCGAGGTCGCCACGATCACCGCGCGCTCGCGCAACGGCGACGCCCCGGAGCCCGCCGACCTCGACCGCGGCGCGCGCCACGCGTCCTCCTCGCTGCTCGGCGAGCTCGCCACGCAGCTGACGCCGCGCTACCGCTGGGCCGAGCTCGTGCTGCCCAGCCGCCAGCGCGAGGTCCTCGGCTCGATCTCGGCCTACCTCCGCCACCGCGACCGCGTCCTCTCGGAGTGGGGCTACGAGCGCGCCGTCGCGCGCACCCAGGGCCTCAAGGTCCTGTTCGCGGGCGAGTCGGGCACCGGCAAGACGATGGCCGCCGAGGTGCTCGGCGCCGAGCTCGGGCTCGAGCTCTTCCGCGTCGACCTCTCCACGATCGTCTCCAAGTACATCGGGGAGACGGAGAAGAACCTCG
>JAXDGC010000001.1:0-11120 GCA_034665245.1 Solirubrobacteraceae bacterium | reverse complement strand
GCGAGGTGCTCCTCATCGGACAGCCCGACCTCCGCGGCGTGGTCGGCCGACGCGGTCAGCTCGACGTAGATCGCGCCCTCGGCGGCGCAGCCGACCAGGTACTCGTAGACGATGTCGCGATAGTCCTCGCCGGTGCGGATGACGCTCGTGGCGGCGTCGTAGGTCGCGAGGAAGTCGAGGAAGTCGCGCCAGCGGAAGCGCCCGTCGTCGGTGAAGACGCCCTCGGGGACGCTCACGTTGTTGCGGGCCGCGATCCGGCGGACGAGGTCCGGCGAGGCCGCACCCTCCACGTGGACGTGCAGCTCGGCCTTGGGAACGCTCACGCGGCGGACGGCCGGTGCTCGAATCCCAGCTGCGTCGAGCGCACCCTGCTGATCGCGACGACGTAGAGCCGCGAGGTCGGTGGCTTGTACGGGAACGGCTCTCCGGTGTAGCGCAGCGCGAGCTCGTCGGCGAGCTCGTGCGCCGCCTCGGCGCCCCGGACCTCGACGACCTCGCCGCGCAGCTGCGCGGTCTGGTAGGGGTCGTCGTGGTCGACGATCGAGATCGCCACGCGCGGGTCGCGGGCGATGTTGCGCGCCTTCAGCGAGCCCTCCTGGGTGAAGAAGACGACGTCGTCGCCCTCGGTCCCCGCCCAGATCGCGACGGAGTGCGGCGAGCCGTCGGGCATGAGCGTGGCGAGATGGACGAAGTTCGCCCCCTCGAACAGCTCCCGGACCTCAGGCGGCAGCTCGGCCATCCGGGCGACCCTACCGCTCGCGCAGCAGGTCGGCGAGGAGGCTCGACGCGCCGAAGCGGAACGTCGCCGGCGCCGCCCACTCCGGGCCGAAGAGCGCGTCGGCGAGCTCGAGGTACTCGGCCGCCTCCTCCGCCGTGCGGATCCCGCCCGAGGCCTTGAAGCCGCCGATCCCGTGATCGCGGACGGCCTCGAGCATCACCGCCGCGGCGGGGAGCGTGGCGGCCGGCTGCAGCTTGCCCGTCGAGGTCTTGACGAAGTCGGCGCCGACCGCGAGCGAGTCGCGCGCGGCGGCGCCGATCAGCTCGGGCTCCTTCAGCAGCCCGGACTCGAGGATCACCTTGAGCAGCACGGGGCAGGCCTCGCGCGTCGCCTCGACGACCGCCATCGCCCCAGCGCGGTCGCCGGCTGCGAACGCGCGCCACGGCAGCACGACGTCGATCTCGCGCGCGCCGGCCCGGACCGCCTGCTCGGTCTCGCGGACCGCGCGCCGCGCGTCGAGGTCGCCCTCCGGGAAGTTCGCCACCGCTGCGACCGGGATACCGCTGCCCTCGAGCTCGGCGACCGCGCGCGGCACGTACTTCCCGTAGACGCAGACCGCGGCGACCGGCCCCGCGGGTGTCTGCGCCTGTGCGCACAGCGCCGCGATCTCGGCGTCGGTCTCATCCCCGGTCAGGCTGGTGAGGTCGACGAGCGCGACCATCTCGCGCGGCTCAAGCATGTCCGGCCACCCATCGTCGCAGCAGCGGCGCGAGCGAGGCCGCGCCGCGCTCGCCCTCGGCCAGCGTCTGCTCGTGCGAGAGCGCCACGTCGCCCATGCCCTCGGCCAGGTTCGTGACGACGGAGACGGCGGCGACGCGCAGGCCTGCATGGCGCGCGGCGATCGCCTCCGGCACCGTCGACATGCCGACGAGGTCGGCGCCGAGCGTGCGGAACGCGCGGATCTCGGCCGGGGTCTCGAAGCTCGGACCGCTGACGGCGAGGTAGACGCCGTCGTGCAGCGGCGTGCCGAGCTCGTCGGCGGCCCGGTGCAGGCCCTCGCGAAGCTCGGGATCGTAGGCGTCGAGCAGGGTCGGGAAACGCGGCCCGACGTCCTCGTCGTTCGGCCCCACGAGCGGGTTGAAGCCCTGCAGGTTGATGTGGTCGCTGATCGCCACGAGGCTCCCCGGGCCGGCCTCGGGGCGCAGCGAGCCGGCGGCGTTGGTGAGCACGAGGATCTCCGCGCCGAGCAGCGCGAGGGTGCGCACCGGCGTGGTGACGGCGGTCGCCTCGATCGCCTCGTACACGTGCGAGCGCCCGCGCAGGCAAGCGACCGGGGCGCCGTCGAGCCGGCCCAGCGTCAGCGCGCCGGCGTGGCCCGCGACGGTGCCGACGCGGAAGCCGGGCAGCTCCGCGTACGGGATCGTCACCGCGTCTTCGAGCTCATCGGCCAGCGCGCCCAGCCCGGAGCCGAGCACGAGCCCGAAGCGCGGGCGGAAGCCGGGCGCCCGCTCGGCCACGACGGCGGCGGCCTCGCGCGCGCTCATCCGAGGGCCTCCGGCCCGAAGGACAGCGGCAGCAGCTCCGCCAGCGAGGTCGTCCGGCGCACGCGCTCCATGTCGGCGAGGTGGATCGGCGCGTCCTGGTCGGTGAACTCGCGCAGGCGCTGGCGGCAGCCGCCGCACGGCGAGCACTCCTCCTCGCTCGGCGCCGCCACCACCACCTCGACCACGCGGCCGCCGCCGCCCGCCACCATCGCGCCGAGCGCAGACGCCTCGGCGCACTGGCCCTGCGGATAGGCGGCGTTCTCGACGTTGGCGCCGGCGTAGCGGCGGCCGTCCGCGGTGCGCACGGCCGCCCCGACGGGGAAGTTCGAGTACGGCGCGTACGCGCGCCCGGCGGCCTCGCGGGCGAGCGCGAGCAGCTCGGGGTCGGGCGCGAACGCGGCCGCCCGCGCCGCGTCGGAGTACGACCCCTCGCGCAGCGCGTCGTCGCGGATCCGCAGCGCCTCCCGGAGCTGCTCGATCTGCCTCCGCTCGCGCGTGAGATCCGAGCCCGGCTCGGCGACGGCCTCGAGCTCGACGAACGAGCCGAGCCCCTCGACCTCGTCGAGGTGGATGCGGACCGACTCCCACAGCAGGAGCCGCCGCCGCTTGGCGACCACCACGTCGACGCCGGCCGTCTCCTCCAGCGCCTCGAGCAGCGCGGCCGCGTCGGGCACCGGGACGACGCGATAGGCCGACACGCGCACCTCTGCCGCGTCGGGCCGCTCGTAGGCGATCAGGTGCGCCTCGCCGGGCTGCTCCTCGCGCAGCTTCAGCCGCCCCGACCCGACGCGGAAGTACGTGTCGCGCTGGACGATCACGCCACGGTCCTCGGCGCCCAGCGCGAGCGCTCGCTCGAGCGAGCGCGCGGGCTCGGGATCGAGCGCCTTCAGCTCCACGTTGCGGCGCGCCTCGCTCACCGCTCCGAGGCTATAGCGTGCGCGCGCGTGACCGACGTGACCGTCGTCGACCACCCGCTCGTCGCGCGCCACCTGAGCGTGCTGCGCGACCGCGCGACGCCGTCGGGCGAGTTCCGCCGCCGCATGCGCGAGGCCGCGATGCTGATCGGCTACGAGGCGCTGCGCGACCTGCGGCTGGCGGAGATCGACGTCGAGACGCCGCTCGAGACGACCGCCGGCGCGCGGCTCGGGGACGACATCGTGGTGATCGCGATCCTGCGCGCCGGCCTCGGCATGGTCGAGGGCTTCCTCGCGCTGATGCCCGAGGCGCGCGTCGGCCACCTCGGGATGTACCGCGACGAGGACAAGCTCTCACCGGTCGGCTACTACGAGTCGATCCCCGACCACGGCCCGGAGGCCGAGATCGTGCTCGTCGACCCGATGCTCGCCACCGGCGGCAGCGCCGCCTCCGCCCTGCGCATCCTCAAGGAGCGCGGCGCTCGGCGGCTGCGCTTCGTCTGCCTCGTCGCCGCGCCGGAGGGGCTCGAGGCCCTGAGCGCCGAGCACCCCGAGGTGCCGGTCTTCTGCGCCTCGATCGACCGGCAGCTCGACGAGCGCGGCTACATCCGCCCCGGGCTCGGCGACGCCGGCGATCGCCTCTACGGCACGGACTGAAGGAACCGCCGCACGGCCTCGAGGTAGGCCTCGTTCTCCTCGACGTAGGTCATGTGGCCGCCGGCCTCGAACACGACGAGCTCGGCGGCCTCGACCCCGGCCGCGATCGCCTCCCCGGCCTCGACGACGCAGGTGCGGTCGTGGCGGCCGGCGAGCACGAGCACCGGCTGCGTGATGTCGCCCAGGCGGTCCTCGACCTCGATGCCGCCGTAGTCGGCGGTCGCGAAGTGGCGCAGGATGTCCGGCGACTGGACGACGCCGGCGGTGCGGCGCTCGAACTCCGCGATCCGCGGGTCGCGCGGGTCGGCGAAGTGGAACGGGAGCTGGTCGTGCAGCAGCGCGTCGCACTCCTCCGCGGTCCGCGCCTGCTGCTCGCGCGCCCACGACTGCGTGACCTGCTCGCGCAGCTCGATCGGCTCGAAGGCGGCGAGGTTCTCCTCGACCGCGGCGAGGTAGCGCGCGGACGGCGCGCCGCTCGAGACGATCGTGGCCGCCGCGTGCCCGGGCCGGTCGACCGCCTGCTGGAGCACGACGAATGCGCCGTAGGAGTGCCCGAGCGTCGCGTAGCGGTCGAAGCCCATCGCCTCGGCGAGCTCGCCGACGTCGGCCGCCATCCGCTCGAGCGTCCACGTCTCGACCGGCGCGCGATCCGAGAGACCCTGGCTGCGCAGGTCGACGAGCACGAGGTGGAACTCGTCGCCGAGCGGGTCGAGGTAGTCGCCGAACATGTGATGGTCGAGCGACGGGCCGCCGTGGATGATCAGCAGCGGCAGGCCGTCCGCGCCGCGCTCGACGACGTGCAGGCGCGTGTCCGAGATCTCGAAGTGGCGCCCCATGCGGCGCACCCTAGCTATGGTCCGCCGCGGAATGGGGAGCGGACGGATCCGATGGCTCGTCGCGGGGCTCGCAGCGTTGGTCGTCGCCGCGCCGGCGCGCGCCGACGAGGGCTCGCTGTACCGCGGCGCAGCGCCGCGGCCGGGCCCGGACATCCTCTACGCGCCGCCCGCCGTCGCGCCGCAGCTGCAGAACACGGCGAACTGGCGCGCGCAGCCGATCCTCGTCTCCGGCGCCGGCTCCTACCGCGACGGCGAGTACGTCTACCAGGACTTCCTCTACGACGACCACGGGGCCAACGGCGGCCAGCGCGACCCCGGCGACCCGCGGGCGGGCGACGACACGTTCTCGCAGTCCAACGGCACCTACACGTATCCGACCGCGCCGGTCTACGCCCAGAACGCCGCCGACCTCGTCGAGTTGCGCGTGCGCCCGCTGGCGGACGCGACCGCGTTCCGGCTCACGCTCAACACGCTGCTCGACTCCGAACGGGTCGGGGCCACGATCGCGATCGGCTCCTCCCCCGCGCCGGTGCCGTTCCCCCACGGCGCCAACGCGGTGGCGCCCGCGGAGCTCTTCCTCACCGTCCACGGCCCGCACGCGGACCTGGTGAACGCCGCCGGAGTCGCGCGCAGCCCCGCGCCGCAGGTGACGGTGTTCGCGGAGAGCCGCCAGATCGAGGTGCGCGTGCCGCACGCGGCGTGGAACCCCGGCTCGGGGACGGTCCGGCTCGCGGCCGGCGTCGGCCTGTGGGACACGGCGGGCGGGAAGTACCTCGTGCCGGGCAACGCCGCGACCGCGACCACCCCCGGCGGCGCCGGCGCGCTGCCCACGCCGCCGGCGTTCTTCAACGTCGCCTTCCGCTTCGACGAGCCCTACCCGGACATCAGCAACCCCACGAACACCACCGGGGACCCTGCCTGGTGGCGCGACAAGCAGCAGGGCAACGACCTGCGCACCGGCGACCTCTCGCGCTTCCACGCCGACGTCGACTTCGGCAAGCTGGCCGCCGGCACGCGAGACGACAGCCGGGTCCCGAAGACCGGACCCATCAACCGCATCCTGGCCAGCCACTTCGAGACCCGGCAGGGCGTCGACTTCAACTCGCAGTGCGGGGAGTCGAGCGGCTGCAAGGGCGAGCTGCTCGGGCGCCTGCTCCCCTACGCGCTCTACGTCCCGAAGAAGACGCCCGCGCGCTACGGCTTCACCCCGCTGATGCATTCGCTGGGTGCGAACTACAACCAGTACTCGGGCAGCCGCAACCAGTCGCAGTTCGGCGAGCGCGGCCAGGGCCACCTGATCGCCACGCCGTCGGGGCGCGGCCCGGACGGCTGGTACGTCGAATACCCGGGCGCGGATGTCTTCGAGGTGTGGGCGGACGTCGCGCGGCACTACCCGCTCGACCCGGCGCTGACCTCGGTGGCGGGCTACTCGATGGGCGGCTACGGGACCTACCGGTTCGCGACCGAGTACCCCGACCTGTTCGCCAAGGGCCAGCCGACCGTCGGCCCGCCGGGCATCGGCGTCTGGACGCCGCCCGCCGACCCGCAGCCCGGCGGCGCGCAGTCCAACACGTTCCGCCAGCTCGCCTCGCTGCGCAACATCCCGTTCCGGATGTGGAACGCCGCCGGTGACGAGCTCGTGCCCTACGCCGGCGCGCGCGAGCAGGCCAACGGCTTCGACACGCTCGGCTACCGCTACGAGTTCGACACCTTCGCGCCGGCCGAGCATCTCACGCTCGCCGTCCACGACCAGTACGCGCCCGCGGCGGCCTTCCTCGGCGACGCGCGCGTGGACCGCGACCCCGCGCACGTGACCTATGTCCGCAATCCGAAGATGGACTTCCCGGGCGTCGGGACGACGGCGGACCACGCCTACTGGCTCTCGGGCATCGCGCTGCGTGCCGGCGCCGGCACGGCGCCGCTCGGCACGGTCGACGCGCGCTCCGAGGCGTTCGGCACGGGCGATCCCAAGCCGGGCGCCACGCAGAACGGCGGCGGCTCGCTCAGCGGCGGCAACCTCGGCTCGATCGCCTACACGAGCCAGTCCAAGGCCTGGGGCGGCGTGCCGGCGACGCGTCGCGCCGACGCGCTCGATCTCAGCGCGCGCAACATCCGCACGGTCACCGTGCACCCCCGGCGCGCGAAGCTGACCTGCGACGCGGTGCTGCGCGTGAAGACCGACGGGCCGGTGACGGTCACGTTCGCCGGCTGCGACCGCTCGGAGACGTTCCAGAAGAGCGGCGCCTCGGCGTGCGCGGCCGCGGTGGGCTTCCGCTCGGCGTCGGCGCGGCCGAGCGGGCGGCGGCTGCGCGTGCGCTTCGCGCGGCGGACGTCGCGGCCGGTCACCGTCGACGTCTTCCGCAACGCGCGCGGGCGGCGCGTGCTCGGCAACCGCCGCGTCGCGCACTTCACCAACCGCAAGCGCTCGTTCACCTGGAAGGCGCGCGGCGCCGGCCAGGGGATCTACACGGTGCGGCTGCGCAGCGGCGGCGACGTGCGCCAGTTCGTGCTCGCCCGCCGTGGCGGGCGCTTCCACCGCCGGCCGGCCGCGGCGAAGCGGCCCGGCTGCGGCATCGTGCGCTCCTTCAAGCTCGGCCTGCCCGTGTTCGGCGGCACGCGCGGAAAGAAGCTCGCGCTGTCCTACCGGCTCGGAAGCGCGCGCACGGTGCGCGTGACCGTGCTGCGCGGCAAGCGCGTCGTGCGGCGCTTCAAGGCGCATTCGCGGCGGGCCGGGCGCACCTACCGGCAGCGGATCGCGCCGCGCGGGCTGCGGCGCGGGACCTACCGCGTGCGACTGACGCTGACACGCCGCGGCGCGAAGACGCGGCGCGTCACGCTCGCCGCGCAGCGGCTCTAGCTCGACGCGGGCCCGAACCTCCGCGACCCGCGCGCGAGGCGCACGAGGAACACGCCGCCGGCGGCCAGGACGAGCGCGATCAGCGCCCCCTCCGGCCACAGCGCGTTGCCGGTGTCGGCGGGCGGCTCGGGCGCGGGCGCGGCGCCGATCAGGCCGGCGGCCGGGAACGCCCGACTGCGCGCGGCCGCCTTGGCGACCAGCACGACCATCGCGGGCGGCATCTCGTACCAGCCGCCGTCGTCGGCGCGGTACGCGCGCCGGTCCGGCACGGCGGTGTAGCTGAACCCGCCGCCACGGTGGTCCATCTCCATGTTCACCTCGTAGTACGGCGCCGCCGCCGGCGGAGTGCGCGGCGGCCCGCCTTCCATCAGCGCGAAGCGGCCGTCCGCGTCGTCGACGCTCACGCAGCCGTCGGCGCCGCACACCTCCGCCTTCGTGATCTCCTTGGCCACCGCCGCCGGGGCGACAGCGAGAGCGAGGGCGGCGACGGCCGCCAGGACGAGCACGCGCTGCATGGTGGGCTCCCTCCTCATCGGATGGTGCGGGCGATGGCGAGCGCCCGCGACTTGGAGACGTCGGCCTCGAGGCGCAGCGTGCGATCGCCGTGCCGCCAGACCAGGGTCGGGCCGGCGAGTCGCGCGCGTGACTCGCGGATCGCGCCGGAGGGGTCCTCGTAGAGGACCGAGTGGGCGACGCCGCCGAGCCAGAAGCCGGGCTCGCCACCGACCCGCACGGGCTCGACCTTGGTGCCGGGCCCCGCCTGCTTGCTGACATAGAGCTGGTTGGTCCGCCCGGGGAACTGCGACAGCAGCGCCCCCGCGCCGCTGTGCTCGGACTCCGGCAGGCCGCGGCGCGGGCGGTACAGGAGCGTCACGCGGTCGCCGTCCGCGTAGACCGCGTCGGGCCGGCCGAGCGCGCGCGGGACGAGCGTGCCACGCGTGAGCGTCGTCCGACGGCCGAGGTCGAGCGCGGGCGGCGAGGACGCCGGCGGGGGAGCGGGCGCCTTCGGCACGCGTTCGATCCGCACGCCCTCGATCCCGAGCCAGCGCAGCACTGCGCTGCGCGCCGACGGGACGGCAGCCACGCCGCCGACCGACAGCGCGAGCAGCGCCAGCGGGACGGCGAAGGCCGGGCGCAGCCGCCATGCGCGCCGCGGCGGCTCAGCCTCGACGCGCGCGCGCACGCGCGCCGCCAGGTCGGGCGCGGGCGGCAGCTCGACGTGCGCGGCGAGGTCGGCAAGCCGGGTCTCGAGGAGCTCGCTCACAACTGCTCCTCGAGCCGCGCGAGCGCGCGCGACAGCCGCGACTTGACGGTTCCCGGGCGCCACCCGAGCGCAGCCGCGGTCTCGCGCTCGGACAGCCCGAGAAGGTGACGGCAGGCCACGACCTGGCGCTGCTCCTCCCCGAGCGTGTCGATCGCGGCGAGCAACCGCGCGCGCTGCTCGCGGGCGAGGAGCGCCGCCTCCGGAGACGGGGCCGCGTCCCGGGAGGGGCGCTCCTCGGCCAGGTTGAGCTCGAACCGCGCCCGGCGCGCCGCCGAGCGCCGGCGGTTGCGCGCCTCGTTGGCGACGATCGCGAGCAGCCACGGGCGCAGCGGCTCTCCCTCGCGGAAGCGCCCGAGCGCGCGATGCGCCTTCACGAACGCGTCCTGCGCGGCTTCCTCGGCGTCGGCGGCGGAGCCCGTGATGACGTATGCGGTGCGGAAGGCCATCCCCTGGTGCTCGCGGACGAGCTCTTCGAAGGCGTCGAGATCCCCGCGCCTGGCACGCGCGACGAGCTCCGATTCATTGAGTGGCCGGCCCACCACTGCCCCTTCTACACGCGCCGCGCCCGGTCGGTTCCGACGGCTGACCTTCTAGCCTCAGGTCATGTCCGCCACCCGGCAAGACCTGCGCAACGTCGCGATCGTCGCCCACGTCGACCACGGCAAGACCACGCTGGTCGACGCCATGCTCTGGCAGTCGGGAGCGTTCCGCGCCAACCAGGACGTCGCCGACCGCGTCATGGACTCGATGGACCTCGAGCGCGAGAAGGGCATCACGATCCTCGCCAAGAACACGTCGGTCCGCCACCGCGGGGTCAAGCTCAACATCATCGACACCCCGGGCCACGCCGACTTCGGCGGTGAGGTCGAGCGCGGGCTGACGATGGTCGACGGGATCCTGCTGCTCGTCGACGCCTCCGAGGGCCCCCTGCCGCAGACACGCTTCGTCCTGCGCAAGGCGCTCGAGGCCCGGCTGCCGGTGATCCTCGTCGTCAACAAGGTCGACCGCCCCGACGCGCGCATCGCCGAGGTCGTCGACGAGGTCTACGAGCTCTTCCTGGACCTCGACGCCGACGAGGAGCAGATCGAGTTCCCGATCGTCTACTGCAACGCGCGGGCGGGCCGCGCGGGGCTCGAGGCCGACGTCGACGCGCTGGCCGACGACCTGACGCCGCTGATGGACCTGCTGCTCGAGCACATCCCGGCGCCGACCTACGACCCCGATCACCCGCTCCAGGCGCACGTCACCAACCTCGACGCGTCGCTCTACGTCGGGCGCCTGGCGCTCTGCCGGGTGCGCAACGGGACGATCCGCAAGGGCCAGCCGATCGCCTGGTGTCGCGCCGACGGGACGATCCAGAACGCCCAGGTCGGCGATCTCTACGTCACCGACGCGCTGGACCGCGTCGACGCCGAGGAGGCCGGGCCGGGGGAGATCATCGCCGTCGCCGGCATTCCCGAGGTCACCATCGGCGAGACTCTCGCCGACCGCGACGACCCCCGCCCGTTGCCCGTGATCACCGTCGACGAGCCCTCGCTGTCGGTCACCATCGGGATCAACACCTCGCCGCTGGCCGGTCGCGACGGCTCCAAGCTCACCGCCCGCCAGGTCAAGACCCGGCTCGACCAGGAGCTGATCGGCAACGTGTCCCTGCGCGTGTTCGACACGGAGCGCCCCGAGGTCTGGGAGGTCCAGGGCCGTGGCGAGCTCCAGCTCGCGATCCTCGTCGAGATCATGCGCCGCGAGGGCTTCGAGCTGACCGTGGGCCAGCCCCAGGTGCTCACGCGCGAGATCGACGGCAAGACCCACGAGCCGCGCGAGCGCATGACCATCGACGTCCCCGAGGATTACGTCGGCGTCGTGACGCAGTTGCTCGCACTCCGCAAGGGCCGCATGGAGCACATGGTCAACCACGGGACCGGATGGGTCCGCCTCGACTACGCCGTGCCGGCGCGAGGGCTGATTGGCTTCCGCACCGAGTTCCTCACCGAGACGCGAGGCACCGGGATCCTCCACCACGTCTTCGACGGCTGGGAGCCCTGGGTCGGCGAGCTGCGCACGCGCCCGAGCGGCTCCCTGGTCGCCGACCGCCGCGGCACCGCGGCGACCTTCGCGCTGATGAACCTCCAGGAGCGCGGGACGCTGTTCGTCGGGCCGGGCGAGGAGGTCTACGAGGGCATGGTCGTGGGCGAGAACGCCCGCGCCGACGACCTCGACGTCAACGCCACCAAGGAGAAGCAGCTCAACAACATCCGCTCCTCCACTTCCGAGGTGCTGGTGCGGCTGGTGCCCCACCGGCAGCTGTCTCTCGATCAGGCACTCGAGTTCCT